>JBEULK010000042.1:0-31370 GCA_041287325.1 Pyrobaculum sp. | reverse complement strand
TGGCGGTGCTGTAGTTGTGGCCGTGGGCGGCGCCTGGCTCTGCGGCGTTCCTGTAAACAAGAGCCCGATTGCTACTACGGCAACTATAATTACTGCTATCAAGTAGAGGGCTTTGGAAGTCATGGGACGTAGTTTTTTGAGGTTTATAACATTATACTTATTAATAGTCTCTTTTTCTTGTCTATGCCGGAGGTGTTGAGGGTTGAGAGGCTTGAGGCAGGCTATGGGAAGTTCCACGTGTTGTTCGGCGTAGATTTAGTGGTTAATTCGGGGGAGATTGTGGTACTGCTGGGCCCTAACGGAGCTGGTAAGTCTACGTTGTTAAACAGCATAGTGGGGCTTGCCACGGTGTTTAGCGGCCGCGTCTTGCTAGAGGATAAAAACATTACAGGAAGGCCTCCTCATGAGGTTACTAAAATGGGCGTTGCGTATGTGATGCAGTCTCCTAACAACTTCGGCACGCCTAACATATTCGGCGAGCTTACCGTGTACGAAAACCTGCTCGCCGCGTCTGTGGGCATGCCTAGCCACAAGGCTTCGGAGAGGATTGGAGAGGTGTTTGAAATATTCCCAAAGTTGAAGGAGTTGAGGAGTAGGAAGGCGAAGTTCCTCTCTGGAGGCGAGAGGCAGATGTTGGCGATTGGGATGGGGCTTATGAAAAGCCCAAAGCTCTTAATGCTAGACGAGCCTACCTCCGGCTTGGCGCCGAAGCTTGTAAGCGACTTTTTCAACTCAATCAGGGAGATTAGAGATAAGTTGGGCATATCGATTCTCCTTGTGGAACAGAACGCGAAGAAGGCTCTTGAAATCGGGGACCGCGCCTACGTCTTAGTCACGGGGAGGGTTAAGTACAGCGGAGGCGCCAAGGGGCTAGACGAGGGTAAGCTAGCCGAGTTGTTTCTGGGCCATTAGTTTTAAAAGAGAGGGAAGTTTACAAGACGTGGAGTTGCCCAAGGGCGCTAGATACGAGGTGTATCAAACGCGTAGGTACAAAATCTACTACCTCTTAGACGACGTGAAGTTAGAAGGCGCTGAGAAGAGGTTTGTAAAAGGCGGACATGAGTTTCTTTACTTCGGCGACGTTGTAGTCATAAGGCCTATAAGGACTTCTCAAGTCGAGAAAGCCTTGTGACTGTCGACTGCCTGGCCATTCGGCGGGCGCTCGACCAAATTCGCCGCCTACACGACTATGTACAAGAGATGTTTGATTCGAGGCGCTTATTGTCTAGGCGCTCTCAGCTAGACCGATTTCTCAAGTTGTAGAAGGTCTCTGAGACTAGCTCTGACGGCTCTCCCGTCTGGCATCTCTCTTACAATTATAAAGTCTAACAGCCCTTGTTTCAATTCTTCCATGGCTATTAACACGGGGTCTGTGGTGCCGAGTTGTTGTATATCTACAAGGGGCTGTGCGCCCATTGCAAGTTGCATGGCCCTGGCGCCGACTACTCTCGCAACTTCGTACTTGGTCAGCCTGGGAGGGTAAAACTCGCGTTTTATAAGTGCTTTTTCTAACAACTCTATGAGTTTGTTAACGCGTTCTAGTAGTTCTGTAGTAGAGAGGGTTTCCACAAAAGGGGGGAGTTAAAAAAGGTATATAACTTTTAGTCGAACTTAGTCTCTCCCTTCTCCTCTTCTTCTCCCCCTTTCTTGCCTTTCTTCTCCTCCTTCTTGGCGGCGCCGGCGGCGATTATGTCGTCGATGCGTAGTATCATTATGGCGGCTTCTACGGCGGATTTAATGACTTGCTTCTTGACTAGCAACGGGTCCCAAACATTTAGGGCGGCCATGTCTGCTATCTTGCCGCCGTGTACGTCGACGCCAGCTGTCAGCTCGCCGTTGTCGTGTCTGCGCCTCAGCTCGGCAGTAGCGTCTACTGGGTCGAGGCCGGCGGTGAGGGCCAGGATTGTGGGTATGTGCTCTAAGGCGTCTGCGAACTTCAGCGCTGCTAATTGCTCCTTGCCGGAAAGCTTTCTCGCAAATTCGCGTACTCTTCTCGCTACTTCTACCTCAAAGGCGCCGCCTCCAGGCACTATCTTAGCCTCGCGGAACAAGTCTCTGGCGACGTGTAGCGCGTCTTGTAAGGAGCGCTCAACCTCGTCTAATATCCTGTCGCTACCGCCGCGCACTAAGATAGTGACGGCGCGTGGGTTTGGTATCTCCTCGACGAATACCATCTTCTCCTCGCCTACCTTTCTCTCCTCTACAAGGCCGGCGGTGCCTAGGTCCTCGGGCCTGGCGTCTTTGATGCTTGTGATTATCTTCGCCCCGGTGGCTCTGGCGAGCTTCTCTATGTCGCTCCTCTTGACTCTCCTAACTGCTAGAATGCCCTTCTTGGCGAGGAAGTGTTGCGCCACTTCGTCTATGCCCTTCTGGGTGATGACCACGTTGGCGCCTATGGAGGCTAGGTGGTCTACGTAGCTCTTTAAGATCTCGGCCTCCTCGTTTAGGAACGCCTTTATTTGGTCGGGGGATGTGACGGAGATTTTTGTAGTCCACTCAGGCTTTTCTATCTCAAGCGGGGCGTCGAGTATTGCAATTTTGGCGTTTGTCACGCGTTTAGGCATCCCTGGGTGTACTACCTCCTTGTCTAGGACGATGCCTCTAATCAGTTGCGTCTCGTAGATAGACTTGCCCTTCTTCTTCTCGATCTTAATCCAGTCGAGGTCTAGGTAAGGCTTCCCATCTCTCATCTCTACAGCCTGCAAAGCGGCGTCGACTACAAGACCTGCTAAGTAGTCGCGGGTTTCTGCCACCACCTTGGAAGACAGGGCGCTGGACACCACTCTGAGCAAATGGTCTTTTGTCAACTCAATGGGTTTAGCTATTTCGTCGGCGACTTTTAAGGCGTAGTCTGCGGCTTTCTTATAGCCGTCGATGACTATTGTGGGGTGGATTCCCTCTTCTAACAGCTCCTCTCCCAGTTCAAGCAACTTCCCGGCGAGTACTACCACGGTGGTGGTGCCGTCGCCGACTTCTGCGTCTTGTGCCTTGGCCACTTCTATCAGCAACTTGGCGGCTGGGTGTTGTACTTCCATTTCTTTTAATATCGTTGCGCCGTCGCCGGTAATGGTTACGTCTCCAAACGCGTCGATGAGCATCTTGTCCATGCCCCTCGGCCCTAGGGACGTGGCTAAGATCTCGGCAATTACTTTAGCGGCTTGTATGTTAGACCTCCTCGCGTCTACGCCGGTGGTCCGCTGACTGCCTTCTTTTAGAATCATTACAGGTACTCCCGTCCTTGGCGCCTGCTGTGTAGACATGGCTTTACAAAAATCATGAATATAAAAACTTTTCGCCAGTTACGCAACTACGACTTTTGCACGAGAGAGAGTAGAAAGCGCCACCTCTCCTCGACTTCGCTTTCTAGGGCTTTCACGTCGTCGTCTGTCAAGTGGGCGAAGCGCCCCTGTAGTTTTAAGTACTCTTTAAGCGGCTTCCTCCTCGACTTATCGGCGTACAGCGTGCTGGGCGGGTTGAGTTTAAACTGGCCGTTGTCGTATTCCCATAGTATCCACGCCCCGGTCTCGACGGCCAATCTTGCCACATCTACAGTCTTCGCCGGGTCAAACCGCCAGCCGGGGGGACAGGGCGTGTGTAAGTGAATAAACTTAAAGCCCTCCACCTCCGCGGCCCTCTTTAGTTTTTTGTAAAAGTCCTGCGGGTATGCTATGCTTGCGGTGGCCACGTAGGGCGCCCCGTGCATGGCCATTAACAACGCGACGTCTTTCTTGCGCTCACGTTTGCCGCTCGGCGTGGTGGTGGTCCAAGCGGCGCGCGGAGTAGAACTACTTCTCTGTATGCCGGTGTTCATATACGCCTCGTTGTCGTACATGATGTAGATAATGTTGCTGTTCCTCTCCGCGGCGCCGCTGAGGGCGGCGAATCCTATGTCTGCAGTGCCCCCATCGCCGGCCCAAGCCACGGCGTGTCCTCTTACGCCCAGCATTTTAAACGCCTCGGAGATGCCCGTGGCGACGGCCGCCGCCGAGGCGAAGGGCACGTTTAAGATGGGCATGTTTATCCCAGACTTAGGCGAAAGCCCTTGCACTACCGAGGCGCAACTAGCCGGTATGACGAGCACAGACTCTTCGCCTAGGGCCATGCCTAAGATTTTCAAGCCGATCATCATGCCGCATCCGGCACATGCCGCGTTGCCGGGGAGTACGTACTTCTTCTTGGGCAACTGGTCTAGCCTAAACGTCATATTACAAACTCCACCTCTCTGTATTTGCCGCCGACGGCGTCTTGTATAGTCTGGTAGAAGCCGCGGCTGTCGAAGTCCACCCCCGCGATGCCAGCCACGATGTTTACCACCTTTGCCCTGGAGAGCGCCGCCCTCACCTCGACGCCCAGCACGCCGCCGCTCGGCGTAATATCTCTGTCGTAGACGATGACTGTGTCGTAGTCGTCGAGTTTTTTCACCTCTTCTGTGGGAAACGGCCTTATGAACCTAAGCCTCATAAACCCAACGGGTAGCCCAGCTTCTCTTAGCTTAGCCACCGCATCCTTGGCGTCGCTACACCAAGAGCCGGCGCATACGACGACGTGTTTCGCCCCATCTAGTTTGAAGGTCTCCACGAGCCCGCCGTAGCTTCTCCCAGTTAACTTTCCATACTCATAATCCGCTTGTCTAATCACGTCCTTGGCCTCTTGGTGCGCGTTGTAGACGGCGACTTTGTGCCTGGCATGTATACGGTTGTCTGAGGGCAAGTTGCCAAACGTCACTGGGACGCCGGGCCGTAGCGTCATAGGCACGTTGGGGTTGCGGGGAGGCAGGAATTTATCCACTACGTCCTGCGGCGGGATTTCCACAGGCTCTGTGGAGTGGCTGAGGACAAACCCATCTACGCCGACCGCCGTAGGGAGCATGGCGGACTCTGCAATCTTAAACGCTTGTAGCGTCAGGTCGAACACCTCTTGCACAGTCTCCGCCATTGCGACTATCCACCCGCTGTCTCTAAGAGTTAAAATGTCGTTGTGTTCTATGTGGATGTTCCAAGGCGGGCCTATGGTCCTGGTAACCACGGCCATCACCACTGGGGCTCTGCTCAAGGCAGTCCACCACGTCGCCTCGTACATGTACAAGAGGCCGTGGGAGGAGGTGGCTGTGAAAACCCTGGCCCCCGCCATGGCTGCTCCGTATACCACCGACATTGCAGAAAACTCAGACTCTACATTTACAAAACTCGCCTTTAGCTCCCCCCTATCTACAAACTCCGACAGCTTCTCCACAATAGACGTCTGGGGAGTAATCGGATATGCGGCGATGACGTGAGGCTTTGCCATTTTAACTGCGTAGGCAACCGCGTAGTTGCCAGTGAGGGCTAGTTTTTGTACGGCTACCGCCCTCATGCCCCCTCCTCGGGCAACATGTCTATTGCCTTGACTGGGCAGACTTCTGCACATATTCCACAACCCTTGCAGAAGGTGTAGTCGATCTGGACCTTGCTACCCTTCTCCCAGTCTATTACAGACTCGGGGCAGTAGAGCCAGCAGAGGCCACAGTCGATGCATTTCTGCAAGTTCACCACCGGTTTAAACGTACGCCACGTGCCCGTTATGCCCGCAGAAGCCGTGGACGGTGTAGATAGGGGCAACACATTGTTAATGATGTATCCCATTTATATATTTTATATTGGTATATAGAATCGGGAAATAACAATGAGTTTCGTAAAAAATACAAGAACTACAATAGTTCTCTGAGGATGGTAACTTTAGAAACTAGGGTAAAGATATAAACATATGTTATCTTCAGATTGTGTACGAGGTGATTTTCTTAGGCCGCGGGGGTCAAGGGGCCGTGACGTCAGTCCAACTCCTCGCCTATGCGGCGACGCTTGAGGGCAAAAAGGCTCAAGCACTTCCCGAGTTCGGAGCCGAGCGTAGAGGCGCTATAGTAAAGGCTTACTTGAGAATCGGGGATGTCTTGCTTCACTCTTCAGTGAAACAGGGGGACTACGTCGTTGTGCTTGATGGTAGAATAGTGGAACAAGTAAATGTGAGGCAGTACGGCAAGCCCCACTGTGTGTATATAATCAATACTAAAAGCCAGGCCGACTGGTACATAGGAATAGACGCAACAGCCATAGCTCTCAAACACGGCCTTATAGTCGCCGGCTGGCCTGTGGTGAATTTAATAATGGCCGCGGCCTTCGCCGCAGTCAGCCGTCTAGTCTCGCTAGAGAGTATTGTAAAGGCGGTTCCGGAGTTTGTGCCTAGAAAATTTGCCGAGGCCAATATAAAAGCCGTGGTGGAGGCCTACGAGGCTGTTAGGCAGATTTTAGCTCAAGGCCACCTCCCGCAGTCTATACAATAGATCTCTACGTCTGGAGTCAACACGCCCCGTGCGTCTAGGACGACTCCGCTTCTTGTACGTCTGACGACGTCGATTGCCTTTAGGCGATACGCCGAGTGGTCTGTTGAGACGATGACTAAATCGGCGTTTTCTAACGCCTCGTCTAACTTCTGGACAAGCGCCACGCCCCAACTAGCCAGCGTCTGGTCCTGCTTGACGTGTGGGTCGTGTACTACGATTTGTTGCGGCTTGATTCCAATCTTTAACAACGTCGCCACTATGCCGTACGTAGGACTCTCTCTAGTGTCATCTATATCGCCTCTAAACGCCAGCCCGAGTATGGCGATTTTGGCAGACGATATGTTAACCCCGTGTTTAATCATGGCCCTAATGCCGGCAAAGGCCACTTCGCTTGGCTGTCTTTCGTTAATCTGCCTGGCTGTGCGGATTAGCGGGAGGTCTAGGCCGTATTTTGCCGCCGTCCAGAGTAGGAAGTAGGGGTACACAGGAATGCAGTTGCCCCCTACGCCGGAGCCCGGCTTATGCACATGGCTGTAGGGCTGGCTGTTGGCGGCTTCTCTAGCTAGTTTAAAGGATATGCCTAAGGCGTTGGCTAGGCGGGCGGCCTCGTTTGCCAGTGCTATATTTACGTCGCGATATACGCCTTCTAGCAACTTTTCAAACTCAGCCTCTCGCGGAGAGTTTAAAACCACCACCCCCCTCTTGGCCACTTGTTTGTAAAGCTCTGCGGCGACTTCTGCGCTCTTAGGACCAACCCCGGCCACTACCTTTGGGTAATTCTCTACGATGTCTCTAAGCGCGTGGCCCACCATAACGCGCTCAGGGCTGTAGGCGAGGTAGAAGTCCTCCTCTGCGACGAGGCTCGAAGTGCCCTCAAGCACTGGCTTAACCACGTCCTCAGTTGTGCCAGGCGGCACGCTGGACTCCACAATTACTAAATCGCCTTTTTTCAAACCGGCGCCGATGGCTTTAGCGGCAGAGGTAATGGCTGAGAAGTCTACGTCGATGTTAAAAGGCGATTTTTTTAGATACACGGGTACTGTCACTATCTTAACTTGGCTTCTAATAGAGGCCAATACCCCGTCTGTAGTAGCTGTGAACTTGCCCTCGTTGAAGGCCTTATATAAGGCACGCACCACGTCCTCTTCTGGATATTCTACATGCCCACTGTTTAGCCTCTCCACTTTCTCTACGTCGACGTCCACGCCGATGACCCGCGCGCCTGCCGAGGCCCAAGCCGCCGACAAGGCCATCCCCACATAGCCGAGGCCGTATATCGCCACGGTGAGCTCGCCTCTTTTAAGCAACTCCACAAGCATAGGGAGGCAGGAGCAATGTTTTTATAAAATGTTAACAGCCGCCGAAGTGGAGGTCTACGTCTTAGGCTACGGGGGGTGGATCTCTAACCCACATCTGGGATACACATCGCTGTATATGAAAAGCGACGTCTCGATCCTCATCGACGCGGGGGAGTGTACGTACGTGAGGATGGTCCAGTGCGGGCTACAGTGGCCAGACGCCTTGTTTATTAGTCATAGACACGGCGACCACATACTAGGCGTGCCGACATTCCTTCTGCTCGCCCGGAGGCAGGGACGCCGTCTAAAAATCGTGGCCAGCAAAGAGGTTATAGACGCTGTGAAAACTCTTGCGTCGGTCACCGGGGTGGAAAACTCCCTACCCTACGTCGAGTTCGTAACCGCAGAGGGAGTTGTGAAAATTGGAGACACTACGTTGAAGTTTGCCCAGACCGCCCACCCGGTGGAGACCCTAGCTGTGAGGATAGAACACGGGGGGAAATGCCTTGTCTATAGCTCAGACACCGCGCCGTCAGACGACGTGGTTAAACTCGCCGAGGGTTGCGACCTCTTAATACACGAAGCGTCTGGCAACCCTGGCCAAGAGGAGGAGGCCCACAGAGTAGGTCACAGCACCACGGCAGACGCAGTCGCCATAGCGGCCAAAGCAGGCGTGAAAATGCTCATGCCAATACACTTCTACGTGGAACAACCAGTCTTAACCCCTGGGGTCAAGGTAGTGGTCCCCACTCCCTGCGGCAGAGTCGTTTTATGAAATGTCTCCGCTTGTCTAAGAGACGCGACCTCTTCGCCTTCCCCTATCCCCTGGCCATTTGGAAAGAACCCCCAGCCTCTGTGGAGCTGGTAAAAGACTTTGTGATAACCTACGGAATACGTAACATATACACGGCAGGAGACGTAGTTACTAAAAACTTTTTCCAACACGGGCTACCGCCCACCTCGGCGGCTGTAGACGAGAAGACTAGAAGAGACGCCCAGGTAGAGCTGACGCCTTGGTATGAGAAGGTGTTGAGAGTGCGTAATCCTCCTGGCTATATATCAGAAGAGGCGTGGGCCGCCGTAGAAGAGGCAGTTAAGGGAGGCGTGATGATTAAAGTAGACGGCGAGGAGGACATGCTTTCTCTAGCTTTTATAAAACTGGCGCCGCCCCGCTCTTTAGTAGCCTACGGCCATTACAAGGGGGCCCTTATAGTAATACCAGTGGATTGGTACCGTGAGCCCCTCTTAAAACTCTTTGAATACCTAGAACCATGTTAAATTAATTAAACTAGATCAAAACTCTCCGTGCGGCCGGCGACAATCATAGCTACCGGTGTCGTGGTAATGTTGTTAATACTAGCCCTCATGCTCTACCCCCGCGTCTCCTACTTAATCTCTCCCACCTCTCCACAAGGCCAAGTCCCAGGCGGTTTGCCCTACCTCGTTGGGCTATTGCCTTCGGCCGCGCCGATGCTCCTATAACTGTCATAGAGCTTTACGACTTGCACTGCCCCTACTGCGCCATAGCCCAGGTGCAGTTAGACTCCTTGTTTAAGCAGTTGCTTGAGGAGGGCAAGCTTAGGTTAATACTCCTCGACTTGATAGTACACCCCGATGTTACGCAGGTCCACCAGTATCTCCACTGTGCTTATAGACAGCTGGGGGAACAAGACTCTTGATCTAATTCTCCAGGCCTACCAGACTTTCTTACAGCAGGGGGCCGATGTGCAGATGAGGTTGTTAGAACGGTATAAATGTGCCGATGCTCCGACTAAGACCGACTTTGACAACGCTGTAGGAGCTTTGTTAAACTACCTAGCCCAGAGGGGGGTTTCTGTTCGGCAGTTGGGTACTCCCACTTTTATAATAGTGAAAAACGGGACGATTCACGTAGTGGTGGGCGCCGACGTGATGAAAGTCGCGTCGTTGCTTAGTCGGTAGCTGGAGGGATTAAGAGCTCTCTTTCTTTTAGGCTGTTATTCTAGCTTGTTCTAACACCCTGGCGACTATTATCTTCGGTGACTAGAGAAATTCAGCTAGCTGCCACCTCTTCACAACTCGTCGTTGGTCGGGGTCATCACTATATATACTTAGCCTCCACTTAAAAAACGTGAAGTATGAAGTAGACACAAAGCACAGAGTTATACGGGTGATGCCAGAACGAGAGGAGGATCTATACTTCTTGTACCTATTAATTGACAAGGGCGATGTGGTGCGCGGGTGGACTGTGAGAGAGTATAAGCCTGAAGGGTCTAAGGAGGGGGAGAGGATAAAGATGTACCTAGCCGTGAGGGTGGAGTCGCTGGAGTATCACAAGTTTCGAGGTAGCCTCAGAGTCAGAGGCCCCGTCGTCGAGGTTCAACAAGACGTGGAGGGGGTGAAGGGTAGGAGACATACGTTTGACGTAGTGCCCGGCAGAGAGTTAGAGATTGAAAAAAGCGAAGACCGATATCTTGTAGTAGTGGAGGAGATATTAAACATGGCGAAGTCTGTGTTACCGAGAATACTACTAGTGTCTATAGACGACGAGGAGGCCGCCGTCGCTCAAATCACCGCTCTCGGCTTCGAGGTTTTGCAGATACTACAAAACAGGGAGAAGGATGAAAGTCTACTTAGCCAGTTTTTGCAAACAGTGCAGAAAGCCGTCGAAGACGCCAAGAGGCGCCTCAAGCCTGATAAAGTAGTGATCGCCAGCCCCTCCATTCTCATAGACGAGGTTGCGCATTACATACAGGGAGAGAAACATCCTCAAAACGCCGGGGGGCTTGCGGGGGTTTATGAATTTATCAGAAGGGGGCTATACGACAAGTTGAAAGAGGAGATGGGAATCGCGGCCTATGAAAAGTTTATTGAGAAGCTTTCAAAAAATAGGGATTCTGTGGCGATAGGGCCAGTGGAGGTGTGGGAGGCAGCCACGGCTGGAAGAGTAGATTCATTGTTAGTCCTAGATACCTATATAAAAGAAAGCCCAGAGGAATCGTGGAAAATAATGGCGGAGGTATATAAAACACGGGGAAGGATATACATAATTCGAGAAGACACTGAAGTTGGTATTGGATTAAAGGCAATGGAAAAAATAGTTGCAATTTTGAGGTGGTAACTTATTTCTTCTTGCCTAACAGTCTGTATACTTTGATGCCTGTGTACGGCGACTTGGCGACTGCAAACATCATCGGGCCGCGCGCAGTCTGCTTCTCAACAACCTCGTACTGATCAGTCTCAAACGCCTGCTTCGCCTTAATGTCATAGAACTTCAGTTTCTGCTTCTTGGACATGACCTACAGATTTTTCTTGGTTTATAAAGCTTTTGTTTAATTTAGACACTGTATTTTCTAATAGAATTATTTGTATGAAATTTTTAGGGAGTAGACGCAGTATCTTCTTTTTATTATTTATATAGTTTTACTCTTTCTGTATATTCTATTTTGTTCTGTATGTTTTTAGAGAGTTACCGGCGATTTATTGAAAGAGTGGGTGTCTATGCTTATAACTAAGGCATAACCATAGGCATGTGTATAGAAAAGTCGTGGCTTTGTTAGGCGTAGGCGGTGTGGGTAAGACCACGTTTGCGTATATGCTACTAGGGCTTTCTGAAGTCCCCGTTTTAACTCTAAAGCCGAGTTATTATAGGATATACATTGGAGACGTGGAAGTAGATTTAGTCGACGTGCCTGGGCAACGTGTGTATGAAGTAGCGCTTAAGTTTGCGCTTTTTAGAATACCTGTAATAGATAGAATTATATACATGTACGACGTCACTAACTACGAGTCTTTATACGCAATTTCAGAGCTTCACACAATTTTCTTAGACAGGGGGTCGCGCGCGGCTAAGGAGGTGGTAGTAGTTGGCAACAAACGAGATCTGGCGGAAGATGTGGGAGTATTTGTAGAGGCCGACGAAATAGCAAATGCTATAGGCGCCAGGAGAGTGTATTACATATCAGCTGTGAAGGACCCTCCTGAAACTTTTATCAAAATACTATTTGATTAGTTTTTGTAACACCGTTTTAAGTACAGCATCTCGGTTTTCTCTGGACAGTGTGAAGAGCTCAAAGCCCCACTTCTTAGCGTAGTGAGTATAGTTTCTATGAAAAGTGGCTAGTGCTCTGTCGAAACGCGTTAACGCGGCCTCCACCTGGGAGGCGAAGTTAGGACATTTAAACTCCATGGCGCCTACCTCGTCTATTACAAGTAAGTCGCAGGCTGAGTTTAATGCGTTTTCTATAGCTTTACAAGCCTCTAGTAACACTACATATTTACCCACAGAAGGCGCTCCCGCTCCTACACGAGCAAGCGACGTCCTCGTGCCCGTAGATATGTCAATTACGTCGAATCCCATACGCCTTCCCCCGCTCCTAACCTCAGCGGTCACAAAGCCGCACGCCGTAAGCATCGGCCTTGCCGCCTCTACTACTTTGATAACTAGGGTAGTTTTGCCAACGCCTGGAGGCCCAGTCACGCCTATGAAAATTTTATTCATAAAGGCACGTGCGGTTTTGTTTATATCTTGTCAGCCCTTTCACGCCACGTCACCTAGTCGGCTTAGTCTAGCCTCATCATGTTTTCGTAACTGTTTTGGGTTATAAACTTCGCGAAATAGTTAGAGCGCCTTCGAGGGCTTTGTCTATTAAATATTTTACAAGTTTTTCAAACGGGGCTGTGGCTTCTCCGACTACGTCGCGTATTTTTGATAAAATTTTTTTCACGTCGTCTGCTATGCTTAGCATTTCTACTCTTTCAATTTTTTCATCGCTGTAGTCGTCGGAGTATTGATACAAAACGCCCAGGGACCTTCCCAGTTTTTTCACAAACTCTATTAAATCACGTCTCCCTAGTATAATAGTAGGCATCACAAGGGCGGCCTCTATCAGAGGCGCTGTTTTATACTCGGCGGCTTTGTCAAACTGTCTGTCTAAGTCCAGCGCCTGGCCTATTGACAGCCTTTGCGCCACGTCGGCAAGGTAAGCCACGACCTCTGGCCCTAGTTTTACCGCCCTTTTTATAGATTCGGCGATTAGCCAGTCGCTTGCTACAATTGCCCGACCGTCGCCGTATAACACACGCGGAGTTTTTACGCCTCTTCTCTCTTCGTGTCTGTCCATTACGTCGTCTTGCAACAGAGACACTATGTGTAGAATTTCTATTATTGTAGCCGCCTCAATGATCCTGGGGTCTATAACAGACCTCCTGTCTATGCTATAGGAGAAGGCGAGTAGGAGAACAGGCCTAAGCATTTTACCCGGCGTCTCTACATAATACCTCACGGCACTTCTCAACGTAGGCGGCTCTAAGCCGTCGCCGATTTTGTGTAAATGCTGTCTTACAAGTTCTAAAGCGTTTAAAACCTCCTGTGGAAGAAACACGGAAATGAAGAAATAAAGTATATTTAATATTACGTCTTTTTTATCTTAAACCTTCCTTCGGCGCTTTTTTCGACTTTCCCCTCTCTGACTAGTCTAGTCAACTGGGCCTTTACCACGGCCGTTTTTTCAACGCCTATTGCCTTGGCTATTTCCTCTGCGGTGAATTCTTTACCTTTATTTTGAGCCAAGTATTCATAGATCTTACTCTTTATTCCGGAAGGCATGGATTTAATTAAAACTCGCATATTTAAAAATTAAAGGAAGCTGGAGGCAACAATTTAAAAATTACAGAATTTAAAGGCCTATGGTTAGGCTGGCGTTGGTAGTCGCGGAGTTTAACTATGACATTACACAGCTAATGTTACAAAAAGCCCTCGACCACGCCAAGTTCCTCGGAGCCGAGGTAGCCTACGTCGTGAAAGTCCCCGGCGTATATGACATCCCCATGGTTTTACGCGAATTAGTGGCAAAAAACGATGTAGATGCAGTGGCTACGCTAGGCGCAGTTATACAGGGGGCTACAAAACACGACGAAATCGTGGCGCAACAAGCGGCGAGAAAGATATTAGACATCGCCGTGGAGAGCGGGAAGCCCATAACTCTGGGAATAATAGGCCACGGGGCAAATAGAATACAAGCCCTGGAAAGAGTAGAGGAGTACGCCAGGAGGGCCGTGGAGGCTGCTGTAAAGCTGGCAAGACGAAAACGCGCCTTAGCGGAGGCTAGATACGCCGGCCAGACCGTGTTTATTGACTAATACACAGGGGTGATCCAGGCTAGGTACTTTTCCACCTTGCCTCTCACCACTTCCCCGTAGAGATCTCTAAGCTTAGTAGTCACAGGCCCTGGCTTCCCCTCGCCTACTATCCTGCCGTCTACCTCTACCACTGGGGTGATCTCGGCGGCTGTTCCCACTAGAAACACCTCGTCGGCTGTGTAGAGCTCTTCTCTAGTAATAGACTTCTCGATCACTGTAAGCTTAAGATCTTCTGCGAGCCTCATTACAGTATCTCTAGTAATCCCCTCAAGGATAGAGGTGTGTACAGGCGGGGTGTAGAGCTTGCCCCTCCGCAACATGAATATATTCTCCCCAGAGCCCTCTACAACATAACCGTTTAAATCCATTAACAAAGCCTCATCGTAGCCTCTGCTCCTCGCCTCTGTGACGGCCAGCACAGAGTTTACGTAGATGCCCCCGATTTTCGCCATGACGGGTAGCATTATGTTGTGCACCCGCCGCCAACTCACCACAGTCGCCCTAATGCCGTCAGGCTGTAAGTATTTTCCAAATGGGAATGTAATCACGGCGACAGAAACCTCTAAACTCCTCACGTCTAGAGTCACCGTCTGTGCTGAGACAAACGCTATAGGGCGTATGTACACATCTTCTTTAAACTTGTTCGCCCTGAGCGTTTCTAATACGGCGTTGTGCAACTCGTCGGCTGTGTACGGGATTTTAATTCCAAGCACCTTGGCGGAGTCAAACATCCGCCTTATGTGGTCGCCTAGTCTGAACACTAATAAGTTCTCGCCGTTCCAATACGCCCGTACGCCTTCAAAAATAGATGTGCCGTAGTGAAGCGCGTGTGTAAGCACGTGTATCTTCGCCTCTTCCCATTTGACTATCTCTCCGTCGAGCCAAACGTAAGGAGCATAGAACTTCATGTCTTGAAAATAAGACGCCTCATTTCAGTCCCTACTTTTTCAATTTGGTGTTTTCTCATTTCTTCCATCAACGTCTTGAGGCGCGGGGCGCCTCTGTTGTACTCCTCAATCCACTCTCTGGCAAACTCGCCGTTCCTTACTCTTTCCGCCGCTAGCCTCATTTTTGACTTAACATACTCGTCTATGACCTTAGGCCCTACGGTAAGCCCGCCGTATTTTGCAGTGTCTGAGACGCCTTCTAACATCCCAGAAATGCCTCTCTGCCAGATCAAGTCCATTATAAGCTTAGCCTCATTTAAAACTTCGAAGTACGCCACCTCGGGTTGGTAGCCCAGCTCCACCAGCGTCTCAAACCCCTTTTTAATCAACTCCATAAGCCCTCCCACTAATACCACCTGCTCGCCTATTAAGTCAGTCTCAGTCTCCTCTGCAAAGGTGGTCTCGATAACCCCGGCGCGGGTGGCGCCGATACCCTTGGCTATTGCCAAGGCATATTGTAAAGCCTTGCCGCTGTAGTTCTGGTACACCGCCGCTAACGCGGGGACCCCCCTCCCCGCCAGAAACTCCTCTCTCACGGCCCTCCCAGGCGCCTTAGGCGCCACCATTACCACATCTACGTATTCAGGAGGCGTTATGAGCTTGTAATGTATGTTAAACCCATGTGCGAAGTCCACGACGGCCCCTCTTTTTAAATAGGGGCTGATTTGCTCTCGCCACACCTTTGGCTGCTCCATATCTGGTATCAAGACGAGAACTACGTCTGCCCGCCTCACTGCGTCTGGTACTTCGTATACTTCAAAGCCTTCGCTTTTGGCCAAGTCCCACGACTTTCCTCCTCTTCTTAGCCCCACAATTACGTTTAAGCCGCTGTCTCGGAGGTTTAGCGCCTGGGCTCTTCCCTGTATTCCGTAGCCGATTACGGCAATAACCTTGTCCTTAATCACGTCTAGAGATGCGTCGTTATCTGTATAGATCTTCGCCATGGTTATAGAAACTTAAGAGTTTTTATATATCACCTCTATGTGAAGGACCTCGGGAAGTCTGTCAAGCTTGTTAAAAAGCCACAGCACCTCGTCTTCCTCCCCCTCTAAAACCGCGGTGATTTTGTAGACGTTGTCTTCTCCAACTACAACCAGCGACTTAGTCCTCACCTTGGCCCTACGCATAATCGCCACGACTCTCCCCAACGCGTCTAACGACTGAGGCGTGACTAAGTTAATGTTCATAGACCAGTTTGACGTCCATTCCTCGGGGCAGAATTGCCGAGGTTAGCCAGTCGCCTGGCTTAACCCACGGCAATACTATGTCTATTTCGGTATCTATCGTCAGGTCTACGACGAGAGGCTGGTTATCCCTCAACGCTTTTGAAACAGCCTTTTCCAGCTCTTCATAAGTCTGGGGCTTTATGCCCTCTATGTCGTAAGCCTCGGCGATTTTTATAAAATCTGGCCTGTTGCTAAACTCCGTGGCCACTATCCTACGGTCGTAGAGGTAGACCTGCCACTGCTTCACTAATTGCAAAGCCCTGTTGTCAAATATCACCGTCACAATAGGCAGATTGTAGTCTCTGACTAAAGCTAAGTTGTTCATAGTCATTTGGAACGACCCGTCGCCGTCTATGCACAAAACCGGGCGGTCTGGAGCCGCCAGCTTTGCCCCAAGCGCTGCGGGAACGCCGAAGCCCATAGCCCCGAGGCCGGCCGACGTGATGTAAGAGCCTGGCTCGTATACGTCCCAAGCGATCTCGGTCCACATCTGGTGGGATCCCACCCCGGTGACGAGTATTGTGTCTCTAGGCGCCGCTCTTCTCAAGATTTTTAAAGCGCGCCACGGGTGGAAGCCGGGAGTCCCGTCGGCGATTTTAGCCATGGCGTCTTCATAAGCCCTCCTAATCTGGATTAGCCATTCCAAGAATTTTGTATCATACTCTCCGATGGTTTGTATTTCTGTTAACAGCTTTCTTAAGGCAATTTTTGCGTCTCCCACAATTCCTACGGTGGGCTTTACATTTTTCCCAATCTCGCTTTTGTCGACGTCTATGTGTATGAGTTTTACTCTTCCGCTTTTCACATTCTCGACAAGTTCTTTAAACCTGCCCCACGTCCTGTCGCTAAACCTAGTGCCAACTGCCAGTATCACATCGGCGTTTGCCAAGGCAGCGTCGGCCTCCGCGCGGCCGTGCATCCCAGCAGGCCCCATGTACAACGGGTAGTCATGTGGCACGGCCGTCTTGCCAGGCAATGTAGAGACTACCGGAGCCCCCAACATCTTAGAAAGTTCTAAAACCTCCGGCGTCGCGCCGGACCAGAACACTCCGCCACCTACTAGAATAACCGGCCGCCTGGCCTCTGCCAACATCTTAGCCGTAGTTCTGATCTTGTCTTCGTCTGGCGGAGGCGGGATGAACTTCTCCCTATTTACAACTATTCTATCCTCAAAGCCAGGGTCTTCGCTGATCTGGATGTCTCTTGGCAAGTCTATTAGAGTGGGGCCGGGCCTACCTGCGATCGATATCTCGTAGGCGGTCTTAAACGCAGGGACGACCTCAGACGGCTTTCTGACTTGGTATACAAACTTCGTAATGGGGGTGACGATTCCAGGAATGTCGGTTTCTTGAAAACCGTCGCGGCCAAACACAGAGGTGGCCACCTGCCCAGCTATGGCGACGACAGGCGCCGAGTCCATATAGGCGTTTGTCAAGCCGGTGATGAGGTTAGTGGCGCCAGGCCCGCTTGTCACTGCAACGACCGCCGGCCGTCTAGCCACTCTTGCGTAGCCATCGGCTGCGTGGACAGCGCCTTGCTCATGCCTAAACAATATGGGTTCAACATCTTGGCCGTACAATGCGTCAAACAAAGTCATTATCGAACCGCCTGGAATTCCTAAGAGGTGCTTTATCTTATATTGCTTGAAGACTTCCACTAACCTGTCTACAACTCTCTTTCGGTGGTCTTGAGCCCCGAAGTTACCCCCGACATTGCCTTAGCCAAATCTAAACATATTTAAACTTTCTCCACACTATGTAGCCTATATATTTCTGCAAGCTTTATGACTTGTCTTACATTAGGAAAAGTGGGGACTCTGTCGAGAGAAGACACGTCTACCCACTCACCATCTTTAAGAGAACCGCCTACTCTTCTGACTAAGTAAACGAGGTCGAAGTGTATATGGACTTCCTCGGGATACTCTACTCTCTCCTCTAAGATTACAAACGGTAGAGGCCGTTCTACAACTTTGTCGTCGGCTACGCCCCTTGTAATACCCACGGGCTCCACCAAGAGCCCGGTCTCCTCAAAAAACTCTCTAACTAACGCCTCAAGTGGAGTCTCCCCGTCTTCTACATGCCCTCCCGGGTATAGGTAGACTCCAAGTTTCTTATGCCTCACCATAAGTACCTTTCCCTCTTCTACTAACACGCCGCTTGCCACGACGCACTTTTTCATCGCTTGGTTATTTTTGTAAATTTTTAAAACCTCAACCACGGGTTGAGTACGTGTTTAGTAAAATCAAACTAGGGATAGAAGAGTGGAAAAAGATGGAGGAGGAGCTAAACAGAATCTCTTCCGGCGAGCCGCTTGAAATTGTGATAAATCTATCGCTTGTGTCGGCCGAAGAGGAGGAAGAAGAAGAGGAGCACCATCACCACCACATACATGACTTTGAGGAGAATGAATTTACAAAGGAGGTCTCCGGCCTAATTGAGCACGTGGTCAATACATACAAGTCGCACGTACACCCCCACCTGCACGCCCACCATGGGAGTGTTATGTTTACAGTCAGGGGAGACGTCAAACAAATCTTAAAATCGCTTAGAGAAGTCGTAGAGTATGTAAAGACTAATTGTGAAAAATGTATTTTACACACATTAGATGGCGAATTTCACATAGGGGAAGACTTGGCTGGGCTTTACTTCGGCGATGCTTATAAAATAACCGTAATACTGCCGGCATCTGACGGAAGGAGGCTTAGAGTACACGAGGTGCATCTCTAAGCTTAGATAAGATACAGTTTATCGTCTCGGTAGGCCCCTCTATTTTTGTTATGTCGCTTATTGAAACATGGGGGAGACCGGCAATCCACACGTATCTGTGTATAAAGCCCGGGTCGTCGATTGCCCAGACGCACCTCTCGGTGACTTTCTCCAAGTCTTTTTTATAGACCACTACGTCGCAGTCGCACTGCGTTGGGCAACCAAGGGTTTTTGCCAACACGGAGGGGCCTACTAAGACGGGGATCCCCATTTCATATATTTTCCAATACAGCAGGCACACATCAGTACTTTTCTAACTGGTTAATATCTATATCATCAATTAGTATGTACAAATCTTCTAGATTTATCTTATTCCATTTTTTCATTAACTTTTTTAAACTCATCTCTTTAAACTCGGGGATGCCTGTCTCATCTACTTTTCTAATTAATATCTTCACGTTTTATGAATGGTTTTAAAACAGCTGTACCTCCTCTCCCGGCGTGGTAGGGACGTAGATGTTGTCGTAGCCCCACGAGCGGGCCCGCCTAACTAACGGCGCGGAGACCATTGGGTCTGTGTGTACTAAGATTATGCGCGTCTCTGACGAGAAGTGTTTTATAAAAGCCTCGAGCTCTCTCCTGCCTGCGTGGGCGCTGAAGTCAAACCACTCCAGCCTGGCCTCAACTTTTATAGTAGCTCCGTCCACAACGGCGTAGCCTCTGCTAAGAATCTCGAAGCCCGGCGTATTTGGGGCCTGGAAAGAGGGGAGGAAGATGCCGTTTTTCTTATTAGACGCAAGCCTCTTGAAGTAGAACAATGCGGCGCCTCCTTTTAACATGCCCGCCGGCGTTATGATAATTGACGGCTCTTCTAAAACGCCTTTTCGCACGTACGTGTTCGGGACTTCCACAGCCGCTTCTAAAGCCTTTTTATACAACCCCGGGTCTCTCAACAAGTGTGGATACCTCCCCACTATTTGGTTAATCTGTCTAGCCAAGCCGTCGATATATATGGGGTAGTCCACGCCGTGTCTAACTAATGTGAGTAAAATCTCCTGCGCTCTTCCAAGCGCAAAAGAAGGGATTAATACGCTACCCCCTCCTTCCACTACTTCTCTAACCGCCTGGACGAAGTCTTTTTCAAGTTTTTCACGAGGCGGGTGGTCGGCGGAGGCATAGGTGGCCTCCATGATTACCACGTCGGGGTCTTTCGGAATGTTATACAAATCGGCGCCTCTTAGAAGATTTGTATCCACAAGATTAAAATCACCGGTAAACACTATTGTGTAGCCTTCTATTTCAAACACGCCTATGGCACTTCCAGGGATGTGGCCAGCGTTGTAAACTGTGAGAGTGGCGTCTGGCCCCACTTCCACAGGCTCGCCGTATGTAAGGGGGTAGGCGCTCGACATAACCTCTCTCACCTCTTCCTGAGTATACGGGAGGTAGTACCCCGATAGCTTTATCGCATCTGTGTACATCAAGTCGCTTAGTTCCATAGTCAGCGGCGTTGAGTAAAGAGGTGTCCTCGTGGACACGTACAACGACGGAACTCCGCCGCTGTGGTCTAAATGCGCATGGCTTAGAAACATCGCCGTCAAGTCCTTAGGCCTTACATGAAGCGGGAAGACCGGCCTGTCCTGCGCGTCGAAACTAACGCCATAGTCTAGCAATACGCCGTTTGACGGCGTCTTTACTAATACAGCCAATCTGCCGACCTCACCTGCGCCTCCTAAAAACGTAATCTTCATATTGTCAGTGCGACCTATGAAAAAATAAACTTTTATATGCCTAAGTCAAGACGCTATGATGGAAGAAGTCGACAAGCTTCTTAACACCTTAATTACTTTAAATAAGAGAATATATAAAAACCTAGAAGAGATAAATAATATTCTAAAAGAAAAGTATAAACAAGTCAAATAAAACTACACAAAAGCTAATTGGCGATAATGCCTATTTGAAGGGGCGTGGTACATTTAAATGTGGCTTTGCTACATTATGTGGATCCTCTAGGCCCTGCTAAAGAGGAATTCATCAAAGTAGTAGACGAAGCGGTCCGGCGGCTGGGCTTATTAGAAAGACCTGAAGTTGAAAAGACGAGACGCTACGGCTACTTCACTGCTAAGTTCCACAGATTTAGGGTAGAGCCCGCCCTTTTAAAAAAAGTTGCAGAAGAAGTAGACAAGACACAGTTTAAGTACTTGTCAAGCATTTACGCAGAGGGCCTATACCTAAACGCTGATTTAAACGTAAAAAACCTAGCAACACTAGTCTTCGAGACGGTGGAGAGGATGGGCAAAAAATACGGATACACAGAGAATTGCGTCAAGGGCTCGTACCTCGTAGAGCACACATCCGCAAACCCGGTCCACCCGCTTCACATAGGCCACGGCAGAAACGCCATCCTCGGCGACTCGATAGTCAGACTTCTGCGCTTCTGCGGCGCCCGGGTAGAGGCGCATTTTTATGTAGACGACTGCGGCGTCCAAGTCATGTATGCCGCCATCGGATACAACGCGGTTAAGAACGAAGTAGATAAACGTGTGGCAAATACTAAACCGGACGTTGTAATCGGGCACTTGTACTCCGCGGTTAACGCCGTCGTAGAGATAAACAGGCTTAAGAAAGAGCTGTCTGTTGCAGAGAGCGACGAGAAGAAGAGAGAAATCTTAAGAGAGATCGACGAATGGGTGGCAGTTATTAAGAGACTCATGGACTTAGAAGGCGAATTTACGAACAAGGTTGTGGAGGCCCTAGGACAGAGAGACTTGGTTGAAGAAGCTGTACAACTCAACAGGAGGTATGAGGCTGGATACGAAGACGCGAAAAAGATTGTAAGAGAGGTGGTAGACCTGGTCTTGAGAGGACAGAGAGAAACTCTTGCCAGACTCGGCGTTGAGATAGAACGCTGGGATTACGAAAGCGAGTTAACTGTATGGTCTGGCGAGGCTATGAGAATAGTCGCCGAGTTAAAGAAGAAGTGGCCGCAGTACATCGAGGACAAGAACGGCGCAGTTGTGTTTAGAGCAGATAAATTCGTAGAAGACTTAGGACTCAGCGAGGTCTTAGACCTTCCAAAGTTCATACCTCCGGTCACCTTAACTCGTTCTGACGGAACCACGTTGTACGTAACCAGAGATGTGGCGTACGCCTTGTGGCAGGCCAGAAGAGGTTTTGACAAAGTTATCAGGGTAGTGTCTACGGAGCAGACTCACGAGCAGGCACATGTTAAGATAATTCTATACGCCTTGGGATACGTCGAAGAGGCGAGGAAAATTTATCACTACGCCTATGAAATGGTAAACCTCCCGGGAGCCAAGATGTCCGCCAGGAGGGGCCAGTATATATCACTAGACGAAATACTAGACGAAGCGGCTGAGCGCTCGGCGGCGATGGTAAAAGAGAAAAACCCCGAAATAGCAGGCGTCATAGCAGAAAAAGTCGGCATAGGCGCCGTCAGATACGCCTTTTTATCCACAGGGCCTAGAAAGCCCATAGAGTTTAAGTGGGACGTGGTGTTAAACCTCCGCCAAAACTCAGGCGCGTTTCTACAATACACATACGTACGCGCCTACTCCATCTTAGAAAAGGCCCCGTCTCCGTGGCGGCCCCAGGTCCCAGAGGAGATGCTACCCGAGGAGCGCGAACTTGTAATTAAAATTGCAGAGTGGCCTACCGTGGTCAGCGAGGCGACCTCCTCACTTAGGCCAGACTACGTCGCCGAGTATCTCGACGGGCTTGCCTTAGTATTTAACAGCTACTACGAAAAAGCCCCCGTCATAAGAGCCGAGGAGCCTACAAGAAGCTTTAGACTAGCCCTAGTAAATGCAGTTAAGACAGTGTTGGAGGCAGGCTTCTACATACTTGGAATACCTACCTTGACCAAGATGTGAAGGCAGAGTTAGGGCGGTTGGGGGAGTGCATCGCCGCTCACCAGCTTAAAAAACTCGGCTACAATGTATGGCAACCAAGAGACTTTATACGCATAGTGGAACTGACTGCCTTATATTACGCAATAAAAGGCGAGTGTATAGATGAGCCCAAGACGCCGTTGACTTTTTCCATAGCCACCCCAGTGGGGCACGTGTCGGTCACTTACTGGCAGGGACGTTGTCTAGACGTTGAGAGCCGCCCAGCATCTTTAATAGAAACAAGCATATACGCCCCCTGTATTAAAAAATGCATAGAAACAAACTTGGGCAACCTCTTAGAACTCCTCAAGCCGCATTGGCGTGACTTATTACTACATCGAGCTGGCCTAGCTACAATAGATCTCTACGCCGAGAAGGACGGGGTTTTATACGCAGTAGAAGTAAAGACAAACGAGGGGAAGCTGTCTAAAGCCCAGTTGGAAAAAACGCTGGTTTTTAGAAATTTTAAACACTTGATTGTCCGCGTATATCTGCAAACCCCCCTTGTCGAGATAAAGACTCTATGACTTGCCACGTCTTCTCGATACACACCACCACGTCGCGCGCGAGGAACTCCCTCATCGCGGGGGACATCCTTTTGTACAAGTCGTCTTGCGCCAACACATAGGCAGAGGCCAGGAACTTTGCTAGCACATACTCCCCACTTGCGGCAATTATCTCCCCCATCTTGTCCCAACAGTCGGCCCAGTTATCAGCTTTTAATAACTCTAGACATAACTCAGCTAGCTTCTTATAATCCTCGCTGTCTAAAGACTCTTTAATCCTACGCCTCAGTAACTCCTTCATCTATGAGTATGTTCTCTTCTTTAAACCCCATCTCTATTAACAACTTCTTTATTTTATGACGGTGATCTCCCTGGATTTCAATCCAGCTATCTCTTATAGTGCCGCCTGCGGCCAACCTCTTTTTTAACTCTCTTGCCATGTCTTTTATACCTAATTGTTTAGCATCTTCGGAGCTTCCGAAGTCTACAATTGTAACGTAGTGTCCTCTCCTGTTTTCAAGACGTATTCTAATTAAAGCTTTTTCTTTTGTAATTGTTTGCATTAACGCGTTTTCCCCGCCTCCCCCCAGCAGTTGGTCAATGATGTCCTCGGCGTCTTGACCCGGTATCTTTATCTCCATTCTAGAACTAAACTAATTCTCACTATTTAAATGTTTCCTTAACCACGGGCGCGAGCTCCACCTTGATCTTAGAAAAAACTGACAAGGGAGCGTTTAGAAATACAGCAACATACGCCGCATCAAAGGGGGTCTCTATACAGTCAACCACTTTCTCGTTATCAGATAAGAAAAGCTGAACAGGGCGTACTACTATATAAGACGGCATTTGCACCCCCTGCAGTGCCACGTACGGCTTTTTGATGCATTTAAACATCCTCCTCCTCCCCGTGGCGATGTAGCCAACGCCAACGTTGCCAGCTTCGTCTACTAACGCCACATACGCCTCCCACGGCGGCTCAAGGCCGTCTACACGAACGCCGTCGATAATATAACTCCTCCCGGGGGTCACCCTAAGCCTAACTTCTTTTTTCACAACCCACGGCAGGTTAATAGCAGAGACTTCATACCTCTCTCCTTCTCCTAACTTCTTGGCTCCATACCGTCTTATCAACTCGGCAGGGGTCGGCGCGAAGACCTCCACAACAGTTAAAATATGCCGGGATTTTAGTTTTATGCTAAAGCTGACGCAGCCTCCCAAAAAACCTGAAGAAATAGGCTTCTCAGAGTTCCCCACCGTGGGGATTATCGGCGGTAGCGGTCTGTACGACCCTGGTATTTTTGAAAACGCTGTTGAGATACAGATCCACACTCCCTATGGCCTACCCTCAGACAACATAATCGTAGGCCAGGTAAGCGGGAGAGTGGTGGCCTTCTTGCCCAGGCACGGACGCGGTCACAAATACCCGCCTCATAAGATTCCGTACAGGGCAAATATATACGCCTTGCATTCCCTCGGCGTTAAGTCAATTATTGCAGTAAGCGCCGTGGGGTCGCTGAGACCTGACTACGCCCCTGGCGACTTCGTCGTGCCTGATCAGTTCGTGGACATGACCAAGACGAGAGAGTACACCTTTTACGACGGGCCCCGCACTTGCCATGTCCAGATAGGGCTCGAGCCATTTACCCAGGAATTAAGACAAATACTTATAGAAACAGCTCGCAAGTATAATAAAACACATGACGGTGGGTGTTATGTTTGTATAGAGGGGCCTAGATTCAGCACTAAGGCAGAGTCGCGAATATGGAGAGAGGTGTTCGGCTGCGACATCATAGGCATGACGCTTGTCCCCGAGGTTAACCTCGCCAGAGAGCTGGGGATGTGCTACGCCCTAATCGCCCTCATCACAGACTACGACATCTGGGTCCCGCACCAACCAGTGACAGCAGAAGCTGTAGAAAAAATGATGACTGAGAAAATGAGCCTTATTAAAAAAGTCATAGCCGAGGTAGTGCCTAAGACGCCTCCGGAAATCCCGAAGTGTGCTGAGATACTACGTTATTCATGCGTCTAGCCGTCACAAGCTTTTAAGGCGAGCCGATAGACGCAAAAATATTTATATACTGCACAGCAGAAGTCGGCTATGCCGTTTTCCACGTCTGTACAGCCACGAAAGCAGAGGCGTAGCTTATACAATGCGCCTCTACATCTGCGGAGGAAGTTGCTAAACGCAAAGCTAAGCCCAGAGCTTCAAAAGAAGCTCGGAGTCAAGAGGCTACCGGTGAGGCGGGGCGACACAGTGATGATACTACGTGGCGATTTTAAAGGGGTCACCGGGAAGGTAGTAAGAGTAGACTTGAAAAAAGTAAGGATATATGTAGAGGGGGCTACTAGGACGAACAGCAGGGGGCAGACTGTGTATTACCCCATTCATCCTTCAAAGGTCATGATCGTAGATGTAGACTTGTCAGATAAGGCTAGGCAAAAAATTATAGAGAGGAGGAAGTAGGGCTATGGTGCATTTACGGAGATCTCTAACCCCCTATTGGTGGCCTATACCTAGGAAAATTGGCGGAGTATGGAGCGTAAGGCCGTCGCCAGGTCCGCACAGTCTGGCCTACTCTCTGCCTTTGGCAATTGTAGTTAGAGATGTGTTAAAATATGCAAAGACTTTACGTGAGGCTAGGTATATAATATCTAGAGGCTATATAAAAGTCGATGGGAAAATTAGAAAAGATTATAAATTCCCCATCGGCTTAATGGACGTCGTCGAAATTGTGCCAACAGGCGAGGTGTATAGAGTAGTGCCAGACGAAAATCGGTATTATGCGTTGTTGCCCATTTCCACGCAAGAGGCCTCTCTAAAACCTCTGCGAGTAGAAGGCAAGACAGTGGTGAGGGGGGGCAAGGCTCAGTTACATTTCCACGACGGGAGAAATCACATCTTGTCTATCGAAACAGGCAGGCAGATAAAAACTTTCGACACAGTGCTTTACGACTTGGAGAATAAGTCTATAAAATTACACATCCCGTTGCGAGTTGGAAAGCTTGCAGTGGCGGTTCACGGCAGTAACGTGGGATTTGTAGGCCAGTTAAGCGAGGTGGTTTGGACTTTAAAAAGAAGACAGTCTGTCGTTGCACTTAAAAGCGGAGAAGAAGTGCGAAGGACGATCCTAGACTATATAATGGTAATAGGCGACGACTCGCCTATAGTTAAAATCCGTTAATCAGCTGGCGGCTTTTCCTCAGTGTAGACCTCTCCCATCTTCTTTGCTAATAGTCTCTCCTCGGCCTTCCAAAAGGCGTCGCCGAAGTAGTCAAGAGTTTTGCCTATGTCAGCAAGGCTTATGGCAACGTGTTCATACACCTTTACCACGTCGCCCTCCACCACCCAGCCCTCTACAAGCCCTCCCACCGCCCAGTCGTACTTAGCGCTTATGACATAACGACGCTCTGAAGTAAGAGTCCGCACTCTGATATATACGGTGGCTATGCCAAATTCAGCAAAGAACTTAAAAACTACCTCTCTGTACTTCTCGCCAGGCTTTGGAGCCGGCACTCTCTCTAGGTAAATCACGTCCTCTCTTTTCAAGTCCTCTTCTAAGAGCCGCAAGAGGGCCGACACAGGCTGGCCTGTTCTTTCAATCCTCATAAACTCACTATTGTATTAGTATTTATACGTAAAGCCAACAAGCCACGAAATGTCCTCTTCTCGCCTCTACTAGTTGCGGCTCTTGTAAATCGCACTTCTTCTCAATCTTCACCGGGCATCTCGGATGAAAGCGGCAGCCAGAAGGCGGATTTAACAAACTCGGCGGCTCGCCCGGCGGCACCTTCCTAATTTTAAATCTGTTAGCGGGATCTGGGTCTGGCAAGGCTTCAATTAACGCCCGGGTGTAGGGGTGTAACGGCTCCTTTATCACATTTCTAAAGGGCCCGTACTCCACCATCTTGCCTGCGTACATTACTAAGATCTTGTCGGCTAGGTATTTTGCAGTGGCGATGTCGTGGGTTATATAGATCATTGTGATGCCATATTTAGACTGGAGGCTTCTGATAAGTGTCAAGATCTCCGCCCTTATAGACACGTCTAGCATCGAGACGGGCTCGTCAGCCACTATAAACCTTGGTCTTGTTATCAAAGCCCGGGCAATGTTTACGCGCTGTCTCTGGCCGCCGCTTAACATGTGGGGGTATTTTTTCAAAAAGTCTTCAGGCGGCGTGAGGCGCACCTCTTCTAAAGCCTTAACTACTCTTTCATACCTCTCACGCGGCGGCACTCCTCTAAGTATAAGCGGCTCCTCCAATATATACTGCACCGTGTGGTAGGGGTTAAGCGAGCTAAACGGGTCTTGGAAAATCATGGCCGTGGCAAACCTATACCACCTGAGGCTAGACTCATCTACAAACGTAATATCCTTCCCATTAAATACGATACGGCCAGAGGTGGGCTTCACAAGCCTTAGAATAGTCCTCCCCAGAGTGGTCTTCCCAGAGCCGGACTCTCCTATTACTGCCAACACCTCCCCCTTTTCAAGCGAGAAAGTGACGCCGTCAACTGCTTTTACGTACCGCACGGGGCTGAAAAGCCCCTTCTTAACAGGGAACCACGTTCTTAAGTCTTTAACTTCTAGCATATTAGTACAGCCAACACGCCACCTTTCCCCCCTCTACATCTTTTAACTGAGGCTCCTCCACGTCACATTTCCCCTTTATTACATATGGACATCGCGGGTGGAATCGACATCCTGGCGGCGGCGTTATTAAAGACGACACGTCCCCCGGAATGTACTCAATACTTTTCTCCTCACGCAACGTAGGCAACGCGGCGAGAAGTTTTTGAGAATACGGATGTTTTGGCCTTCTGAAGAACAAGTCGGAGGGGGCGATTTCCACGAGCTTACCTGCATACATCACGCCTATTTTGTCTGCTATTTCAGAGGCCAGGGCTATGTCGTGTGTAATGAGGATGTAAGAGAGGCCGAACTTTGACTTGAGTTCTTTTAACAAGTTCATAATATTAGCTTGCGTAATTACATCGAGGGCTGAGGTGGGCTCGTCTAGTATCACCAGCTTAGGCCTCATCATTATGGCCATGGCGATTACGACTCTTTGTTTCATGCCCCCAGAGAGTTCGAAAGGGTAGCGCATTAACACATCTTTTGCAAGTCCCACAGAGCGTAGGGCCTCTTCTGCAATTTTCACAGCCTCTGACTTAGGAAGGCCTAGGTGTAACACAAGCGGCTCTATCATCTGGTCTTGTACTCTCAGTATGGGGTTTAGGGCGTTCATAGACGCTTGGAAAACCATGGAAATCTTCTTCCACCTAATCTTTCTCCGCAACTCCTCCTCAGATAACTTAGTCAAATCAACGGTGCCCAGCTCGTCGTCGTGGAATAGAATCTCGCCGCTTAACTCTGCGACGTTTCTGGGGAGGAGTCTTATAATAGTAAAGGCAAGAGAGCTCTTGCCACTTCCGCTTTCCCCGACGATGGCCATCGCCTCTCCCCCCTCTAATGTAAAAGACACTCCGTCGACGGCTTTTACTGCGCCTCGAGACGTGCTGTAGTACATTTTAACATTCCGTAACTCAAGCAAAGGAGGCATAGGCCAATCTAAATAATGATATATATACCTTAGGGTTTTGTAGTATGTGCAGATAATTATGGCGGGAAACCCCACAATAGATATCATTTACACAAGCAGGGGGGTTCTCCGTAGATACGGCGGCCCTATTTACTACGCGGCGATGGCAATCAGTGCCTTGTATAAAAACGTCAAGGTTATAGGCGTGGCGTCTAAAGACGTCATCGAACAACTGACCACCTTTTTCAAATCCATAGGCGTTGACGCAGAGTTAATAGAGGCAGACCATACTACAACTTTTGAACTAGACTACCGCGTAAAGCCAAGGAAAGTAAGGCTCGTGAAAAGGTCGGCAAGGAGAATTACATACGTGCAAGGAGACGTGGCTGTTTTGTCCCCGGTGTATGACGAACTTCTCGGCGCCGTCGTAGAGGCGAAAGTAATAGTGGCAGACCTACAAGGCTACGTACGCGCCGGCGTAGAGGCGCCCCGAGCAGACCTCGTCCACTTCTCAATAGACGACTTAGCGCTAGACCTCGCCCAACTTAGAGAATTTGCCAAGAGGTGGCCCACGGTTGTGTATACATTAGGCGAAGACGGCGCATATGTGGTGAGAGAAGGTACAATTTACTACGTCAACAGTGCTAAAATAGACGTGGAAGACGCCACGGGAAGCGGCGACGTATTCCTAGCCCTCCTCACATACTTCCACTACGTACAAGGCAAAGACTTGTTAGAAGCTGTCTGCGAGGCTAGTAAATATGTGGCGGGTTACCTCCTCTATAGAAAAGTAGCTAGACAAGATTTTAACTGCGTTATACAAGTTGTTCAATAGAAACGATTCTAGTAAGCACGTCAGTCCTTGTCACAATACCAACAAGTCTCTCCTCGGAGTTGACAACAAGCACTCTCCCCAGACCGCTAGTAACCATTGTACGCAATACTTCGTGAATATCTTCGTCTTCGTGTACTATTGGAGGATTTGGAATCATTAACTCGCCGACTTTTGCATTTAGTTTACAATTAGACAGGGCCTCCATCACCTTAGACGCAGTTAATAAGCCCACAGGACTCCCCGCCTCATCTACCACGGGCACGCCTCTGTACTTCTTTTCTACAAATAGTCTAAGGAAGTTACTCACAGTTTCGTTGGGTCTGGCGGTTACGGGGTTAGGAGTCATTATGTTCCTAACAGGCGACCTCGGGATGGAGACTATCGAAGATATTTCAACAAGAGACTCGAGGTCTGCCTTTATGATTTTGCCAACTAAAACAAGCCCGCTGGGAAGAGGCCCTATTTTCACCTCTCTATCTACATAGCTTGTAAAGTCGCCCACGATCCTCATAGATGCATATGGCTTGTCTGACAATAGACCTATTAAAACTACGTCAAGCGCATATCCAATTACGTTACCAGCGGATACCACAGGTATTGAAAACGTATGTCTAGAAAGCATGTCAATAGCCTTAGAAGTTGGGATGTACCCACCGTGGGGACCCGCCTTACTTACTACTAGTCCCATTGACTTAAGTATTGACAACATATTACGCACATACCCCTCATGTATTTTCAACTCGTTTGCAATATCTCTAGACTTGACAGGTGCCCCTCCCCTGTTGTAAAGTTCTACTAAGGTCTTGAGTACATTAAACACTGAGTCAGACAGACTGGCCATTATGTGAAAATCTATGTTATTTAAAAAACTAATCCTCTAAGTCAGCTATCGGTCTCGTAATCACATACTCATTAGACCGTCCTTCTCATCACATGAAAAACCTTTCAACTAAAAATTTAAAAAGAAAGTTAATCGCACTCCTAATGTCGGCCTTAATCGTAGACCCAGTCGACACCCTTGTTAAGGAGAGACTACGGCACATGGGGATAAAGGTTGACGAGAAGCCCGGCATCTCTAAAGAAGAGCTATTAAAAGTAATAGAAAATTACGAAATCTTAATATTTAGAGGAAGACTGAAGATAGATAAAGAAGTCATTGACGTCGGGCAGAACTTAAAAATTTTAGCTAGGTACGGAGTGGGGCTTGACAACGTAGACGTGGAGTACGCAGTTAAGAAGGGGGTGACCGTGTTAAGCGCGCCTAACGCGCCTACTAGAAGCGTGGCCGAGCTTACCATAGGCCTAATGATTTCAGTAGCTAGACGCGTACCGCTACTAGACGCGAAGGTCAAGTCAGGAGAGTGGCCAAAAGGGCGGTATATAGGCATCGAGTTGTCTGGGAAAAGGCTTGGGGTCGTGGGCTTTGGCCGTATTGGAAGAGCAGTGGCACAGATAGCAAAAGGCATAGGCATGGACGTGGTTGCATACGACATAATAGACGTAAGAAGCGAAGTAGAGAAGTTGGGGGGGAGGCAGGTGGACTTAAAAGAACTTCTACAGACAAGCGACGTGATCTCTATTCACATTCCCCTCACCCCAAGCACGTACAAGATGCTCAACGCAGAGAACCTCACACTTGTTAAGGACGGGGCTATTATAATTAACACAAGTAGAGGCGAAGTGGTAGACCACGAGGCGTTGTTAAAACACTTAGATAGGCTCTGGGGCGTTGGACTTGACGTATTGCCAGAAGAGCCTCCGAAAAGCCCCACGTTAAAACAACTCATCGCCCACGAGAAGGTGGTGGTGACGCCTCACGTTGGGTCTGAGACTTACGAGGCTATGAGGAGACTGGCGGAGGAACTTGTACAAAACATAGAAGAGGTAATTACGAGAATTGGGCTATGAAATACCTGACGCCGGGACCGGTACAGCTACCATCTTTTGTAGTAGAAGCAATGG
>JBEULK010000041.1:0-3916 GCA_041287325.1 Pyrobaculum sp. | reverse complement strand
AGACGTAGACATCCTTATCCCCGCTGCTATTGAAAACGTGATTAGAGGCGACAACGTCCACTTAGTTAAGGCTAGGCTTATTGTAGAAGGCGCTAACGGGCCTACGACGCCTGAGGCTGAGCGTGAGTTGTACGGGAGGGGCGCGTTAGTAGTGCCTGACATACTTGCCAACGCGGGGGGCGTGGTGATGTCTTACTTAGAGTGGGTAGAGAACCTCCAGTGGTTTATGTGGGACGAGGAAGAGACTAGGAAAAGACTTGAACAAATTATGATGAACAACACGGCCAAGGTATACTCCAGGTGGGAAAAAGAAAAACAATGGACGATGAGAGACGCGGCAGTAGTAACAGCACTAGAAAGAATATACAAAGCAATGAAGCTGAGGGGGTGGCTTTAATCCACTGTAGGAGCTATTAGTTCGATTAGTTCTTTTGGGCAATCTTTGGCTATCAAAGCCTCGGCCTCTCTTCCCACTTTTTGCGTCACGAGTCCCTGTTTGTATAGTTTGTATATTTGGTATAGCGTCCGACATTTAAGGACGAGATCTATGGTGAATTTATCTGCCGCAGCCTTTAGTCTCTGGTCCGCCACGTAGTACACGTGGTAGTCAACGCCAGGGTTTATAAGCCTAGTATCTAAAGTCTTGGAGCGATGGGAAGTCGGAGCATTTGAAGAGTTTTGTATATCTTCTGTAGTCTTTCCAAAACGTCTTGTTGTGTGGTCTCAGGGCTCCGCTCGCCGTGCGGGGGATGTGTGCAAGTTCGTGGGCGATGGCTTTTACCTTCTCTTCGCAGGAAAGACGTTTAAACGCTGCTAAGAGCTCAATTACGTAAGTAGGCGGTAGGCCTAGGGCGACTTGGAATACTTTCCCCAGCCCCCACACCCTCGCCACTGCCCTCGACTTTGTGTTTGGGTTGTAAAACACGGCGATGTTAGCCGCCGTCAGATGCAACAACTCTTTGGACGCGGCCGCCTTCTTAATCTCGGCCTCGAGCTCCCTCAGCCTATGCACAGAGCTTCGATGTGTTTTAGTATTTAAACTGGGCGATTAGAGTTGCCCATGATCTTAGCTAGCGACCCATGTGCATATTTAGCCTCCGTGCCTTACCTAGAGGCTCTTTGCTACGTCGCAGGCGGAGTGCCCACCACGTTGTCTCTGGCGTTGCTGTCCTTTGCCATCGGGATAGCGCTTGGGTCTTTCCTGCTTCTTGTCAGGTTTTTCCTCCCCAAGCCGTTCCCGTGGATTGCGTCTGCTTACGTAGAGGCCTTTAGGGGGACCCCGCTTCTGGTACAGATCTTTATTATCTACTTCGGCGTGGGAGGCTACCTCAAGGCCCACGGCATAAACCTCGACCCGTTCACCGCCGGGGTGATTGCGTTGGGGCTTAACAGCGCCGCGTATCAAGCGGAGATCTTCCGCTCAGCTGTCCAAGCAATACCCATGGAGCAGTATCTAACGGCGGAGGCCTACGCCTTTACCAAAACACAGACTTTTAGGTACATAATACTGCCGCAGGCCCTGAGAATTGCGCTACCTGCCCTTATGAACGAGCTAGTTCTTTTAATAAAAGACTCCTCACTAGTGGCTGTGATTGGCGTGTTCCCACCCGACATCTTCCGCCGTGCTGACTACTTCTCAGCCTCTAGATTTATGTACTTCGAGGCCTACACGGCCGCCGCCACTGTCTACTTTATAATATGCTACGCCATGGTTAAGATAAGCCATGTGATAGAGAAGAAATACGCAATCCCCGGCTATTTGAGAAGAGGGCTGATTTAACATGTCGGCAGTCACCGTCCAAGACCTCGAAGTCTCCTACGGCACATTAGAGGTCATTAGAGGAGTGAGTCTAAGAGTTGAAAAGGGGGAGAAGGTGGTGATCATGGGGCCCTCCGGCTCGGGCAAGTCCACGTTCCTCCGCTCGCTCATATGGTTAGTAAAGCCGAAGAAAGGCCGTGTAGTCATAGACGGCGTGGAGGTCAACTCCCAAACTCTCAGAGTTGTGAGAAAGAAGGTGGGGTTTGTATTTCAACACTACAACCTGTTCCCCCACCTGCGGGTCATTGACAACATAGTCCTCCCCCTGGTCAAAGTACACGGCGTCTCTTACAACGAGGCTGTGGAAAGGGCTAGGGAGGCGTTGCGCCTAGTCGGGCTGTTAGAAAAAGAAAAGGCGTATCCGCTTCAGCTCTCCGGCGGCCAGCAACAGAGAGTAGCCATAGCCAGGGCTCTTGCGATAAGGCCCGCCGTCTTGATGCTTGACGAGCCCACGTCGGCGCTTGACCCAGAGCTGGTGGAAGAGGTGTTGCAGGTGTTAGAAGACATCGCCAGACGCGGCACCACTATGCTCATCGTCACTCACGAAGTCGACTTTGCAGAAGATGTGGCCGACAGGGTGGTTTTCTTCGAAGGCGGGAAGATAGTTGAGGAGGGCCCCGCGGCGGAGGTGCTCTACAACCCGAAGTCGGAGCGGTTGCGGCAATTTTTAAAGAGGCTACACAGAAGAGCCTTTTGAAAGACGTGTACGTAGCCTGCACACGCGACTGCTACGATACTTGGTTGTAGAGGGGTCCCTACGCCGTCTTGCGCCGATTCGCGGGTTCCCCACACTCGGCTTTACGTGCGCCAGAGGGGCCGCGGACTTGAGCCTCGCCGAGGCGCGTCAAGCGTCCGTTGATTAGAGGCGAGAGGCAGCTCGTGGAGGTGAGCTGGGCCAGAGCCCTTGCAGAGTTGGCGCCAGAGGAGGTGATTCACACAGACCACAACGGCAAGGCCTCTTGACTTGGTACCCCGCGAGGCTTTTCAACGCCCTGGGAGCTGCCTCTACTGACTACTCTATTTGTAGCTCCGAGGGGCACGAGGCGATTAAGCTCCACTGAGGGAGGTCGTACGGCGCAGTGCCCAGGGCCCTGGGGGAGAGGCCGGTGGTTTTCTGGGCTCTAGACGCCGCCAACTCTTTTATCCACGGCTGGGCGCTGGCTAAGAAAAACAGAAGGCCCACAGCCGCCGTAGACGTGTGGAAGAGCAAGACGATGAAGCACGTAGACCTCCCCGTACTGGTGAGGCCTGGGACAGATGTGGTTTTGGCTCTGGGCGTGGCGAGGGAGTTGATAGAGAGGGGCGCCTACGACAGAGAGTTTGTCAACAAGTGGAGCTACGGCTTTGACAAGTTTGTAGAACACGTGGGTACACCCCGGAGTACGCGGCGGAGGAGGCCGGCGTCTCGCAAGATGTGTTTTACATACTTGTAGACTTCTACCTGTCTAAGCCTATTACGGTGATTGGGTTTGCTGTTGGGCGCACTGAAAACGGCGGCGAGGGCGACCTCTCTGATGCACGCCCTTTTGGGCGACCCCGGCGGCTTTTACTACTCCAACTCGGGGGCGTGGGGATAGACTTCAACTACTTGAGGGGGCTACACATGTCTTCGCCCAGCCGCGTGGTGCCCATGGGCCTGGCGGCGTCGTAGATCACGCAGTTTAGGCTGGTGTACGTCTGGAACGCCAACCCGGTGCTGACCCTCCCCAGAGAGACAGAATTGCCGAAGCCGCGGCGAGGGGGACATTACGCTTGTGATACACAGGTTGGTTTAAATGCCGCGGGCGCGGAGGCCGTCTGGCGCCTGGAGGTTGAAGTGGCCGGGGTTTAGTACTGCAGTTGGCGCTGGTTGATCAATATGTGAAAGCGTCTGTGCAGAGCCATGCGGGCGAAAGAAGTATTCGACTTGGTGTCAGCCTTAATGCACAAACACGTGAAGGTGGAGGTAGACGCCGAGGAGGAGTTCGCCGAGTTGTGCAGTGCGCTTCAGAAAGTAGGCGTCGTCCAGCGCGGCGTAGTAGAAGTAGTGTGCAACCCCTCCCTCCTACAGGTGGAACTGAAGAGGGCGAAGTAAGCCGCTACGGAGCATTTTTTAAA
>JBEULK010000040.1:29884-34144 GCA_041287325.1 Pyrobaculum sp. | reverse complement strand
GGCATGGCTGGGTACGTGTACACGACGCCGGTGGCAACGTCGCGCCAGCCTGTAAACACGTAGTGGAGAGGCGGCGGAGACCACGCCTCGGTGGGGGTAGGCACGACTGCGACAGTCCCGCCCTCGTCGACCCAGACGTTAGGCGGGACGGAGCCGAAGCGGGAAGACAGCTGTATTAAGAACTGCCGCATCGTTTCAAAGGTTATGTTCATAGGCATCTTAACCACCAGCGTGGCGGTGGGCTGGTTCAAAGTAGCGTTGGGCACTCCGTTGACCACCCAGTTCTTCACAACGTAGCGCGTCGCCCCCTCCGCCTTCGCAGGCGCGGTGACCGTGATCTTCTCCCCCTCGTCTACCCACGTCGCGTTTTCAGATACGCCGGCGATTCTAGCAGGCGGCGTCACAGCGACTAAGTACTGGCGCTTGTAGACGGGGGTGAGCCTCACCGGGGTCGTCACAGTAATTCTTAAAGACGGCGACGCGTCTTTTGTCTCAGCCCACATCACAAAGACGAGGCGCGTCTTGTTCCCCAGCTCCACCACCTCCGGCGCCCGAATCTCCACCGTGGAGCCGTACGGGGCCCAGAACTTCCCAGCCGTGCCGTTGACCAGCGCGTACTTGCCCGCGTCCACGGCGACTACGGGGACGTAGCGGGCCTCCACATACACCGGATATGTGCTGAACTTAGGCGAGGCACCTGCGTCGACCAAGTTGCCGGCGCTGTCGTATACAAAAGCCGTGACAAGCCTCAGCCCGTAGCTACCCTCTGTGTAAAGCTCAGGCATAACCACTCTATACACAGCGGCGACGGTCGTGGGCTTGTCCACGCTGACCGAAAACACCGGCAACCCCGTGGCCACAAACCTCCCGTCCACAGACCAGCCGGCGAACTCCACCCGCGCCATGCGGCTCACAGCAGAGGCCAGCCGACCCAACACGTCTTGAAGCTCGGCGACGCTTGGATAAGAAATACTGACCTGCACCCCGGCGGGCTCCTTCGCCGTATACGACGCAGGCCCAGAGGCCCAGTCCGGGCCCGCCACCAGCCCAGGCGGCTGTTTATACACCCTATACTCTAACACGTACCTAAACACCAGCGGCTCCGCCACGTCGCCGAAAATAGTAAGCGTAAAGTTCCTCTGAGGCCTACACCTCCTGTCCTCCATGTAGCGGTAAAGCGGCATCACGTCCACCTCGCCGTAGGGGATGTAAAGCACCCCGCTCCTCCCCAGCTTGTACAGATAGGCGACGTTCGTCCCCTTCAGATACACCGCAGTCTCAAGAGGCATACACACGTCAGGCGCGTCGACGACGTAGGGCACCCTCGCGGTGTACAAAACCTTCACCTCGTCCCACGTCTCATACGCCGCCACCTGCCCGTCGAAGGACACCGCCACAGAAGTCACCGGCCGAACCCCAGCAAAGGCCTGCTGCAACGTAAAGTTGCCAGTGACGTTGCCCCCCACAGACCTCAGCAACAAATACGTCGACACAGGGTCGGTGCGCACAACAGGCACGCCGTCCTTAAACAAGTAGAAGTGCCCCGCCGAAGTGCCCACAGCCACCATCGAGCCGTTCCACGAAGCCGCCACCGCGCTGGGCTTCGCCGGTAGCTCAAAACGCCGAGCCACCCTCCCGTCCACGATGCCCACCACCTCGTTGCCCACCCCCACGAACACCCACCTCCCGTCTTGACTAACAGCAGACACAAGCCTAGGCGCGTCGATGCCGTACGTCACAAGCACGGGGTCCGGGAGGGCCAAGTTCCACGGATACACCACCACGTATGGCCTCTCCTTCTTCACAAAACACAACGCAATGACGTCGTCGCTCGGCGTGGTGTACAGCCCGTACACCGCCCCCCCGCAAGAGCCCACCTTCGCCAACTGGCGGTCAAACTTGCCAGACCGCAACTCCTGCTCCGTAGGAAGCCTAAACCTATAGATGTCGCCCCAGGCGGTGCCCACATACGCCACCGTCCCAGACCTCCCCACCACAAGCGCAGTGATAGGCGGGTCAAGGGGCGCCCCCCTCGCGCCCGGCGTAGGGGCGGGAAGCCCCTCGAGAAAGAACTGGTCCACTACGCGGCCGTCGCGAATTACATAAACCTCGCCGAAGACCGTGCCGGCCACTACATACTCACACGACGTGGCCACCGCAGTTACGTTAGCCCTAGGCCCCAGGTTGACAGCCCACAGCGGGTAGCCGTAGGGCGTGAACAGCGAAACCACAGTAGTCTTATAAACATACGCCAAGACCACAGGAGGCAGAGGAATAGACAAGTTCAAAACCACATTAATCTCGTCAGGCACCTGCACGCCGCTCTGCCTAAGCGCTTCTACAATCTCAGGAGAAAGCCTCACAGTAGTCAAAAAGGACCGCTCCACCCTCCCCTGAATAAACTCCACTTTGTACACATACGGCCTGTCAGCCACCGCAACGCAACGCCCAGCCGCGTCGGTGGCAATAAGCGGAAACACCACAGACTGGCTCCACAAAACTCTGCCATCCAGCCCCACCCCCGCCACCATGTCGGGCCTAGCCCAGTAGATCTTGTCCAGAGACTCCGTAGGCAATACATATGCAAACACGAACAACCCCAAAGCCAGCGCCAAAACCCAAGACCTCATACCACCCACATAATTCAGAAATATTTATACACTACGGTGCACCCCGCCGTCAGCAATTCACCGAAGAGATGTCGGGAACCACGATAGGGACGATGTGATATGTGTTGCCGCCCCCCGTGGTAACCGCCAACACAGGCGACGTCCCCGGAGTAAAGGAGTCGCCCAGGCTCCCCTTCACCGCCGCCTTCTCGCCCACCCTGGCAAACAGCTGGACCTGCACAGACTGCCCAGTAGAGAGAGACACCACCCACACCCCGTAAAAATCATGAGGACCGCCGTTGTACACACAAATCAAAAAGTCCCCCCTAGAGTCTAAATACGCCGAGATAGGAACCACCCTAGAAAACTCCCTCACCGATGAGAAGAACGTCGAATAAAGCCAAAACCCCAAAACAAAAGGAAAAAGAAGAAAAAGAACAAGAAAAAAAGCCCTCTGAATTGACTCCATCCAACGCCCCTTACGGCTTCACAATCGCATTAAACGGAAAGCTCTGACCACCGCTGAGAATCACCCTACCAGGCAACATAGTACCCGTAGTATACTTAGAATTCAGAGGCACTGTACACTTAGTTTGCTGGCCAACTTTTATCACAGGCCCCACATTACCCGTTTGCGAGCCCGGACAATTAATTTCATTGCCTCCTTGTCCAACTATTGTTCCAGCAAGCTCAATCGAGCCAAGCTCGACGTCTATGGGGCCTGGGTTTACTAGAGTTAGACTTAATTGGCCTTGACTATTATACACTTCTGCTGATACTACGTTTAGTCTGGGTTGTCCGGTGGTGGAGGCTACGAATGTGGTGTATAGGTACCAGCCGACTGCTACTGCGATTATTAGCACTATTGCTACTATTACCGCGATTTCTAGGCTTGTCATTCCTTTGATTTTGGGTTTCATGTCCGGGTAAAACGTCCTAGTTTAAATATTTTGTGGTGTGGGTTGCAAGCGGCAATGTGCGCGGCCCCGCTTTTTACACGCGGCGGGGCACACAGCAAAATTTTTCTATCTTACACAAAAAATGTATCTATGCGTGGTCTTGAGTCGGTGGAGTTGGTGGTGGCCGTGTCTTTAATAATTTCATTTGTTATAGCTACTTCGTATTTCGCGGGGTGGTGGCAACTGTCCTACGGCCAGCAGTTGGAGCAGGCGGACCTCTCGGCCTTGGCGCAGGCGTCGTTGGATAAGGTGCTTTCGTATAGGCCGTATGACCCTTCTAAGAGCGTGGGGCTGGGTCTGGACGGCTTCTACGTTGACGACAGGTTGGTCTACCTCTACGCCATGGGGGCGCCGGGCGGGGGGCTGGGGGCTTGTACGATAGACTCGCAGGCCTTGGCTAACTTCTTGGGGACTTCTACTGCGTATAGAGACCCGAGCTTCGGCTGGCTTCTCTACGTGGGGCCTGGCACTTTTTCTGTGAACTACACAGCCATGGTGGCCGACCTCTTCGGCGCTGTCAGATCCTCTGGTTATGACAGACGGCCGCCTACCTCGCTGTACGACTTCGCGCTGGAGGTGAGGCCCTTGGTGGAGACTAGGTGCGGGGTGGACCCCGGGTCTCTGACTGCTACTCTTAGTATGAGGTCTTCTGTGGACGGGAGGCCGATAGACGGCGTAGTCAGCGTGGCCGC
>JBEULK010000040.1:0-29784 GCA_041287325.1 Pyrobaculum sp. | reverse complement strand
GTCAGCGTGGCCGCGTATGCCGTGAAGAGGAGCAAGAGCGGCGCCGTGGTCTGTCAATACGTCACTCATAAACCCTCGGGGGGCACCTTAAGCATTTCTCTAAGCGTTCCGTTTATATGCGACGACGGGTCTCAGTACACGCCGCAGCCTGGGGACAAGGTGGTCGTCGTGTTTGAGAAGTTCAACTCTCCCTACGCCATTTGTGTCAACGCCACTTCTAGAGACCCGTCTTACGCCTACGCGATGCTGGGGGTGGGGGACGCGGGGCTGAGGCTTTTTGTTGCTCACGACGCCGTGATTTCATGCCCAGGCGCTTCTACGTCTAGCGCTGTGTTGGGTGTGCGCTACGTGGACATATACGCCGCGGGCTCTAGGCTCACCGTGGCGCGAGACGTCACGCTGAACCCTGGCGTGGGCCAGGGCCGGCCGCACGTCGACGCGTGTAGCGCGTGTACTGGCTCCGCCAGGTGCACGGCTTGTTATATAGACAACATCCCCAGGGGGGCCCGCGTGGCTGTCATATCTGTGGAGACCTCGGCCGCCGCGTCGGCTGGCGGCGGCGCGGACGTGTTAGTCGTCCCGCTCGTCCCCTACCGGCCTTTCTTATACGTAAACTTGACCAGCTGGTCTAGGTGGGGCCTCCCCCGGCAGCCCTCTGTGTTGTCTGCCTACGCCAGCAGAGTGGTGGACGGCTTGGCTTATTCTTATTTTGTTAAGTTTGTCGTGTATAGGTGGCCATGAGGTGGTTGATTGAGCTGTTTGTTGTGGTGGCCTTGCTGGGCGCTGTGGTGGCCTTGTTCGCCACGCAGCCGCAGTCCCCCGTGGCTGTTTCGAGCAACAGGGAGACTGCGGAGCAGGTTTATACAAACGTGGTGCGGCTCTTCCTAGACCCTGGCTTCCTCTCTGCTCTTGAAGAGGCTGTGTGCACGCGCGACAATTCGAAGGTGCGGTCGGCGCTGGAGGCGTCGCTGGGGCCTCAGTATGTGTACAACTTTACTGTAAGGCTCGCGGGGACGCCGCCTCCGTGTCTTGCGTGTGTAGACGTAGGCGGCCGGTTGTTGAACGTGACTAGGCCTTTGAATTTTAAGGGGCCTTATACGTGGAGCGGCGTGTTTAGGACTGTCTTGCCCAGCGGGGCGCAGGTGGAGGTGTTTATAGGAGTGGGGAGGCCATGAGGGGCCAGGCGTTGATACTAGCCGGCTTGGTGCTCTCCTTCGCCGTGGCGGTGGTGTTGTTTGCCTACTCCTCTCTTTTGAAGATGCCTTCGTCTTCGCCGGCAAGCGGCGGCCTGGGCTACATAGCCGCCAGCTGGCCTGACTACGTAAAGGCGCTGGGCCGCTACTTGGACTACTCGGCTTCTATCGCCAGCTTTGCGCTGGGGCGCTCTGCGCTAGATGTGGGGCTGTACGGAAGGCCGGGAGATGCGAAGTGGCTTCAGTTCAACGAAACTGCCAAGAGGATCAACGCCTCTTTGGCAGGGCTGAGGGAGTGGCTGGCCAACGCGCTTATCGACGTGGCGCCTGCCCCGCCTTTGTACAACTACGGCGGCTTCAACGGCACTCTGGGCCCCTATCCGCTGGCCGCAGATTACAGCAACTGGAACCTCACCATCCTCACAAAGGGCGTCTGCGGGGGTAGGTTTAAGATGAGAGTCCTCGGCGGGAAGTACGCAAGGTTTGTCGTGTACTCATACGTAGACGTGCCGACCGAGTACGTGTTGACGTACGCCGGCCACACCAGCGACATCACGACGCTCGGCGTGGGTTACAACGAGATACTGTCAGACATTTTGAGAATGGGCTCTCTCGACAATAAATTCGCGCTTTTCGCCGTTGACTTGTCTAACCCGCCGTGTAGCGCCGATTTAAACACCTTTGCCCAGTGGCTGAGGAGCCGTATACAGCCGTTGCCGTGGTACGCGGAGATAAGCACGTGTCCCTTCTGTCTCCTCCACTTCAGAGTACCTCCAAACTTCCTACAGCGGAACAAGGCGTCGGAGGTGTTGATAGTGTATGGTAGCTTCAACCCCACCACGCCCTTTGCAGTGAGCGATGGCGTAAACGAGGCGCCTATACAAATAGACACGCCCCCGCCCAGCGGTGCCTCTAACTGCAACCCGTGGTACGTCTGCGGAAGCGCTAAGGCAGTTTTTCCGCAGTTCTTCGACGCAAACGACATAGCTGGCTGGAGCAAGGCGGTGGTTAGGACCACGTCGCAGTGTTATCCAAACCCCGTGTCCGGCGGCGTCGCATCAAGCGGCGTCTCGGTGACTACTGACCCTCGCTACGTCCCGCCGCTTTCTATCATCCGCGCCTCGGCGAGGGTGTACGCCACGTATCTAGCCGGGACGAAGAACTACGCCTTTAATGTGTATAAACAGGTGAGCTGGAGCGCCTCTGTGGGGTTTAAGGTGGAGGCTCTGGTGTTGCCTGAGTCTACGCAGGGGATTAGGCCTGCGCGGCTCGACTTATACTATCAGAGCGCCCCGTCTACTACCCACCCCATATGTGCAAACTTCTACGGCGTGCAGGTGGTGAACCCTTCGATTGCGTGGGCTGCGTGGAGGACGACCTCGCAAGGCGGCGTGTGGAATGGGAGGACTTGGGACTGGGGCTACTCGATACCCAGCGGGGCGCAGTGGTACTTGATGTCCGTGGCGGTGGGGGTCGACGGGACTGTTAGGTGGGAGGTGTATCACTACAACTCCACTGGGAGGCCTCTCAAGCTTTTGGGCTACACCTCCAGGGTGTACTCTGGGCTTTCTTCGTTTTACATTGTTTTGGGGAGCGCCATCGTGGATAACCCCGGCAGTACCTCGTCTGCGTGGACCGAGGCGGCTTACTACGCCTATGTGCGCGTCAGGCCGTGGGTGTATCCCGAGCCCTCTGTCTACCTGGCGCCGGTTGGCCCGCCGCCTCTCGCCTACCCCGCCCGCAACGACGTCGTCGCTGTGGACAAAAGCGAGCTTAGAGTGAGGATAGGCGCCAAGGTCAACATAACCGCTGCTCTGATTTACGGGCTAGACGCCGTGACGTCGATGAACGCGTCGGCCCAGCTCATTGGGTTTAATAGGGTTGACAATGTCCACGACGTCACTTGGGTGTACTACGTCAACGTTTCTCACACGCAGTACCGCGCCGCTTTGAGCTCACAGTTCTTTGTCTACTACGTCTTGGGCAACTCTCCGAAGAACCGCACGGTAGATGCCTTCAGCTTGCTTCAATACGGCGACTACTGGGCTGTCTTCAACGTCAGCTTTAGAGTGCCGCGCGGCGCCTCCCACGCCCTCTTGGTGTCAGTTCCCGGGTCCGTGACTGCGCGCCTCGCCGTGTCGGCGGCGAAGCCCCGGGCCTACTACATGAGGATAGGGGCCCAGGCGCCTTACACATACTACGTGGTTAACTGGGGCGACGCGCCCATTGTGCTCTACGCGCCGTGGGACGGCGTGTCGAACTTCGACGACGGGTCGCAGTACAACACAGGCGTCGCTGGGTACTTCGGCGCCGTGTACCCCACTACAAACGGCAGAGACAAGTGGCGGGTGATAGTGATACCCCCCGGAGGCCTCGTCAAGTTCACCTCTACGGCGTCTGACATAGCGGGGTGGGCCCCCTCTTGGGCCAGGCCGTATCTGACGCAGATACAGCCGCCGTGTTCTCAGCCTGAGGTTTACAGAGTCTACATCCCCACCAACATCACCACTAGCTACTACGTGGTGGCGGTGGACAACCCCTCCACGTTCACCTCCAAGATGTCTGTCTGGTATTTCATCGACGGGAGCTGGCAACAGGCGAATTACCTACGCGAGAAAGACCTCAGCGACAGCCGCACACAGCCCAGGCTCTGGGTTAGGATAGAGGCGCAACCGGGCCAGCTTGACTACAAGTCGTTGTTACTTGCGCTGTGCTCCTCGGGCGGGTCTGAGGCCGGTTTTGACCAGGTGTTTGGAAAAGGCAGGTGGGGCAAGGTCTCTAAGGGCGAGGTCCCTGACATCGGCGCCTACGCCAACCTCGTCCAGTTCCCAGACGGCTTCTCGGTGGAGGTTGTGCCGAGTAGTAGCGCGGTGAGCGTCGGCTTGAGCAACTCCACTAGCCTCCCGTCGTACAGACAGTGCTCGACGAGTTGGACCCACGTGGCTATTTACTACATCGACGACAAGCAGTACTGGTGGAATTTCGACGGTTTCTGTTTCGACAGGCATATATGGGAGTCCGTCGGCGGCACGCCTTATTTGTTTTCTCTTTCTGTGTCGAGGCAGTTTGTTCTGTTTAGGATGTACGATGCCTCGTTCGAGCCGGGTAAGACTTGGAAACGTAGTTATCCAAACGCGCCTTCTATCGGCAGGGCGTTGACCGCGTTTAGATACGTTGTAGTTGGGGTTGACTTTAGGTGGGTTATTAGACCTTTTGCCTGGCCAGAGCCTTTTGTGGTGAAGTAGCTATGCAGTCGCTTGAGCTAGCCATCCTCCTCGGCTTCTCTCTCTTGGTGGTGTTTGCCGCTGTGCCTTATCTGTGGCAGACTATTTCTGCCAATCTGGCCGTGTTGGAGGCTAGGCAGATGCTTTCGTTTATGGCGGCGTTTTCGGACTCTCTGCAGTCGGACTTTGGGCTTCCTGGGGTTCAGCGTAGCTACTACCTGCCCAACCTCTTGTTTGGCAGTTTTGCGGTGGACGTGCTTCAAGAGAGGATCGGCTGTGGAAACAGGTGGGTCGTCGTGAACCAGACGGTTGTGTGGTACAACTCGTCTGTGATCATAGGGGGCGTATCCCCCATCCGCGGGCCTCGGAACTACTCTATCGCCAACCTAGGCGCCCCAATTGCCGCGTTGAACGCCTCTTCTCTCGGGGTTCGCGACCTCTCTGCGAGGGGGTACGTCTTGTTCACCGGCCCCGTGGCCGCGGTGGGGGCGGACTACGCCGTGGTTTATACGTACAACTTCACGTTCCGCGTCGATGCATTTACTGGGAGGTCGCTGACTTACAAGATCACAAAAGTTGAGACCGCAGACTTGAAACCGGGGCTTGTGTTGTCTTGTCCCGGGGGTCTTTACACTGTGGAGGTGTACAGGCGGGGCTCCTTGCTGTACAGGGGCACGGCCAGGCTTCCGGGCACTCTGCGCTTCGTGTCGACGTCTGTAGAGCTGTCATGAGGTCGCTAGAGGTCGTTGTGTTGTTCGTCTTTGTCTCTGCGGCTTCGGTGTTTTTAGCTTTTTACGTAGACCTCGTGGCTCAGCAGGTTTTAGACGACGAGGTAAAGAGCGTGGCGATGTCCGCGGCGAATTCGCTGGCGGCTCAGCTCAGGGACGTGTTCACCGCCGCGTCCTACCCCTTTGTGAGGTCTTTTACATACCGCCTCTACTTCCCCACGTCTTTCCCCACGCTCGACGCCTACGACTACGTGGCCGAGTTTAAAAACGTGCGGGGGGTTTTGTACGTCAACTTGACCTTCTGGGGGTACAGGGGGGCCGGCCGGTCGTTTTACGTACACAGCGTCGCCGTGGTGAACGCCTCCGAGGTGGCGGCTGTGTATGGGAAGTGTGTGTACATAGACGGGGCGAGGGTGGACTTGCCGGGTTACAAGGCGCTTTACAAGCCTAGGCAACGGCCTCTAGACGTCGTCGTGGCTAGGTGCGGCTAGGGCAGAGGGCTTTCAGCGCCTCCGTCGGCTCCAGGGGGGCGTATTTCCTCTCCTTAGACAGCACGGTGCCCCACGCCAGTTCGTAGTTGTCTAACTCCGCCGTTTTTAACAACTCGTTGATGCGGGGGGTCTGTTCTCTCACGGCGCCGCGTGCTCTCGCAATTTGCACCAGGTAGTTGTTGAAGCCGATCCTTGCCCTGTACAAGAGGTAGCGCGCCGCGTCGCATTTGTCCTCTAGCTTGACGACTCTGCCGTCGAAGTACAACGGCCTCGACAGCCTCGTGGAGAGTTCGGCCGCCGCTTGGGCCGCCAGGACTGAGATCATTTTAAAAGTCCTCCCGCCGTAGGGCACCGCGCCGAGGAAGAGGAGGTTTATCTCGTCGCTTACCACGTGTGCCACGTCTGCGCCGTGTGTAGAGGCCAGCGACTTGGCGGTCTCCACAAGCGCGGCGTGTACCAGGGGGCTCCTAGGCGCTGGGAAGTCCTTAAGCCTCTTGCCGAAGCCCACTCCGTCTAGCCTAACTGCCACGGGGGGCGTGCTGGTTTCGCAAAACGCCTCTCTTTCTCTGTAGCGCATGTCCAGGGCCTTGGGGTTGGCCGCCAGTAGGAGCTCTAGAAGGCCCATGGCTAAATACTAGTAGTTACAAGCCTATATGAAGCTTAAGTTCCGCAACGTAGTCCTGGGGGGAACCTTCGACACTCTCCACAGCGGCCACGTCAAGTTGCTCGCCACGGCCGCCTTGGTGGGGGACCACATCCTCGTCGGCCTTACCAGCGACTCTTTTGCCTCTACGTATAAGCAGTACAGAGTTAGGCCGTTTGCGGTCCGCCTAGCCAACCTGCGCAACTTAATGAGCCTAATCGCGCCGGAGAGGGAGGTCGCATACGCCGAGATTAACGACCCCTACGGCCCGGCGGCTTCTGACCCCAGGCTCGAGGCCATCGTCGTAAGCATAGAGACCCTCCCCAGGGCTCTTCAGATAAACGACATGCGGACAGAGAGGGGGGTGAGGCCTATGGAGGTGGTGGTGATATCCACGGTTAGGGACGGCTTCGGCCACATACTGTCTTCCACGTACATTCGCCGTGTTTTAGAGAGGAGAGGCGACGGGGGATAGCTTGGCCAGTTCTCTGTACGTCTCCAGGGCGGCGGAGCAGTCGCCCGTGCAGAGCGTGGGGCCTCCGAGCAAATCGATTCGTATATACTCGCCTGCGTGCGTCTTGAGGAACTTAAAGACGTTTGTATATACAATTTCGGAATGTGTGTAGTCTTTGAAGAGGACTAGGTAGTTGTGGATGAGGGCCCACGCCTCGTAGGGGTCGTCTGCGGCGGGGAGCCCGTAGTCTTCCAGCTTGGCGGTGGGCGTCGGCGGCTTGATCTTGGCTATCCTTTTGGCCAGTTCCGCGGCGTATGTCACGTGTTCGTAGTCCGCGGAGGCGTCTAGGGGGCTGTGGTAGACGTGCCAGGCGTCTCTAAGCGAGGAGATGGTGACGGCGGGGAGCCCCCACTTCTCGTAGTGCACCGTGTCGAAGTAGGGCTGCGGCGTCTCTACGGGTCCGAGGGGCGTCAGCGACTCGTGTAGGTACGGCACAGCGTACATCCTAGGCGTGCCTACGCCTACTACGTCGATGTTTACAAGCAGAGCGGGGCGCCACTTTTTTAAGTAGTTGAGCGAGCCCCAGGCCCAGTACAGCGACGGGACGTGGGGCGCCACGCCTTCCTCTGCCGTGAAAAGCCCTAGGGCCACCGGTACGTCGTCTGCCACTAACTCGGCGAAGGCGAGGACGGCGGCTTCTACTCCGGCGCAGTTGTCCGTGGCGCCGGCGAGCCAGTGGTCCCAATGCGCCGATATCATCGGAGTGTTTTCAAAACTGTTGAAGGCGATGAGGTTGTAGCTGTATGTAACTCTCTGTCTTGTCTCTATTCTAAGTCTAGCCCTCTTGCCTACGTGTTGCGCAACGTCTTCAAAACTCGCCGCCGGGATGGGGGTCGGCGCGGCGTCAAACTTGTAGCCGTGTTCCCCTGTCGCTACAATTCTGCGGGCGGGCCGGCCGGCGAAAACCACAGCGGCGGCCCCCTTCCTCGCCGCCTCTATCATCACGTATTTTGCGTCGTCTACATCCTCAGGCCACTGCGCCACGGCTATGTTCCCCGCTACGTCGCCTCCCAGCTCCACGAGCCTTCCCTCTACCTCTGCCCTCTTGCTGTAGGGCAGGGCAAGCCCCCGCATCTCCTCGCCTTCTACCTCCAGGGAGGTTCCCTCGTCGGCCCAGTACAAGACCTCAACGGGGGATAGGTGGAACCAGACTCTGGGAGTGTCGAGGTGGGCGATTAGCCACTGTAAAAACTCCCTCTCCTGAGGCGACCCGGCCACTAGGTCTTTGTAAGAGGTACACTTAGAATAGATCTCCACTACGGAGAGAAAGTATATATATTTAGCTGTTTGAAAGCGCGGCGGATGTGCTGATTGTGATGTATTGAACCCGGACTGACTAGTGATGGCCTCCGCCTAGCTCTCTTCTATTGTGTAGGCTCCTAGTCTGGCGAGGACTTCGTCTAGTTTTGAGCTGACTTCTCTCAACGCCGACGTGTCTGTCTCTTTTTGTAATTTTTGTACGGCGGCTCTGAGTTCTTTCACTACTTCTATTAACTCGTCTAGTTTGTTAAAGGCCCTGAGGACTCTGTCTATTTGTTCTCTCGTCTCCTCAGCCTGGCGGAGGTTTAGGTACGTGGCTAGGACCACGACGTCTTGTAGGTCTAGCTTTTTCTTTTTCTCTACTTTGTTCACGATCTCCACGGCTAAGTTTCGAATTGTGCCCTCTGCCTTTTTGAGATATTCCTCCACAGGTAAGAGCTTCCATGTGTAAATAAGCATATCGCTGACTGAAAGGCCGTTCACTTGGCGCAACGACGCTTAGCGCGGCGGGGGCTATGGTATATAAACAAGGCGGCTATGTACTAGTAGTGATGATGGGATCGATGGCAAGACTTGTGACGATGGAAGAGACGAACTGATTTATTTACCCCCTGCATTTATAACGTGAGACGAGTTGCCGTAATAGCTAGAGGCGAGTTAGTGCTTCCTGGCGTGCCTATTCTTAAGATCTTGGCTTCTGAGGCGCGTAGAGCGGGGGTGTCCGGCGTTGCGTACATCCGCGACGGCGTATTGTACGCAGTTTTTGAAGGCCCGGACGAGGCGGTGGAGCGGATGGTCCACTTTATCCCCATGGCGTCTCCTGCAATTAAGGTCAGGGAGCTGGAGGTGAGGGAGGAGGAGTACAGAGGCGAGTTCGGCGGATTTACAACTTTTTGAGTCTGCGTATCTGCGCCTCTACTTCACGCAACGCCTCTAGGCTCTCCTCGGCTGGCTGGAGGCTTCTCTCCTCGCCTCTCAGCCCGGCTAACAGATTTTTCAACGACTCGGAGAACACCCTCGGCGACGAGGGACACTCAATAGAGATGTAAAACCTCCTCTGCGAGAGGGCTCTGCCCAGCTGGTAGTAGAGGTAGCCGCTGGCGAATAGATATCCCGTCGCGTCGTCTTTGTGTATGTCGAAGCCGAGGTGAATTACTAGGGAGTCCTGCGCAGTTTTAAACACGTACGAGAGGGCGGCCCAGAGGCTTTTGTCTCCGCCGCCTGGCGGCACTGCTATTCCCACAGCGTTGTGCCCCCTCTTGCGTATGTACTTGGGCGTGGGGCCGTCGGCGCCGCCGTATATTACATATAGAGGGAAGCCGTGTGCCAGGTGTATTTCCCAACTGCCTGTGGGGAAGTGTCTGTCTATAGATACCAAAGAGGCTCCCACCTTCTTTGCAACGTACGCCGCGGCGTTGAAGTAGTGGCCGCCGCGGGGGGCGTGAAGCCCTGCGAACATGGAGCCGCCGGTGTAGAAGATTGCCTTTTCCTTAGCCGCGGCGGCCTCTGCCACCGCCAGCGCGGCGAGGGGCTTCTCTCCCAGCTTCTTCGCCGTTTTTATAAATATCTCGCTGTGAATTTCCGACGCCTCTTCCCACGTGCCTAGGGCCTCCACCTCCTCCGCCCCCTCTTGTCTCAACAAGTCGGCGGCCCAGCCCTCTTGTAGTTTATGAATGAGCAACATATTTAAGGCTGGAATTTCAGCCTTATTAATGCAGGGGTTTACGGACTAGAGGAGAGGCTTTATGACCTGTTAAAAGAGCGGGCTAAGTATAACGTCCCGCCTCTCCTCGGAGGTCCTCTGGCAAAAATTATAGCAGAAGAGGTGTCTAAGGCTCACAAGCCCACCGTGGCGTATCTAGGCCCTGAGTACTCCTTCACCTGGGAGGCGGCGACGCGCATGTTTCCCCACGGCTCCCACCTGCCGGCCAGGTCTATTACGGAGGTTTTTAAAATGGTGGAAGGGGGCGAGGCGTCTTACGGCGTTGTGCCGTTTATAAACAGCCTAGAAGGCCCCGTGGGAGAGGCTGTCGACGGCTTGGCCACGTATGACGTGAGGATTGTGTCTATGGGCGAGCTGAAGATCACACTCTGCCTCGCCAAGAGGGGGCAACCGCGGGTGGTGTACACCCACCCGCACGCCGCCGCGCAGGCCAGAAGGGTCCTCCAGCTACTCGGGGCAGAGGTGGTGTATACCCAGTCGACTTCGGAGGCTGTGAAGAAGTTTGCAGACTGCGATAACTGCGCAGTCGTCGCGTCTCCCAAGGCGCTGGAGGGGGTTGAGAAGTTGTGCGGGGTGGAGGACGCAGAGAGCTACACGAGGTTTGCCGTCTTGTCTAGAGAGGCCGGGGTGGGGAGAAGAGCGGCGCTGATATTCGCAGTGCCGAACGTCCCCGGCGCGTTGTACAAGGCGCTGGGGCCCATCGCCAAGCGGGGTTTAAACATGACGCTGATATACTCAAGGCCTACTAAACTCTCGCCTTGGGACTACTTCTTCCTCGTGGAGCTGGAGGCGGGGGCTGGGTTTGAAGAGGCTGTGGAAGAGCTGAGGCAGTACACCAACATATTGAAACTAGCCGGGCGCTATGACGTTGTACCGCTCTAGCCCCTATCTCGACGCCTAGGACCTGCGCCAGTTCGAAGGCCTTTTGTCTCCCGTAAGGAGAGGTCGGCCTCGGCTGGAAGGCTGTTCAACAGCATCACACGCCGTGGTTGCGTCTCAGCCGCTCTTCAAAACCGTCTAGAGATGCGCCGTCCTCTTAAAAATGCGCATGGAGCCCGGCGACTGCATAAATTCCTCTCTTCTTTAGTGGGCACAGTCTTTTTCAACTCTGCGTCTTTTCCACGTTTTAACTGTTAAAGCCCGTCAGCTGTCTTGCCTGTTCTATAATCGAGGCGGCGAGCTTCTCGCCGATTCCGGGGAGCGATGCCAGCTCCTTGACGGACGCCTTGGCCACGTCTTCAAGCGTTTTGTAGCCGAAGTTGTACAACACGCGGGCTCTCACCCGGCCTACGCCTCTGAGGGCTGTGGCGAGGGGGAGCAACTCCTCGCGGACGCCGTGGACGACCCTAGCTGTGACCACCTCCAGCCGCCTTCCGTGTTCTTCTCTGCCCACGAGGCTGGCTAGTTTAGCCGCCGCGTTTCCGAGCCATTCGAAGAGGTCTATGTATACTCTAATGTCGCCAGGGGCAACCTCAAACTTTTCGTATATCTTGTCCTCGTCCTCTTCCTCAATCCACCTCATTAACATCGCCACTGTTTTTACCACGTCTTCAAACTCCTCGTCTTCCTCCACGTCTAGTGCCGACGCTATTTCGTCAGACAAGTCCCTCTCCGCCTTCCCTCTCCTAACTCTGGGAAAGTCCGGCGCCGTGAGGACTATGTAGAGGTAGGCGGGGGTGCTTTGTTTTTTCAACTGGCTTATGAGGCGGATGTACCTCGCCGCCGTCTCCGGGTCTAAGTAGAGGCGCGCCACCTGCGTCCCCAGTTCTGTGGCGTGGACGTATTCGCCGTCTTTTTCTAAAAATCCCCACTCTACCAACTCTTCGACGGCCTCGGCTATTTTAGAACGGAGTAGAGGCGACTTGAGGGGGGTCTTCACTTGGTAGTAGCCCAGGGTGTTTGAGAAGAAGTCTAGCAAGTCGTCTAACGTTTTGGCGTACCCGCCGCCCACCGCCCCCAAGATATGCGACCTCAAGTTGGGCGCAGTTAATATGTGCGACCTCACGTCCTCCACATGCCCTTTTAAGTAGCGCTCTGTGAGGTACTCAGCCTCTTTTTTACTCCTAGCGACGAGAACCGCCTCGCCGTAGGGGTCTAGCCCCGGCCTCCCTGCCCTGCCGGCCATCTGCCTGTACTCCAGCACCGGTATCTCCTCTCTGCCCACCACTGGGTCGTACCTCTCGTACTCTGCGATTACCACCCTCCGGGCCGGGAGGTTCACCCCCGCGGCTAGCGTCGTGGTGGAAACCACCACTTTCAACACGCCTTTTCTAAAGCCCTCTTCCACCAGCCTCCTCACCTCTATCTCAAGCCCTGCGTTGTGGAAGGCGACTCCTCTCGCCACAAGTTCTGCAAGCTCTCTTCCAATTATCTTGCTGGAAGACTCCCTGACTACCTCCTCGGCCAGGGCCTTGGCCTCGGCGGCGTTGATAAGCTCGGCGGGGTAGGCCGCAATCGCCTTGGCGACCGCCTTGGCCAACCTCGCCGTAGAGGCCCTGCTGTTTGTAAAGACCAGAGCCTGTCCGCCCGACGCCACTGCGTCTATCGCCAGAGCCACCTCCGCGTCGCCAGCCGCCGCCACGTGACGAACAGCGCCGTCTGTGTAGCGTATCTTGCCGCCGTAGTACACCCCCTCTCTCAGAGGGACGGGCCTCCAGCCCGAGGCCACGAGCCTTGCCCCTAGCCACTGGGCCACCTCTGCGGCGTTTCCTACTGTGGCGCTCAGCCCAATTACCTGCGTCTTTAGGCCCAGGTGTCTTAACTTAGCAATTATCGACTCCAGCACCGGGCCTCTCTTGGGGTCGCCTAGGTAGTGTATCTCGTCTATCACCACCACGCCGACGGAGCTCAGCCAGCTCGGCCTGTGCCTGAGCAAGCTGTCTAGTTTTTCGTACGTCACCACCACCACGTCGTACTGATGGAGCCTCTTGTCTTCTGAGTCGAAGTCCCCCGTGGAGATTCCCACCTTGGCCAAGTGGCTGTAGTAAGAAAAGTGGACTAGCTTCTCGTGGGCGAGGGCTTTGAGAGGCACTGCGTACAGCGCCATGGACCCCTCCAAGGCGGCTTTTACGGAGGCCACCTCTGCCAGCAGAGACTTGCCAGAGGCGGTGGCGGTGCACAACAACACGCTCCTTCCGTTGAAGATGCCGGCTTCCACTGCCTCTACCTGCGGGGGGAAGAGGCGGGTCACCCCACGCCGCTTTAACACGTCTATCAGCCTGGCGTCGAGAGAAAGAGACTCTACCTCCACGCACGGCCCACTGCAAAGATTTATAAGTTGCAACGCCCCACCTAACGCGGAGACTCCCGCCCTGCCTAGGAGGCTTGTTGAGAGACTTAAGATTCTCGCAGAGGAAAAGGCGTCTCTCTAGAAGACTATCTTTTAGAAACGGCGCTGAGAGGCCCGCCAGGTAAGGCGAGATAGTGCATAACAACGGCATGTTTTACAAGTAGCGGAAGAGCTAAGACAAGGCGACTTAAGGCAGTCAAGCGAAAAGATGTGGTGGCTGCGGCTTTAGCTGTAAAAGCCTACGCATATTAGAAAGATGGCGTAAGGCTGGCCAGCCATGGAGACTTGTGGCAGTACAGGTCAAAAGTCGCAGACGAACTCGGCGAGCGGGTTATAGATGTGTGGCACAGCGCGAGTTCTATTAAACTTCTACGAGGGGTGGGCCGACAGAGGCGACGTAGAGAGGGCGTTGCGCCATGTGAAAAAACTAGTGGTAGAAGTGGCTGAGAAACTCGGCGCGGGGTGTTAAACTACGCGTTTGATGTAGCCAGGCCTTGGGGTATACGCCTCTCCGTTGCGGATTAACAAGTCGACAATTCTCTGAACTTCCGACGCTGGTATGCCTAGTTTTTCCGCCTCTGCCTTCAAAACATCGATCTTCACGGGACCCCTCTCCGCCTCTTCTAACTTCTTTAACAGCTCTACCACTTTGATATACGCCTCTCTCCTCGAAGCGGGCACCCCCGTAATTATGGCGTCTATGTCTATGGCGCCGGACTCTATGTCTATGCCCACTGACTTGAGGAAGGCTAGGTACAGCCTTATTGCCCTCTCTGCGTCTTCTGCAGTGGCTATGGGAGAGAGGCGCATTTTCGCCTCGGCTATTGTGAGGCGTATCAACGCCTCTAGTTGACGTGCCGTGATGGCTATGGCGGTGCCGGGGCCTTGGTACCTCCTGCGCATTTCTAGGTAAAAAGCCTTGATCCTCTCCTTGGCCTCTTCGCTGAGGACTGGTTTTACGTAACGCCTGGCGTACATAATGTACTTACGCAAAAAGTCTGGCTTAAGCACGTCTTTAAACGCCTCGGGAGTCTTTCCAGAGTGCAGGTCAAGGATGTGCCCAGCCACCGCCGTGTCGAAGTCTTCCCTAGGCTCGTCTCTTATGACAAAAATGAGGTCGAAACGGCTTAGCAGAGATACTGGGAGGTCTATGTTCTCAGCAACCGTCCTGTTAGGCAGGTAGCGGCCGAAGGCGGGGTTCGCCGCGGCCAATACGGCGGCTCTGGCGTTTAACGTGGCGACGATCCCGGCCTTGCTGATAGACACAGTGTTCTGCTCCATGGCCTCGTGGAGGGCCACTCTGTCCTTGGCGTCCATTTTGTCTATCTCGTCGATGACGGCGACGCCCTTGTCGGCCAGCACTAAGGCGCCGGCCTCTAGGTAGAACTCCCCCGTCAGCTTATCTCTCACCACCGCCGCCGTCAGGCCAGCGGCAGAAGAGCCCTTGCCCGTGGTGTAGACGGCCCGGGGGGCGATCTTGGCAACGAATTTTAGTAGCTGCGACTTGGCGGTGCCGGGGTCGCCTACTAACAAGATGTTGATGTCGCCCCTCACCCTAACGCCGTCTGGGTAGATTATTTCGTTCCCCCCGAAGAGTAGGCAGGCTATAGCTTCTTTAATCTCCTCGTAGCCGTAGATAGACGGAGCTATGGAGCGGACAATTAAATCCCGCACGTCCGATCGCCTCGATACTTCTAAGATCTTCTGCTCGTCTTCTCTTGTAATCTCCTCTACTAGCTCCTTGTTTGTAGTCTCTATGTGCACCCCCTGGACGTAAGACGTGACAACGGGAGGCCTCCCCTTCTTTAACTCGCTGAGAGTTAAGTCGAGGATTCCAGTAAGCGTGACTATGTCCCCTGGCTTGACAACGTCTACTAAGTCGTCTAGGACAACTACCTCCACGCTTCTTGGCAATTGCCCAGGCGGCAGGTCCTCAGGCCTTTCCTGGATAATTATCTTCTGCCAGTCGATGTACTGGCTAGACTCGGTCACCAGCGTGAAGCTCTTCGACGCCCCGCATCGCGGACATTTAGAGGGCGGCTCCACGTGGCGCTCCAGCTCTTGCACAAGCTCGATCTCGTAGCCGCACTGGGTGCAACGATACAGAGCCTTGTATAAGAAGTGCTTTGGTGGGCTCTGCCTAGTGACGATGCCCTCCACCCGGATGAGGCGGCCTATGAACTCCGACTTAAGTTTCCTAAGCGGTACCGCGAGGGGCGACCCCCTCACTCTAAAGTAGAAACGCCTAAGCCTCCGCGCCGTCTCGGGGTCCTTCTCCTCCACAATCTCCTTGACCACCTTGTCGGCCTCAGGCAACACCTGCCTAGGCTTTTCAATAATTAAGTCGGCGATGCTCTTGTCAAACATCAAGATATCATGAAAATCAACCTCCAAGGACTTCTTCTGCTGAATAATGACGTTGATTACCTCATCTGAGATCTTTTCACTAGTAGTAATAAACTCCCTAATCTTTTCACGGAAGAGGTCGGGCTCCACTAAAGCCACAAATGTGGCGCAACCCTAGATTAAAAACATAAATTCGTATTACCTATACTTCTCGTCGAGATACCGCACGAGATACTCCGCGTTGTAACCCTCGCCGAAGCTCCTCGTTAACAACTCCTTCGGGGGGTAGACGCTACCCCACTTGTGGATCTTTTCTCTCAAGCAATCTTTAATAGAGGCGAAGTCCCCCCTAGCAACTGCCTCTTTCACTCTGCCGTGTTTGTAAAATATCATAGCGGCCACCACGTTGCCCAGGGTATACGTCGGGAAGTAGCCAATCGACCCGTGAGACCAGTGTACGTCTTGGAGAACCCCCTCTGCGTCGTTTCTCGGCCTTACTCCTAGGAGTCTGGCCATCTCGTCGTTCCACAGCTCTGGCAGTTGGCCGACCTTGACCTCTCCTGTAATCATAAGGCGCTCAAGCCTATACCTCAGAAGTATGTGCAAGTTGTACGTCACTTCGTCGGCCTCTGTGCGTATTAGACTCGGCCTTACTATGTTAAAATAGTAGTAGAGATCGTCGTCTGCGTACTTCTCTAAGAAAGAGAGGCGCCGTCTTAACAAAGGCGACGCCTTCTCTACAAACTCTCTGCTCCTCCCCACTATGTTTTCCATAAAACGAGACTGGCTTTCATGGATGCCAAGCGATACGCCGCTACCTACAGGCGTCATGGCTAGCGATTCGTCTACGTTAAGCTCGTAGAGGGCGTGGCCGTATTCGTGAAGGGCCGAGAACAAGGGCTCTCTAAAGTCCACCCCCTTGTAGCGGACGGTGATTCTGACGTCGTACGGCGTAGTAATCCCAATTGTAAACGGATGAGGCGACACGTCTATTCTAAACCTGCTCTTGGGATAGCCTATAAGTTCCAACACGTCGTATATCGCCGCCTCTACCTGCGACTTGTCGTACGGCACATTTTCTAGCGGGTGGTTCCTAGGCCAACCCGCCGCCTCAAGCCTATACAAGACCTTCCTAACTCCCGGTTCTAATATTGTAAAGACGTTATCCACGTCCCGCGACGTGAGCCCCTCCTCGTACAGGTCCAGCAAGGCGTCGTACGGGTGTTCTTCGTAGCCCAGCTTCTCGGCGATGGTCCTACTCAGCTCAACAATCTTCTCTAGGTAAGGCGCAAACAACTCAAACTTTGACTTCTCCTTGGCGCCTCGCCACGCCACAAAAGCCTCCGAAGTCACTTTGGCAAACTCTTTCACAACCTCCGGAGGCACCCTCTGGTAAAACTTTAAATCTCGCCTTAATACTCTAATAATCCCCCTCTCTACGTCTGTTAAGTCTTTCTCCTCTTCAGCCTTTTCAATAAGCTTGACAAACTTCTCATCAAGCATAAACTTTTGTATAAGCTGAGCAATCTCAGCCCTTGCCACGGCCCTACCCCTCACCCCCTCCTCAGGCATGTAAGTCTCTGAGTCCCACCCCAACAGCCCCTGGGCGTGAGACAAGGCCCAAACTACCCTATAATGTTCTAAGATCTGCTTCACGTTCTCCGACCTGATCATATTACCATAAAGATGCCGCTTAATAAATTAAACGACCTTAACCTTCGGCGGCTACGCAAAAGACACTCCCCTAGTCGGCTGGGACCAGCTCTACATAGCGCCGCGTAGGTATATTGTTTAGTTCTAGCAAGATTTCTCTCACAGTGGCGTCGGGCCTCTCGGCGAGGATTTTTCTAGCCACCTCAACTTTGCCGGGGCAGTACGCCGCCACAATGTCATCAAGCTCATCCTCAGGAATTACGTCGGGTAGCTGGACTGTGACGTGGTGGAAAAAGTTGCCCAGCGGCGGAATTCTCTCCACAATTTTCTCATACACCTCTGGCAACATAGTGACGAGGAACGACGCGTTTTCTAAATGCATGTTTCTAATTCTGTGTAGTATATACGCCACTTCGAAAAACTTGGGGTCTTCTGCAGAGGGGAGGAGCTCGTCTAGTACAATAACCGCTCTCCCGCCGGCGAGCCCCAGGGCGGTTCTAAGAGTCCAGGCGGGGTCTCCCCTGGCGAGCGACAAGATACCCTCGTAGCCGAATTTTTTGTAAGCCTCCACAACTCTGTTCTTCTGGTCTCTTCCTCCGAATCGCGCCAATATGCGCCAGACGACGACCGCCGCCACGTTGGCCATGCTCCGCTCGCCCACCTCGGTTAAGTCGACATATATACAATTAGTCTTCTTACAGACCTCGTAGGCCACCTGCGACTTGCCCATGCCAGCTCTGCCGAGTAGTATTGCCATGGGAAATGCTGAGGTCATTTTTACTAACATCTCCACAGCCCTCTGCCACGAGCGGCCGCCCAGTCTGTAGACCTCGCCTGCCACAGGCCATTTAGGTATGCGGCACTCCTCCACGTAGCTACTCGCAGAAGATTAATTATAAGAGGAGCAATATGATTAGTAATATACGACTTCGGCCACCCTCGCCACTCTTTTGATATAGCCGTATTTCTTGGCGCCTATTTGAATCTTCACGTCTCCCCCCTCCAAGAGCACGTAGGCTCCCTTCCTACTCTGGACTAGCTCTGCCAACTTTTTTACAAACTCCTCGTCTGTGATCCCCAGCTCGTGCACCACGGCATTCTTGACGTCTATCAGCTTGGCGTACCCGCTCGCGCCTGCGTATTGGTCAATGGCTTTGTTCAACGCCTGTTCAAACACAGACTGGTCAACCGCTTTTTGTTGCACGGGCTTAGGCTTATTATTTAACTTGGCCAATACGTAGAAGAAGAAGTGTTCCATGTCTATGACGTACCTAAATCCTGGCCCTACCTTCACTACCTCGGCCTTAAGCTCGGACAACACCTCCTCTGGGCTCAGGCCCAGCCTCTCCACAAACTTGTCAAAGTCGGACTTCCTCACAGAAAACCTAAATTCGTCCACGTAACTCCCCACGTACAGGTTATAAGCCCAGGACTTAACAAAAAGTATCGCGGGCCCACCCAGTCACTACGTCTGCAAGCTGTAGACCGGGGACTTTCTAGAGTCGCGCTCAACGTATCTCACCCCCACGGCGGCACCCCTTGGGAGCAGTTGGTGATCCACCACAACCACCAGTAGCCAGCTGGGCCACTGCCCTCCGTAAATCCTCCCAGTTGTTAAAATGAAAGACAGCCCACCGGGTCTTCACTCGGCTGAAAACTACTTCAATGGCGCTAGGCGCACGCCTCTTTACATCACGCCACTTAACCTCGCCATTTGCTTAATTTGTTCTAAAACGTCGGCGCCTACTTTGAGGTAAGTCTCGCCGTACTTAGAAGGGAAATAAACCGCGCCTAGCGCGATGCAGTTGCACGGATGTTTTAAGCCGCTTTCGTCGATACAATAATAAAGCTTTTAAATAAGTGGCCATTTTATACTCGGTGGGGGGCGGATGTCCCCCCGGGCTGGGGCGGGAACGCGCCTCCGAAGCTTTTAAAGTAGTTGATACAAATGCCCGTGTCTGAGCTAATTGAGGCTGTTGATAGCTACGTAAAGCTACGTCTTGAAGAATTTGTGGCGCCTGTGGCGTGGCGCGAGAGCGGCAATTTGTTTGAGCTGGTGGTGTCGGTGATCTTGTCTCAAAATACATCGGACCGAAACGCGTTTAGGGCTTATAGGGCGTTGAAAAAAAGGCTGGGAGTCTTGACTCCCGAGTCTGTGCTCTCGCTTTCTGAGAAAGAACTCGCCGAGGTTATCAAGCCCGCGGGTATGTACAACATAAGGGCTAGGCATATTAGAGCTGTTGCAGAGGCTTTTATACGTCTCGGAATTACTCCAGAGAAGCTGAGGACAATGGGAGTAGAAGAGGCGAGGAGGTTGCTACTGAGCATACCTGGAATCGGCGAAAAGACGGCAGACGTCGTGTTGGTAAACCTGGGGATGCCGGCCTTCCCAGTGGATACGCACATAACGCGCATCGCGAAGAGGTGGAGGGTTGGGAAGAGCTACAAGGAGATTAGCAAGTGGTTTATGGAGAGGATACCGCCGGCGCGGTACCTAGAGGTGCACTTAAAACTAATTCAGTTCGGCCGCGACATCTGCACCGCCAGGTCGCCGAAGTGTCACATATGTCCGGTGGGGAAGAGGTGCCCCTCATATAAGTAGACGCTTAGCCGTCAGCCGGCAGGTCACCGGCCACAAGTCGCCGCCTGCATTGGCTCGTCATCCCTGTATATCTCCGTACGTGGGTTTATATGCCTAAAGCTGTGATTATGCTCGGCGACAGCGACCTCGTCCGCGCATTAGTGACAGCACTGTAGGCACGCGCCGTGGGCTATGAGGTTTGCCTCTTCGCCACCGGGCTACATCTTTAGCAAGAAGCTGGGGACTAGGCTTCTGGGCTTGCCCGGCGTCGTGGTTTGTGAGAAGGTAGTCGAAAAAGACTGGGGCCAGATACGTGGGCAAGCTGGCGAGGCAGTGCCTCTCCTCCGGGGTCAAGGCGCATGTAGACAGGCTTGTATTGAAAAGCTCGGCTTAGAGCCGCTGGACGGCGTCGAGGTAGCTGGGCGGCTTTCTCTCGCTTGCGCAAAATGCTGGCCTTGACTTTTTCACAAGTACCTCGACGTAGCTCAGCCTCTCTGTCGTCCAGTACCTCTAGGCCTATGTAGCGGCCCGACTTAGTCACGTCGTTAATTACATACTTCCACTTACCGACGATTTTCACCACCTCCCCCTCCTCTGCTTCGGCGACTAATTTTGCTAAAACTATGCCGAGCTCGGGAGCACAGCTCCTTCACTTTTTATATCAGCGAAAGGGCCTTGTCTGCATGTTCGTCCGCGCTTTTGAGGCCTTTTAACACGTGGATGATCGGGCCTTTCCTCAGGATGTAGGCGACTCTCTCCGCAGTGCCAGTGGGCCTTAAAATTCCCAGCTGGGATGCCAGCCTTCCTCCTGCGTCGCTGAGTAGCTTGAGCTTTACGCCGTACTTCTCGGCGAATTTCTTCAAGGCCTCCTGCGAGTCGGCGGAGACGTCGTACACCTCGTAGCCCCTGGCCTTGAACTGGTCGTAGAGCTCGTTAAATCTGATCGTCTCTTTACCCCCTGGGTGAAGGCCTTTGGGAAGAAGTAAAACACCGCCTTATCCAACCTGGCTGGAGAAATCCTCTCGCCAGTATGCGCCACAAGCTCTACGCCCGGAAACGTGTGGAGATATGTAGTTTTAAGTTCTGTGCGATGTGCTTTGGCTACTGCCCATCGGCGTGTTGGCCATTGCCTCGGCCTCCATCTTGATTAGGCTCACCCCCGCGGACCCGGCGGCAATTACGTTTTGGCGGCTATTCATCGCGACTCTCGTGGTCTTCGCCGTGGGGACGTGGAGGGGGTTCACGCTTCCGTCTGCCCGCGCCGCCGCCTACTCCGCGGCCTCTGGGCTTCTACTAGCCGTACACTTCTTGGCCTGGATACCCTCGCTCTTCCTGACAACCGTGGCGGCGAGCACTACGCTTGTCAACATACACCCAGTCGTGTTATTACTGCTATCCCGCCTTATTAGAGAAAAAGTGGGGCTGTCCTCCGCAGTGGGAGTCGCGACGGCCACCGCTGGTGCGTTGATGATAACTTTTTCACCGGGTGGGCTCTTGGGCAACCTCTTGGCGATTGCGGGGGCCTTAGCCTTTGCAGGCTACATAGCCCTCGGCCGGCTGGTGCGGCAAGAGGCAAACACTTGGGGCTACACTTTCGTCGCCTACGGCACCGCGTCTCTCGTCGCCTTGTTATTCGGCATAGCCGCCGGGTCTAACCTCTTTGCCTACGACTGGCACATCTTTGTCATGTTTTTGTTAATTGCGTCGATCCCGATGATGTTGGGACACACAGTCTTTAACTTTCTTCTCGGCAGATACCGCGCTGTGACTATTGCGGCAAGCACGCTGGGAGAGCCCGTGGGAGCCGCCCTCTTAGCCATGTTGATACTAGGCGAGGCCCCCACGGGGTACGTGGGCCCCGTGCCTCTCCAAGCGCTCGGCGTGGCGACTACGCTAATTGGCATATCTCTAGTAGTAAGAGAAGAGTTAAAAGAGACAAAAGTGGCAAATCGTAATGAAGGGCACAGCGTGGATAATCACAGTGGGCAACGAGCTTCTCATCGGCAGAGTGGTGAACACAAACGCCGCGTGGCTTGCGGCGAAGCTCACCCACTTGGGGTACTCGGTGAAGAGAATTGTAGTAGTCCCCGACGACGAGGAGGAGATAGTTGAGGCTTTTAAAGAGGCCCTGCAGAAGGCAGACGTCGTTATCTCCACAGGCGGCCTCGGCCCCACGCCGGATGACCTCACTAACATCGCCTTTTCTAAGGCGGTGGGGGAGGAGGCTGTAGTCAACGAAGAGGCTCTTAGAATGATTAAAGAAAAGTATGAAAGCAGGGGGTACTCCATGACAGAAGAGAGGGTGAAAATGGCTAAAATGCCGCGCTGGGCGAGGCCCTTGCCCAACCCGGTCGGCACGGCGCCTGGCATATTGTACCAAAAAGGGGATAAGATGGCTGTCTTGCTCCCCGGCGTCCCCAGAGAGATGGAGGCAATTTTTGAAAACTACATAGAGCCGTTGCTCAGAGCCAGGGGTCCTCCGATGTACTTCGCCGAGAGGGTAGTGGTTGTAAAAGGCGTGCCGGAGGCGGACATGGCGCCTATAATTCGGGAGGCTATGAGGCGCCACCCCACTGTGTACGTCAAGTCTCACCCCAAGGGCTTTGAAGTAGAGGCCCCTGTCCTCGAGGTGCACATATACGCCAGCGCCGGGGAGAGAGCAGAGGCTGAGCGTATTGTGGCAGAGGCGGCGGAGTTTTTTATAAACTTGACTAAGTCGAAGTTTAAAAACGCCGTGTTAAACGTTCAACACGCCGATCAGTCTTAAATAAGTGTGCCCAACAGACGGAACGCCGCCGATGTACACAGCCTCTCCGCGTAACTCCACAGGCGCCCTCCCGGCGTATACCTCTCCCCACTGGTCAAAACGCCTCCCCACCACGCTTTCTATGTGCGTCTTGATCTCCCAGCAAGTCCTCGCCTCTTTCCAAGCCTCTGCGTCTACCTCAATTTTAGTAGGTATGAGAAACCTCCAAGGCCATGTTTTAGCCGCTGCTTTTATAAAATCTTTACTAGCCGTAGCCGCGGCCTCAGACGCCTCTGCATATATCTGAGCCACTTCTTCTATATACTGCCCTATATTCAGAACGCTGGTTGCAAGGCCGCGCGGCCAGCCGGCGTTTACCAAAAACGGCTTGTGGTACCTCTCCACTGAGGGCCAGTGGGTGACGTCGATGAAGAAGCGTCTTTTACCTATTGAAGTAGCTGCGACTAAGATCTCCACGCCTATAAATACTCCATTATTTTAACCTATGCGTCTGCTTCTCCTCGCGCTTGCTCTGCCAGCGATGTTCATCGCATCGGGAGCCACTATTTTACTAATACCAGACTGCGGCTTCGCGGCGTCGTTAGTAACGGCCTACCTCGTACTTACGCCGTTGTTATACACAGTGAGAAATTCGCTTGTGTTTAAGCCCAGAGGGCTTTTAAAACCTCTGGCAGTATTCGGCGCGTTGTGGGGGGCCGAGCTGCTTCTCAGCCCATACCTAAGTCAATACAATGCGTTGATGAAGTTCTTAATAGAGGTCCTCTCTACATGTGCCCACTGGGAGGTCTACTTCTTTGCCGCCTCAGTTTTGCTCGCGCCTATTGTCGAAGAGACAATATTCAGAGGCATGTTGCATCAAGAAATTGAAAAACGCCTAGGGGTTCTGGCAGGCTACGTGGGCAACTCCATGGCTTTTGCTGTCCTCCACGGCCTCCCCTCATTGATTCCGCTTTACTTCGCCTACGGCCTGGCGCTGACATACGCTTTCAAAAAGGGCGGGCTTCTCTCCTCTATGTTTCTACACGGGGTGAATAACCTCCTTGCCTTTTTTGCTATATTACAACAACCTCAGTAGTCTTTCCAATGAACGAAAAGCCGAGCGGAGTCTTTACGACCGGCGTCTGAGAGGGGCGGCCTTGGAGGTATATTATGAGGCCGTCGCCGAAGAGGAGGGTTGCCGAGTCTACGTCTATTTCTCTAAAGGCCCCAACCACCTGACTACCCCCTATGTCTCTGACCAGGTTTTTATAAGCTGAGCCATAGCTCCACAAAAGCTCTCCGTCGTCTAACAAGACGAGCCCAGGCCTCTCGCCGTATTCAAGGCCTGTTAATTCTCTGCTCTTCTCGCCGTAGCGCCTTAAGTAGTCGGCAAGCCCCCACCCGTACTTTACCCACTCCAGCTTGACGTAGACGCCTTGGAGGCCCAGCCTAGAGACGTACACGCCGATTTTTCTCAACATGGCGGACTTCCCGCTCCCCGCGGGGCCCACGATGTAGACGTTGCCCCCGTCATGTACTCTTGAGAGAGCTATTTTAAAGTCCTCGCCGAAGTCCATCATCTCCACCTCGGCCAGCGGTAGGTCTTCCCCTGCCATGCAACACTGTCCTCATGTTAAAAAACCACATCACCTATTTTTCAAGACGTCTACGCCACCTCGTCTAGGTGAACAGGTCTTTTGTTTTTTATCGACAGGATGGCGGCCTCGCAGAACTTCATTGTGTACACAATGTCCTCTCTTGCCACCACCTCCCCTCCCCTCCCCGACGCCGCTTTTAAAAACTCCCTGTCCTGCGCCAGGAGCGGCTCCTCTACTACGACCCGGGGCCTCAACACGCCGTCTTCTCCGTAGAAGTAGACCTCGTCTGAGGCGAAGTCTACCACGTAAATCCCTTGGTCCCCCGTGAGCTCGATTTTTCTAAACCGGTAGGGAGTGAGCCAGTTTGCCTCAAAGATAGAAGACGCCGAGTTGTACGTGGCGAATATCTGTACGTGGTCTTCGTAATCTCCCCTAGTGGAGCCCCCGGCTGCGTACACCATATAAGCCCTTCTCCCAGTGATAAAAGTCACCAAGTCCACGTCGTGGATGGCGAGGTCTTTCACAACTCCCACGTCGCCAGGCCTCACAGGCCACCGCGAGGTCCTCTTGCTATACGCCGTGAGAAACCTCCCCAGCCTGCCCAGGTTGTTCTTTACATATCTAACCCCCTGGTGAAATCGCAGTAGATATCCGGTCGAGACAAGCGTCTTGCCGGCTCTGTCTAAAATTTCGTAAGTCTCCCTAAGCGAAGCGGCAAAGGGCTTCTCCACAAGAGTGGGGATGCCCCTCTCTAAAAACAAGGCGGCGTGGGCGGCGTGTAGTGTAGTCGGAGTGGCGACGATGGCTGCGTCGAGGTCTAACCCGGCGGCGGCCTCCGCCCCCTTGACGGGGACTGCGCCGTAGACTTTCTCAGCCCACCTAAGCCGCGCCTCGTCGACGTCAACTGCATACACCACGTCTACTAGGCCCTCGCCTCTCAGCTGAGCCGCCACGCGGAGGTGGTTCTTCCCCCACCCCCCTATCCCCACCACTGCCACTTTCATAAGTAAGCCACGTAGCGGATAAGAGCTGGGTGGGGGGGCCTTCTGTATATAATCACTTCTTTAAACCCCTGTTGCGGCCTTATGAAAATTCTCACAAACTCCCTCAAGGGGCCTATGTGTATTTTCAAGACAGTAGAGTCTTCGTACTCCTCCGTTTCTCCGTCCACGTCTTGGTTGAGCTGGAGGTCGGGCAACAAAACTTTCTTCCCCTCTCGGATTATGTCGCCGTCTAGTCGGTAGGCCCACAGCTTCTCGACTACTACCCTGCCGTACTTCATGTCGGAAATCATGTTTTCCAACTTGCGGAGATCTACGTCGAGAGCCGTCGCCAGGTAGGGAACCTCGTTGCGCGCAAAGTACTTGTGAGTAGGCACTTCAAACGATACGATCTCTAAGTCACCAACCTTTTCTCTAAACATTCTAGTAGTTCGAAGATACTCTACGGGAAGAGTGGCCACGCAATAGTGTTAGCCCCTCTTTTTAAACTATTATTGGAAAGGCAAGGCCTACGGCGATGCCGACGGCTACGGCGGCTCCCACCATTATGAAAAATTCTAAGAGGTCTAGCCACCTCCTCCCCGCCACGAAAAGCCCAGTGGCTAATAACACGGCAACTATTGAAGGCATCACTGCTTGTGTGGTAAAAGCCGCCGGTATCAACACGGCTACTGCGCCAGTAAATGAGGCTAAGAAATTTAGCAAGGCTGATTTAACTGTTGTGTAAAGCGCGCGGAGGTATAAAAGCGTCCACCTGGCGACGACTTCGCGAAGCGAAAGCTTGTAGATAGCTTCTCTCATCTCAGACATCTGTTGCGAGTACTCGGCGACGAAGACCGTCAAAGCGCTTATAGAGGACACGACTACGGCGATAGAAATCGCCAGCCCCACGTCTACAGAGCTTCCTCTAAATATAAGAGACGCAGACAACGTCCCAGCCGAGATTAACCCGTCTATTACGCCCAGTACGACGTATCTCACGTGGTGGCACCTGCCTCAGGTATGTACTCCCCAACCACCACCTCGTCTACTGAGTGCACAACGCCGCCCACCTTCTCAAGAGCCTCCTCCAACTCGCTAAAGTTTATATCCACCCCCTCCACCACAATGGCCAGGCCCAGCACGTCGACGTCCACGTCGTCCACGGTGACGCGCACAGCCTTCACCCCCTCCACCTTGTACAACTCCCTCGCCACGTCCACAATCGTGACCCCCTTAGTGGGTATAGCCGCGTCTATGACTATACGCCTTATTGAAGGCCGATCCCCCACACTTGTGTCCGAACCATAACTTTTTAAGCTTTGCCCTGCCCCGCCCGCCTCCTCTTCCACAACGGCGGGTAGGTGCCTCTACGCATGACAACGCGGTCAGTCCGCGCCACGAGCCCCCTCTCCACCTTCTTTAACTCTTCGCTGTCTACCAGAGCCCTCCCAACCCCAATCAGCTCCCCCTTCAACGTAAAGTAGGCCACGATGTCGCCTTTAGAAAACGGATGTTCAAACTTGGCGACGCCGGGGGCGGCCAGGGGGGCGCCGTTGCAGACGGCGTCCACAGCCCCGTCTCTAACCCATATCTTAGGGAGGTGGCGGGCAATCTCCTCAATAGGCAGAAGCACCTTCCTCAAATACGTGTCGTCGCCGTACCGCTTCCAAATGTAGTAAGCGTCGGCGACGTCTTGAAGAGTCACCGCCTCGTCCTCTGAATAACACGACACGGCCACGCGGCGTAGCTCTCTCATATTGGCGCCGACGCCTAAAATCTCCCCAATGTCGTGTATAAGCTTTCTGGCGTACGTCCCAGCCTCCACTTGCATTTTAATCAACGCGTAGCGGCCCTCTAACTCTAAAAGCTCCAGGGAGTAGACATGCCTAGTCCTCAACTGCCTCTTCACCGCAGAGCGGAGAGGCGGCTTTTGGTAAACCACCCCCTGGAGCTCTTGCAAAACAGCCCTCAGCCTCTCCACGTCGACATCGCCGTGGAACTTCGCCACGGCGACGTACGCCTTGTCAGACCTAGACAACGCCATCAACACCTTAGTGCCCTCAGCCACTGCAATCGGCAAGACGCCAGACACCTTGGGGTCGAGAGTCCCCGCGTGGCCGGCCTTATCCACGCCGAGGATTTTCTTAACCCAAGCCGCAACCTCGTGGCTACTAGGCCCCCTAGGCTTGTCCACTAAGACTAGGGAATATTTAATATGCTCCTCGGGCGTCCTCTCCAGAGGAGGCTTCCCCCACTGCGGGTTAGACTCCTCCTGGACTTTTACAAAAACCTCTCTACCTCCGCACTTCACCTAACCTCCGCCTCGGTGATGCCGAACAACTTAGGCCTCACCTTCTCGCGCATATACTCCAGCAACCCAGCCGCCTCCAGAGCCTTGACCACCTCCTCGTCAGAGGCGCCCCGCCTGATCTCAATCTTCTTGTCAGTCGGCTCTACGTGGTTAACATTCACTCTCCTGCGCTTAACCCCCGAGATGCTCTTAGGCCCTGTAACGACTACAAAATTTTCGTCAACGACGTCCACCACCACAGCCTTCCTCCCCGCCTCTCTCCCAAGGACTTTTAACACAATTCGACCCACGTCTATCACCTTAACCATGGGGAGGAAAAAGAAGGGGATTTAAAAAATTAACACCGCGTTGTTATTTCTTCTTCTCTTCTTTCTTCTCCTCCTTCTTCTCCTTCTTCATGCCAGTCTGGTAATTACTAATTTTTAAGTTTTCTTTTAACTATTTATAAAGTCTTCTTTAGCAATCTGAAAAGAATTAGGAAGAACTTAAAAATTTACTAATTTTACCTTAAATGTAATTAAATTTACAAATATACAAGGAGTTTTAAAAAAAGTAAAATTTACATAAGTAAAGAGTATGATAAGCATGATGAAATATAAACACAAGCCACCAAACCCGCGTGTTCGCCTGCCCCATCGGCTGCCCGTCAGACTGCTGTAAATTCGAGTCGGTAGACGACATGCCCGTCGTGTTAGAAGAGGAGATACCCGTCTTAAAAAGCGAGGCAGAGAAAATAGGCGTAGAACTACGCTTCCAGCCCTACGGCGAGTACAACGGCGTCAAGTTATATAAATGGATAATCTACGGATGGTGCCCCTTCTACCGCGGGAAGTGCACTATCCACGAAAAGAAGCCCCTCTCCTGCCGCATGTACCCCCTCGTCCTCAACTTAAAAACTGGAGAGGTATACCTCTCAGACAAGTGCCTCTGGGTAAAGATAAACGGCCCCAAGCCCCTAGACTACTTCCCCCACGAAAAAGAGGCGTTAAAGAAGCTAGTAGTAAAGCTGAGATATGGTCGAGTTCGTAGTTAAAGACCAGTTCAGCGACGACGACAAGATAGGCATCGCCGTCGGGCTCTCCGCCACTTTTAGACAAGTACTAGTAGAAGCCGCGCCCAGCAGAGAAGCTCTTGAAGCAGCCAAAAGGGCGGTGTGGGGAGCGTTGCTGATAAAGCCGTGTCCCTCAGAGCTCCCCTGTTTTAAAGACTTAGAAAAGGCGGCGGACTACTCCGAGGCGTACTCCACCCCCGTGGGCTACGACGGGCCAGACCCCACGCCTCAGAGGCGTAGAATATCTACCTTCAACAAGCACTACCTCAAGCCATGGCGGTGGGCCGCCGGAGGCGAGAAAATGGAGACAGGTCACCCGCTACTCCCCCTAATGTCCTGCCTCTACAAAATTTTAAAAAACGTAGAGGGGGTGCCCATTGTTGTGTCTGACGTAAGGATACAGCCCAACGGCAACTCGCAACCTGACTATATGGTAATACCCACATGGCATAATCCCCAAGAAGTCGCGGAAATAGTAGACGTACACCTCCCGCCGCTTAGGGCAAGCGCCATCGCCCTAGGCGTGTTGTTAGGAGGCTACGACGCAGGGCCGGTGGTGGCAGTAGTAAAGACGTACGACCAACTAGCCTCAGAAGTTGCCAAGGTCGGCGGATACGTAGTGACGCTCGACCAACCCGGAGACCCCTGCCAGCTACTAGAAAAAAGAGTAGTTGGCTATCAGCCCTCTGTAAAAACCTACAGAGTCAACCCAGCGCTCTGCGACAAATGCGGCGAGTGTCTAAAAACCAGCTGCCCCGCCATAATCCCCACCGCCGCGGGACACCCAGAAATAACCCAGACATGCACCGGCTGCGGCGCCTGCGCCATCCTATGCACAAGAGGGGCAATACAATAAAAGCCATAGTTACGCAAGAGAAAGTCGTCGTAGGAGAGAAATAGACCTCAGGTCTGCAAGACCTGTCGAGTTAATGATAGCCGCGCTTGCATACGGCGTAGGCATAAGATACGTAGACAAGACGGGGCAACCCTACGAAATCGAGTGCGAAATAGAAAGAGGACAAATTAAATGCTACGCGCCCTGCACGGGAGAAGAGGAGAGGTGTATCGTATACAAAACCTTAACAAAAGGATTGTTGCAATTCAACTGCGTCAAAAAATTCCCACCTCGACACTAACCGTGTATGTAGTATACTTCTTAATCACCTTATCCTTCTTCTCCTCTTTTTTATTTTCCTGAGACATAACCGCATATACCCACTCCTTTTTTAAAAAAATCCGTTATACATGCCGAGGTATACAAGAGGCGTCCCCAAAGCGACGAGAAACCAACAGGTAGAGTGCCCCGGCCGGGATTTGAACCCGGGTCACGGGCTCGACTAGCCCCCCAAAGGGTAAGGCCCGCATCCATAGCCGGGTCACCCAAACCGTGACCCATTGACCGGGCTAGACTACCGGCTGGAGTAGCCGGCTGGCTACGGCTCCCCTGCGC
>JBEULK010000039.1:0-4269 GCA_041287325.1 Pyrobaculum sp. | reverse complement strand
ATATTCTCCCCTCCTGGCATCTATATAAGCTTTATCCGAGGAGAGCCGCCCTATGCGCCTCCTAGCTGACGCGGCTGGGCACGACGCCGCCTTTGCCTCCACGCCCTCTCCACTGCCAAGAATCCACGTAATAGTGACCGCTATGACTCAGCTGTTCCAGCGCCGGCCACGCGACGCCTCAAATGCCTATTCATCACGTGTGACAACTCTCAAAGGTTTATAAGCTCGTAGCTCTGGCACTTTTCTAGCCTAGCCGCCTCGTCTATCCCCATGTTTTGGTAGAATCGCACGGGGAAGTCCATGTTTTCGCTGGCGACTGTCCTTACGGCTGTCAACAGCGCCGCCGTGTCGCCGCAGTTGCCTAGTATGATTAACTTACGGGATTTTATCCGCGCCTGTCTTAACAAATCAAGCGGTTTCAAGTTACCTTTACCGCATTCGACGAGGGCAAAAAGACAGTCTTTTTTCTCCATTATACTCTTCTGCCTTTGCGGCCGCTGGGCGGTCTGATTATGTCGTGTGGGATCGGCGTGACGTCTTCTATTCTTCCTATTACCAGTCCTGACCTCGCCAGGGCTCTTATAGCCGCCGAGGCGCCTGGGCCCGGCACCTTCATGCCGTAGCCGCCGGGGCCCCTGACTTTTATGTGTACTGCGTTTATCCCCCTGGCAAGCGCCAGCTGGGCGGCCTTGTACGCAGCCTGCATGGCGGCCCATGGGGAGGGTTTGTCTTTGTCGGCTCTTACCACCATGCCGCCGCTTACGCGGGCCACCGTCTCGGCGCCTGTCAGGTCTGTTATTGTGATTATGGTGTTGTTTGAAGACGAGTATATCCAGGCGATGCCCCATCTGAGTTTTTGTTGTTGCTGCTGGGGCTGCTCTGGCGATGACATCACTGTGGGAAAACGGTTGGCTATTTATGTTTTGCCCGCCTGCCGGTGTACCGCGGCATTGCGCCCGTCTCCTCTAAGGCGCTTGTGAGGCCGATGGCGATGGAGGGGATTACAAAATCCGTGGCTACTGTGACCTCAGGTATTAAGTCTACGACTAGGGAGGCGAATCTAAACACGCCGGGAGGCACCCCCTCCCTCGCCCCTATTAGCACGTTGACCCTGTTGTGTGTGTAAAGCTCTGCCAGCTTTTGTTTGACGTGTGTTAAATACTCGCCCTTGGGGTCTGTGACTATGATAGGCTCGCCGGCTCTGCTCCTGATGTATGCATATAGTTCGTAGACTTCAACTGGCACCTTCCACACAGACCTGCCGTAGCTTCTGAGTTGTATCTGGTACCGGCTTTCTAAGCCGGCTTCTACCGCCTCGAGGAAGACGCGTAACGTCCTCGACGGCACGGGCTTGTGTAGCAGTATTGTCAGCTCTGCAAGTTCGAAGGTCTGGGCGGCTCTCCCAATCCGCTCTCCTATCTTCCTGACCGCCTCGTCGTTGCCCTCGTAGACGAACTGGCCAACGGCGGTTTTTCTCAAAGCCTGGAGAGCCAGCGGCTTGTCGCGACGCATTTTTCTATACTCCGCCGTGACCGGCATACAGACTGCAGCCAAGTCTTGGAAAATCTCGATGTACAGCGGCTTAGACGGCTCTTCTAAGTCTACCTCGGCCCCCGTGGCCTCCTTGACCGCGGCTCCCACTCTCACATTTACGTCGATTGAAGTAAAGGAGTGTCCGCCTCTCCTAGTGGTCCTGACGGCGAAGGTGTCTCCCTCTTTTACGTAGCGTTTAGCCACCTCCACCGCCGCCTTTTCTATCTCGCCGAGCTCTGCTTTGCACAACGCCTCGACCACCAACACTCTATCCGCCTCGGGGATTTTTTCTGCAATTAACTCCGCCGCTCTCCGCTTGCCCTCGCCTAGGCCTGATACAGCCACCACGCCGAGATATCCGCGGGGGGCGGGCGTCACGTCTACCCCGGGGCCTACGATGTCTCTTATATACGTGGCCACGAGGTTTTCAAATCCTTTTCTAGTCTTAATGATCAAATCCACGACAGATCCTTAGCCTAAAAATATATTATAGTGCAGTGTTTATATTATGGCTTGGAAACTAGAAGAAAACATACAACGAGACCTTGAGAAGGCCCAGGAGCAGGTTGAGCTCTACGGCGGCCACGTGCTTAAGGCGCCTAACAAATACGAAATCCGGACCGGCGTCGTGATCGCCGCAAGGTTTGCAGATAAGCTTAGGCGAACTGCCTTCGCCGTCTTTGGCGGCGTCGTGCCGAAAGAGGAGGTTGTGAGAGCTACCTCTGAGCTTAATAAAAAGATTTACGAAAGGCTTGTGTCGATGGGCGTCGGCAAATTAGACATTGTTAGAATTACGGTGGAGGCGACGGTGGAGGGCGGGAGGCTGAACTTCGGCGAGCCTAAGATAGAGTGGTTTGTGCCGCACAGCGAGTTACAAAAGAGGATAGAGGAGTGCGAAAAAAAGATAGGCGAAATTAAGCAGAAAATAGAGAGTCTTCTAAAGGAATTGCCCTAATCTACTTTGATCTCAAACCCTTTTTTTCTTTTCTCCGTCTTTTCAAGCTCTACGGACAACACGCCGTTTTTATACGAGGCCTTAGCCTTGTTTGGATCCACGGCGGCTGGCAGTCTTATATCCTTGTGATACCTCCTGTCCTTGCCTCTGGCGTCTATCGTCAAGGTCCTCCCGTCTTCGCTCACGTATATTTTTATGTCCTCCTTCTCTACGCCGGGCATGTCTACCACCACTTTTATCTTGTCGTCTTCTTCTACAATATCTGTTAACGGGTCTATTTCATCTACTACTTCAATTTTCTCGACGTCGGGCCTTCGGCGCACGTTTCCAAACTCTCTTACCACCGGCCTCCCGTCGGGGCCCATCGTAATCTCAAAGCCGTAGTAGTAGTACCGCGGCCTGCCGCCGCCGGCGGGCTGCGACGTCAGTCTACGGAAGTCTTCTTCAATTTGGCGCTCAATTTCCTCAAAGAAGCGTTGCCACCGTCTCATAAATCGTTCAAATTCGTCAAATATAGACATGGTCGAGTAATGGAAGTTAGTATTTAAGCTTAAAGTCCTGCGATTGCGCGTCTTATCCGCTTCGCGAGCTCTTCATAGCGTCTCATGTCTTCGAGACTCAGCGACGGCGGTATTCTCTTCAAGGCCTCTTCGAAGTGGCTGGCAGATACAGGCTTGGCCCTCGTCGCCCTCTCTTTAATAGTTTCTCTCAGCGCCAGCATAGCCGCCTCTCTGACCAAAGCGGCGATGTCTGCCCCCGTATATCCCTCGGTCCTCTTGGCGAGTTCTTCTAAATTGACGTCGTCGCCTAGCTTAATTTTCTTGGTGTGCACCTTAAGTATCTCGATCCTAGCCTTTAAGTCGGGGGGCGGCACGTAGATAACTCTATCAAATCTGCCGGGCCTTAGAAGCGCCGGGTCTAGTATGTCCGGCCTATTTGTGGCGGCCATCACCACGACGTTTTTAAGTGCGCCGATGCCGTCCATCTCCGCCAGTAACTGGTTTACGATTCTATCTGTTACTCCAGAGTCGCCGAGTCTGGACCCCCTCGCCGGCGCTATTGAGTCTATCTCGTCGAAGAAGATTACACACGGGGCGGCCATACGCGCTTTTTTAAACACCTCCCTAACCGCCTTCTCAGACTCCCCCACCCACTTAGACAAAAGCTCTGGGCCTCTGACTGCGATGAAGTTGGCTCCCGACTCCGTGGCCACGGCTTTTGCAAACAAAGTCTTCCCAACCCCAGGCGGGCCGAATAGGAGTATGCCCTTGGGAGGCTCTACTCCCAGTTCGTCGAAGTAATGTTTATACTTCATAGGCCACTCTACTATTTCTCTCAACTCTTGTTTAATCGTCTCGTAGCCTCCTATGTCGTCCCAGTGCACCTCGGGCACCTCTATGATGACCTCACGTAGCACAGTTGGGTGCACGTACTTCATGGCGTCTAAGAAGTCCGACATTCCCACCTTAAGCTTACTCAACACCTCTTGCGGGATTACGTCTTGTTCTATGTTTATCATCCCCTTGTTCATCGCCTTTCTCAACGCAGACATAGCCGCCTCTTTTGCCAATGCGGCTATGTCGGCCCCGGTGTAGCCGTGCGTCATCTCCGCTATCCTATCTAAGTCCACCTCGTCGCCTGAGTTGCACACCCCCGACTCCACGTCCGCCTTTGTACAGAGAGGCATGTTTCTGGTGTGCACCGCAAGTATCTCCCTCCGGGCTCTTTTGTCCGGCATAGGTATGTGGATCTCTCTGTCGAATCTTCCTGGTCTTCTCAGT
>JBEULK010000004.1:8004-9321 GCA_041287325.1 Pyrobaculum sp. | reverse complement strand
ACAAACCTTCTCCATCCCTTCATGCTTCTAAGAGCCTCAGAGGCGAGGGAAGAATCAACCCCCCGCCTCCTAGCATATTCTACAAACATCGAGATAAAAAGCTCCACGTTGTGGTGGCCCATCTCCTGCGCGATGTAGAAAGTCAAAAGCCAGGGCTTATCCAAAACCTCAGCCGGCGCCACACCCCGCCTCCTCAGTTTAAATTCAATCACCGCACTCAGCGGAGTCCCCAGCGACCTGTAGAACTCCCTGAACAACTCCAAGGCGTCCACAACCCTCCGTAAAACCCAGTTTAAATACGTTGTTGTATACACGCCGAGGTACACCACGACGAACACGCCAGCCGAGCCCCACGCGCGGAGAGAAATCAGCCCTCTCGAGCTGACGTCACACCTCGGCAGCGCCTGGCCACATCACCGCCAAACACCACACCCAATTATAAAAACACCACCGCTAAAAACGGCATACGTTACACACTGCAACCACCACAAGAAATATATACAGCCACTCACAGGCAGACGTGCGGGAGTTCGCAGAAGCTTCACAAGAGGGACTTACCTTAATATACGGACCGCCCGGCGCGGGAAAGACCTCCATCGCCATAAAACTCGCAGACAGGTTAGCAAAAAGAGTCATGTGGATCTCCACGACAGAGTCTCCAAAACTCCTGGCCCAGACAGCTAAACGCGTCGGCGCCGACCCCGAGAAATTTGCCTTTCTAGACTTCCCCCGCGCCTTCCGCGAAGACATTGTAAAATACGTCATGGAACACGCCAACGAATACGACCTAATCGCCGTAGACTCTATAAACGGGCTATCCGCGTCGATCCCCACCCTGGAAAAAATAGTACACTCAGTCCTATACCAAATCTCCCAAGACAAGCCCGTCGTCCTCATCTCAGAAGAAGAGCCCCAAAAACTACACTACATAGCAGACCACGTAATCCACGTCTGGCATAAGAAAAACAGCATAGGCCACATCATACGATACGCTCAGCTAGAAAAATCAAGAAAACTGCCGCCGGGACCCCGCTACGTTTTTGAAATAGTCGACGAATTAGGCATTGTGTACCTATACCCACGCAGTAGCGAGCATGAGCGCGCACGTGTACTAAACGAAGAATTAGGCATAGAGTTGCCTCATAAAAGCGAAATTTGCATAGGCGCAGAAAACGTAGGCCAGTTGGTAAAAGTCTTAACCAAAATAAAAGACAAGGCGATGTTTATCAACATAGGCCCCTGGGTTGCTTATAGGGGGTTAGAGGTGTCGGAGGGCCAAGAAATTACAGCCTCTACTTTCCACGACATGTTTAAAGT
>JBEULK010000004.1:3540-7904 GCA_041287325.1 Pyrobaculum sp. | reverse complement strand
ACGGCGGCTAGCAGTATCATTAGTCCAAATATGCCTACTTCAATCACTGTTGTGTATGTTTTGTATTTTCTTATTACCTTGTCCATAGTTAACATATTTCTTGATTTCTTATTGGTTCTTTTTAATTTTGGTTCAATAGTAGTTTTTTATTAGTTAAAGAAGGGTGCAAAGGAGGTTATTTATAAAGTCTTTTTCTCTCGCCGTTTGTGATTTTTGACAATCATGCTCATGCTAACGAGGTTACTGGCCTCGGCGCGGCGGAGGTGGCGAGGAGGTTTAAGGCGGCTGGGGGCCGTGGTATTATATTTGTTTCGCTTCTTACCTGGTCTATCGGGGGGAGGCTTGGCGACAGGGAGTGGGTGGTGAGGCTGTATGAACACACGGTGAAGAACGCCGAGGCGGCGAGGTCCGCAGGCCTTGTGTCTGGGGCGGTGGTCGGCGTCCACCCGGCGGAGTGCGTCCGCCTGTTAGAGGCGGGGTGGGGGGCGGGGGAGGTGGAGGAGTTTATGCGCTGGGCCGCCGACTTAGCGGCGCGTTATGTTGAGGAGGGGAGGGCCGTCGGTCTGGGGGAGTTCGGCAGGCCTCACTGGCCCGTGCCGGGGGAGGTGGCGGAGCTCTGTAACCGCGTAATCCTCTACGTGTTAGAGAGGGCTAGGGACGTGGGGGCCGCCGTCCACTTACACTTGGAGCGGGGCGGGCAGGCCACGGTGGACTCGATCGCAGAGCTAGTCAAGAAGGCCGGCGTGGAGCCGAGGCGGGTGGTTATGCATCACATAGAGGGGGCCTTGGCTGGCTACGCCTACGCCAAGGGCTTGTCCCCTTCTGTCCCTGTGGGCCGGAGGGGGGAGTTTGAAGACGCGTTGAGGGCGGGCCCGGTCTTCGTCGTGGAGTCTGACTACATTGACGACAAGTCGAGGCCCGGGGCGGTGATCCCGCCGTGGACGCTTGCCTCTAAGCTGAGGCAGTATGTAGCGAAAGGCGTTTTGACGGAGGAAGATATGTACAAGATATGTGTAGAAAACGTGAGGGTTATATACAGGGGGCTAGAGCTCTAGTGTGAGCCCGACTCCTCCCACTTTCGCAACTTGGCCTAGCCTCTTGACGAGCTCTGCCTGGCCTAATACGCCGGTGCAGTGCGTGCCCACGACTACTTGAGGCTTCTTGCTGGCTATGTACTCCACCGCCTGGCTTACTCTCTCGGGCGGCAGGCCTACGAAGTGTAGCCCGCCTATCAGGGCGTATAGCTTGTCGGCGCCTGTTATAGACATTCCGTACTCTACGATGTTTTCCACGCCTGAGTGTCCGCACCCCGTAATGGCCACGAGGCCCTTCGCCGTCTTTATGTAGAGGGCCATGTCGTCTGGAATTTCGTCTAACACGGCGCCTAGGTGGCTGGGGCCCCACTTCCTGGGGATCTCGCCGGAGGCCGCCACGTCTGGGCGTAGCCAGTGGGGCTTTTCTATGAGCACCAGCTCGGCGCCTCTCCTCTTTAAGTAATCCTCGTCGAAGTCTACGCCTATTTCCTCCACCCGCCCCTCTTCATCCTTGGCGTAGGCCTTGGCGAACAAGTTTTTATGCGCCACGATGGTGATGGGCTTGCTCCTCGCTTCTAAAAACTTGCGCAGGCCCCCCGTGTGGTCTATGTGTCTGTGGCTGAAGACTAAGTACTCGGGCTCGTCGGGGCTTATCCCCAGGGCTTTCATGTTGTTTAAAAGCGCCGTCCCGGTGAGCCCCGTGTCGTACAAAATCTTGTAGTCGTGTACATACGCGGCGAAGCCCCACTCGGCGAGGAGCCTCTTTCTGAGAGAGACTAGTTGCGTCAATTAGTTGTCGACGAGTATCGTGACCCGCATACGTACTTCCCGTCTTTTCTATTTATCTTTTCAATGTGTTTAACACCTTTTTAAAGGCGGCGGCGGTGTCGACGGCGTCTTGTTCGGTTAAGTTGGGCATTACTAATAGAGAGACTACCCTCTCGGCGGCCCACTCCGCGTTTGGGAGCGGGTCGTAGCGCACCTTGCGCCCGTAGTAGGGACAAGTCCACGGACACCCCATGCCGTGGCCTTCCTGCCTCTGGAAAAGCGGCGTCTTGTACAGGGGGGCCGGGTACGCCACGAACACGTTGCCCACGCCCTCGGCCCTCACGGCCTCCACCACGTAGTCCCTAGGCCTCCTCAGCTTCTCCACAGCCAGCAACACCTGGACCAAGTGCCAGCTGTGCCTCACGTAGGGCCTCGGCCTGGGGATAGTCAAGAGGTCCCCCTCCAGGGGGGCCAGCTCCTCCAGGAGGGCCTTGACGTAGGCCTCTCTACGCCTCTGCATCTCTGGCAGTTGTTTAAGCTGGTAGTAGGCCAAGACCCCTTGGAGCTCAGTCATCCTGTAGTTGTAGCCGAGGAGCTCGTAGCTGTACTTCCCCACCTCTCCGTGGGCTCTCAAAAGCCTCGCCCTTTCTGCATACGCAGAGATGTCGGTGGCCACGGCGCCCCCCTCGCCCGATGTGATGTGTTTAGTCGCGTAGAAGCTGAAGGTGGATACGTGGCCTATGGAGCCCGCCTTCCTCCCCCGGTACTCAGCGCCGAGGGCTTGCGCCGTGTCTTCCACAACCTTCAGCCCGTGCTGCTCGGCGAGTTTCATAATGGGGTCCATCTCGGCGGGCATGCCGGCTAGGTGGACCACTACAACGGCCTTTGTCTTGTCCGTGACCTTCTCCTCCACGGAGGCTGGGTCCATGTTAAGAGTCTCTCTGTCTATGTCTGCAAACACCGGCACTGCGTTTGCGTGCAACACAGCCGTGGCGCTTGCGGCGAAGGTAAAAGGCGTAGTGATCACCTCGTCCCCCGGCCCCACGCCGACGGCCTTCAAGGCGACGTGTAGCGCAGTTGTGCCGTTCGAAACGGCAAGCGCATGGCGGACTCCTAAGAACGAGGCCAGCTCAGACTCAAAAGCCTTTACCCACTTCCCGTGTTGAGCAGTGATCACGCCGGATTTCAAAACCTCTGCGATTGCCTGTACCACCTCGTCGCTGTACACCACAGGTCGGGCCACGATGGGCACCTCCCTAACCGGCTTCCCCCCCTCTATTGCGAGCATATGGATAAAAACAGCACTGTTAATATACATGTGAGAGGCCTCTGGCTCACCTACGCCTTCTACTGGGCGGCGATGGCCGCGGCGGCCGCGGCGGCGCTGGCGGGGACGCCCATAATCCCGCCCGACCAATTAAAGACTGTGTTAAACCAGACGGCGTCGGCGCCGTATTTAGACCGCCTCGCCGCCACGCTAGGCGACGTGGCGCTCGTCGCGGCAGTCTCGTACCCCGCCTTGCTTTACCTCGCCTCGGGATACGGCGCGGTGACCGCCGCGCTGATAGACGCCGTGGGCCTCGGCCAAGCGTTTACGTTCGCCGCGGTGGCCCACGTAGTCTTGTACTTCTACTACCAACTCGCTAGGTGGCACCCCCTGGCGCAGAAGCTGGGCAAAAGAGAGAAGATAAGCTGGAGGCAGTACCTCCTCTGGCTTGTGCTCTCGGCGTCGCTTGTGGGAGTCCTAAGCCTTTAATTACTAGACTGTGCCAGGTATTGTTCTACTATGTCGTAGCCGTATATTGCCTTAAACATCTCCCGCCCCTGTGGCGTCATCTGCGTGGGGTCCCAGGGGCGTTCGAAGTCTAGTTCAACTTCTACGTCCTGGGCCTCGGGGACTACGGACTGCACCGCGTACCCCACCTCCTGCGCCACTGAGCCCGCCACGGGGCACCCAACGGCGGTAAGCGTCATGACTATTTTAAGCACCCCGTCTTCTAACACCACTTTTCTAATTAGGCCGAGGTCGTAAACGTTGATAGGGATCTCAGGGTCGTACACAGCTCTCAACACTTCTACAATCTTTTTCGCCTTGTCGGGAGGGAGGTTAGTCTCAAACACCGGCTTCTCGTCTTCCATATGTCAAACTTCGAAATATAGATTTAAATCTACAAGAGGACGTGGCCGTCAAGCCGGCGTCCTTTACAACACCGACGACCCGCATCTACAAACGCCCCCTCCCAGAGAGGCCCCGCGGCGTTGTGAAAAACATAGTAGACAGCGCCTACGCCAAATACGTGGGGCGTAGCTGGCGGATAAGTATTTAAAACAACGTGTAGAGGGGGCCGTGGAGGTGATCGACGTCTCCGGCCAGCAGTGCCCAGACCCTCTCAAGACGGTGGCCGCGGCGCTGGCCAACGCCCCCCAGGGGGCGAGGTTTAAAGTAGTGGCAGACGACTACGTCTGCTACATGATGCTGAGGCGTCTGATGGCGCTAAACGACGTGCAGATATTAGAAGCAGAGGAGTCCGGCCCCTACGTCCTCGTGGTGCAGAAATAGGG
>JBEULK010000004.1:0-3440 GCA_041287325.1 Pyrobaculum sp. | reverse complement strand
AGAGCCAGCGCCAGCTTGTTCAACACCTCAATCCTCCTCCACGCCAGGGGCACTTTCCCCTCTTCAAACGCCCTCTTAGCCTTGTAAAAATCCGACGCGCCAGCCTCCGCCGCCGAGACTCTTATCAATATATACATCGCCTCTTCCAACGCCGCCAGAGGCACCCTCCCCCTAGTCTTCTTCACAGGCGAGAGGTCGCCGGACAAGACCACCTCGACCAACACAGACGTGTCAATCAAACATTTCATACACGTACTTCTTCAACTCCCTCCAATCCGCCCTGGCCCTCGGCAGTTTTTTCAACTCCTCCTCTACCTCTTCCAGCGGGTCGACTCTCTTTATCTTAACCACCTTCTCCACCTCGTCGTACCACACGGCGACGTAGTCCCCCTCTCTGATGCCAAGCGCCCTTCTCACAGACGCCGGTATAACCACTTGGTAATGCCTAGTAACCTTCACCACCTCCACATACATGCCTCTGTACTACTATTTAAACCTTTCTACTACGACAAGTTTTAAAACGCCGACGTTAAGACACAAGTGATTCCCTACGGCGGAAAGTTCTACAGGTTGCTCCACCCCAGACCCACTCTGGTAATCGTTACAAAGTGCCCCGACGGGAGGCTCAACCTCATGCCGGCGTCTTGGAACACCCCCGTCTCGGAGGACTCCCCGACGGTGGCGGTGGCCGTGGAGAAGCAGACATACACACATCAATGTCTCCAAAGCCACAAGTCGGCTACTTTAAACGTCCTCCCCGTAGAGGCCGCCGACTTGATCTACAAGCTGGGGTCCGTGAGCGGGCGGGAGGTAGACAAAGCCAGGGCCTTCGGCGTAGAGTTCGAGCCGTCGCAAAACGTAGACGTGCCGCGGATAAAAGGCGCGCTCGCCGCCTACGAGGCGGAGGTGTACAAAGAAGTGGAGGTGGGGGAGGTCGTGTTGTACATCTTTAAGATACTCGCCACATGGGCCGCCCCCGGCGCCGCGGACCAGTGGGGCTTCGACTTCAAGAAAGTAAACATCCCGCTACACGGCGCCGGCCGCGCTTTTTACAAAGTCGACCCCAAGGCCGTATACGCCAGGAAGTAAGAGCTTGTACCTCACCCCCTGCAGAGGCTTGTTACCCACAACGACGAAGAAGACGTCTTTGAAAACTTTCTTCGCCTCGGCGGCGGCCTTTGGGTTAAAGCGGTCGTCCTCCCCGTCGGTGACGACCACTAGGCTGTACCCCCTAAGCCCCCCGCGGGCCGCCTCCTCTGAGGCGTAGTCCACCGCCTTTGTGAGGTCGGTCCCCCCGCCGGCCGCCACGCGGGTGAGGACGTCGACCAGCGACTCTAAGTCGTCCACCTTGTGCACCTCTGCGTCGAATAGGCGGAGGACTGCGCTCTTCGCTTTTTGAAGCATGGCCAGGGCGTACGCAGTGGCGAGGGCTATCTTCTCCACGCCGCCCACCGCCGAGTACATCGACCCCGACTTGTCGACGAGGAGATACACACGCCTCGCCTCGGAGGAGAGCCTACGCCTAATTGGAAGAGTAGACGTGGCGGCCTTGTATAAAAACAAGGGAAGGGCCCCCAGGAAAAGCGCCTTAGCCCCAGCCGCGGCGTGTTTGACCTTGTGGAAGGAGCCGTGTAGTTGCTCCACCTCGCCGACGCCCACCGCCGAGTCCCCCTCCGCAACGCCAGCCAGCCGGCCCGCCAAGGCTACTGCCTTAGCCAAAACCCTAGCCAGCCGAAGACGCCTAGGGTCGGAAGCCACCGTCAGCGCCAACGCGGCGGGGTCGCCCCTCCTCCCCCTCCCCAGGATCTGGCCTAGTTTTTTAAAAACTCTGTAAAGCTCATCCACGTCCGCAGGGTCGCCGAAGCGCCTCCTCAAATGAGACATCGCCTTGACCCAAGCCTCCTGCCTCCCCCTCCCCCACCACGCCCGACCCCCCTCGTCTAACGCAGAGAGGTAAGACTCAAAAGCCTTGACAAGCCGCACGGCGGCCTCCACCGAGGCGCGGTGGTTAAGCCGGCAGAGAGGCGCAACAGCCTCATAGTACTTAGAAGCGACGTACCACATCACAAATCTCTTCCACAGCTCAGAGGCCCTCCCCCCAAAAATCGGCCTCCTATAGTGGACGTAGTAGGCGTCCACGGCCTCCTCCAGCTCCACAAGCCTAGCCCCCGCCCTCCTCAAAACCTCCCGACCCCTAGCCCTCGCCAAGAAGTCGCCGTAGTCAACGTTTAGCAGAAGCCCCACGACCTAAACAACAAGCCTTTTTAATAATGACGCCGCAGAGGCGAAAGCCCTCAGCGAACTCGGCACTCCCCACCCATCGGAGACGGGAAGTCATCACACACAGTACACACGCCGTTGCAGAGTCGACAAAGGCCTACAAAAAGACATGCGGCGGCCGGGATTTGAACCCGGGACTTCCCGGTTATGAGCCTTACGCGGGGCTTTGCCCCAGAGCGCTCTAACCAGGCTGAGCTACCGCCGCCATTGTTATGTAATGAGGTGGCTTAAAAGCTTTATCTTGGCAGGTTTTTAAACTGGGGGCTGTGTCTGGGTGTGAGTTGGGAGAGGTGGCGGGACTGGCTAGACGACGCAGAGGACGACCTCGCCGCCGAGGCTTTATACCAGCTCGGCCGCTACGCTAAGGCGTGTTTCCTAGCCCAGCAGGCGGCTGAAAAGGCGCTTAAAGCCCTTTTAATAAAAAACACGGTAGGTACGAGAGAACACACAGCGTGTTGTCGCTTGCCGAGGCGGCGGGGGCTCCTCGGGAGGTGGTCGAGGCAGGGGCGTTGCTAGACCGGTACTACGTCCCTTCCCGCTATCTAAACGCGTGGCCCTCTGGCTCGCCGAGCAGGAGGCTGACCAGAGAAGACGCCGAAAGGGCGGTGAGCGCGGCGAGGACCGTGTTGGAGTATGTCAGAGGCGTTATCTAGGCTCAAGGCTTTAAACCCCTCGCTAGACGTGTCAGACCTAGAAAAAATAGTCTCTATGCATAAAGGCGCCGTGTCTGTGGTGGTCTACGGCTCTGCGGCAAGGGGGAGGTTTGTGAGAGGGCTGAGCGACTTGGACGTGTTGGTAATTACGCAAAACTTGCCGAGCCGCGGGCTGACGTTAAGAGGCTCTTCCGGCGACGTAAATATTGTATACATGACCCCTGAGGAGTTTTGCCAGGCGCTGGCCGCGGGCAACCCAATAGCGGTAGAAGCCGCCGAGGAGGGACACGTAATTGCCGGGGTGCCCCCCGCGTCTGTATGCAACTAAAGACTAAATAGCTAGATGTGTATCGTCTTGTGATGAGGGCGTCGGGACACTATAGAGCGGTGATAGCCACCTGGAGGGCTGACGTCGCGAATGCGGGGACTCCCATTCTTAGACTGCCAACGCCGACAAACTTTGGCGTCTCAGCGCTGTTAAACCATAATTATGCTGAGGATAAGTGG
>JBEULK010000038.1:0-34781 GCA_041287325.1 Pyrobaculum sp. | reverse complement strand
CGCTACGTAGGATTTTTTAAATTGGATACACGCTAAGGACATGGCGAGGGCAAAGTCTGCACAAGCCTTGGCTGACCCCAGAAGAGTTCTAATATACAAAATCATCGAAGAGGGAGGCCCAGTTACACAGGGACAGCTAGTCAAACTCACGGGCATGTCCTGGGGCCAAGTCCAGTGGCACCTCTATGTATTAGAAAGAGAAGGTAAAGTCAAAAGAGTGGTAAAAAACGGAGTCACGTTTTACACAACGCCGCGCCAAGCTATCGAGCTTTTGCCAGAGTAATATTCAGCTTTTCGTAAACCAGAGGCTTGTTTAAAAACCCTATAGGTATCGCCACAGCCCCGCCGCCTTCTACTTCGCTGGGCACTACTACGTCGGGCGGCGCTGAGACGCGGTAACGACCAGGCGGCAGCTCTAATTTTATTGTATATACCTTGTCGGTGGGAATTAGGTTTAACCTACCTGGGCCTGGCAAAGTCTTGTTAACAACGCCCCTAATCTCTACCGACTTTACACACGCCACGTAGGAAATCTTCTCTATCCTATACTCGTTGTTTAAGTAAATTACAGAAGAGATGTCGAGAGGTTCTTGGGAGTACAGCTCTAGGTATATGTGTAATACGCCTAGCAGTTGTGATATGGAGAAGTTGTATGGCTCGAAAAATTCTCTATTTAGAGGCAGGTAGCTTGCCGACGTTAAGTTATAAGTGGCGTTTCCAGCCCTCGCCTTGAAGACGTAAATGGAGACTGGGTCTTCTATACGTGCTCTCTCCAAAGTTATGTTGAAGTAGTAGATGTACCGGTTCCCCAGACCTGCACAACGGGTTATGTCGGGCGTCGCCACATACAACACGGCGGAGAGCACTCTGGTCTGGAGCAGAGGCGTAGTGGCGGTGGGGATTGTAGTGGCAGTGTGGGCGGTGGTATTAGGCGGCGGCGTCGGCTTTGAAGTAGTAGTAACAGGTGGGGGGGCCGTGGAGGTGGGCGCCTGGGCGTGTTGGTACAAGACGTATACGAGGGAAGCGGTCGCCGCTATTAAAATCGCGGCTGCGATTGTAATGGCGTAATTTACCACATTGGTCATAGCCGCTGGTTTATAAACGAGATTAGAGAGTGGAGGGCCTCACTGTCCACCCCCTTCTCTGTGTCTAGGGCGTTTAAGTTCAGGGTCAGCGGCGTGACTGCGATGTCGCCTTCTTTTACCACTACGTACACGTCTGTGTCCGGCTCTGGCGCTACGTCTCTGCCGTACAGCCAGAAGTACCTCACCCCCCTGGGGTCGACCCTCTGCTCGACTTGTTGCGCGTACCTCACCTTAGCCGCCTTTACCAACTTAGCCCTTAACCCCTTATTTACTCTACGGGGGAAGTTTACGCTTATGACGTCCACCCCCTTGGGCATGCCGCGGTCAGCCACGAACTTGACGGTGGCGTGTACTACTCTACGCATCACTTCCACAGCCTCTTCGTCTAACTCCCCCCAGTCTTCTAAGTAGGCGGAGTAGGCGATGGCTGGTATGCCTAACAGAGCCGCTTGGAAGGCGGCGCCGAGAGTCCCAGAGGAGAGGATGACTTGAAGAGAGGTGTTTTCCCCCAGGTTAATTCCAGAGAGTATCATGTCGTAACTTTTGCCGAGGCCGTAGGTTGCTAGGTAGACCGTGTCGGATGGTGTGCCGGAAGTGGCCACTGCCTTGAAGCCGCAGATATCTACTTGATACATCCTAAGAGGCTTGTGTAGAGTAATGCCGAGTCCTGTGGCAGACTTAGGAGACTCCGGGGCCACTACCTCCGCCTCGCCGACCTCGGCGGCGAACTCGTACAAAAGCCTAAGCCCAGGGCTGTGGACTCCGTCGTCGTTAGTAACTAAAATCTTCACAAAGGTCGTATTGGAGGAATTTTTATTAGTTTAGATCAGCTGTAGCTCAATTTTTACAGTGTCAGGTACGCGTATAGTCATTAAACGTCTTAAGACTCTCTCAGAAGCCTCTATGTCGATTAGGCGTTTAGATATGCGTAGTTCCCAGTGGTCAAAAGTGTGGTAACCTTGTCCAGAAGGCGCCCTCCTCACAGTTACTATCAGCCTCCTAGTCGGCAAGGGTATGGGCCCCCTGACCTCCACGCCCATTTTCTTAGCTAAGTCCACGATTTCCCTCGCCACTTGGTCGACGTCGGCTGGATTAGTGCCGTATAGCCTAATCCTCACCTTCCGCCTAGCGGCAAGCGACATGAAAGTGGCCGAAAAAACAGTTTATAAGTCTAACTCTACGCCCAAGACACGACGAGTTTAAACTACAACGCACGCAATTTCTGTTAAGTGCAAATCCCTTCTTCAGGCATACGAGAACGGAGGCGTGGAAACGTCAACACTCTTTGGAGGCAGTGCGCTAATTATTTAAAGGTGTATTCCACCGGAAGTGTATGAGTTTTAACAGGCCGCCTAACGGCGTGTACTACGTGAAGACGCCTGTGGAGCTTAGGGCGTTTATCAACTTGTTGAAAAAGTTCAGGGGATATGCCACAACTCTAATTACACTTTACATAAACTCAGGGCGCCCAATGCCAGACGTCTTAAACTTGTTAAGAAGCGAGTGGTCTACTGCCTCTAACATCAAGGACAAGACCACCAGGACCCACGTCCAAGACACCCTTGAGCGTATTATAAACAACCTCAAAGGCGAGGCAAAGGCGCCTGAAAACGGCATGGCGGTCTTTGCCGGGTTCCACATGGTCAACCAGGGGAACTACGAGTGGGTATACTACGTGGTGGTGCCCCCCCAGCCGATCTACACTTTTAAATACATCTGCGACACCGCCTTTCACACCGAGATACTAGAAGACCAGCTACACGCCGGCGTGGTGTACGGCATAGTGGTTGTGGAAAGGGGAGAGGCCGTGATAGCACTCTTGAAGGGAGGCCAGTGGGAGGTGGTCAAGACAGTGGAGTTCTTCGTCCCCAGCAAACACCACGCAGGCGGGCAGTCGGCCAACCGCTTTAAGAGACAGACTGAGCACTTGGCAGAGGCCTACTACAAGCTAGTGGCCGAGGAGGTAAACAAGATATTTCTCCAAATCCCCACGCTGAAGGGGATAATCGTCGCCGGCCCAGGCCCCACCAAGGAGGACTTCTTAGAGGAGGGCGGACTCGACTACCGCCTCAAGGAGAAGGTGCTGGCCGTGGTGCCTGCCTGTTGCGCCAACGAGTACGGCGTGGTGGAGGCTATTAAAAACGCCCAGGAGCAGTTAAAAGAAAGCGAATACGTAAAGGCCAAGGAGGTGATGGACCGCGTCATGTACTACGCCGTGAAGAAAAGCGACTACCTTGTCTACGGGAAGGAGAGAGTTTTAAAGGCGTTGGAAAGCGGAATGGCTGAGGTCGTAGTAGTAGCCGAGGAGCTGGGCGAAGACGCCGTCCTCGAGGCGGTGATGAAGGCAGAGGAGAAGGGGGTGAAAGTGGAGGTGGTGCCCAAGGGCGTCGAGGAGTCTAAGACCTTGATGCAGGCATTCGGCGGCTATGTGGCGTTGTTAAACACGCCCATCTGGGTGTTAGAGCAGGTAGTTCAAGGCGCAGAGGCGAAGGCCTAGTATAGCTGTATCACCACGTCGGCTACCTCCTCAAATTCGCCGAGGTGTGAAGTCACAATTACGGTGGGCACAATAGACGTCAAGTCTCTTACCAGCTCCACTATTCTCCTTCTGTGCTCTTCGTCGAGGTGTTCTGTGGGCTCGTCTAACATAATAAAAGGCGCGGTGCCTATCAGCGCTCTGGCAAGGGCCACCCTGAGGGCTAGTGCAAGCAGGTTCTGCTCCCCCAGCGATAGCATGTTGTGTTCCATGGGCCCGCCCGGCGTGTTTACCCTTATTACATATCTTCCGTTTAACTCGGCGAGGGAGACGGAGCGGAAGGACTCTTTATGCCTCAGCTTGAGAAAGACAGAGTTTAGCTCGTCGTTTATTGCCTTTAGTAATATCTGCCTAGCAAGCGGCTTTACCTCGCCCAGCACGTTTCTTATGTGTCTTGCCTTTTCTAGAGACTTGTCTAGTTTTTCTAACTCAGCCCTCCCCCCCTGGAGCTCCGCCTCGGCTTGCCTAACCTCTTTTTCTAGTTGTTCCGCGTCGCGCCTATATTCAGCAACTTTTGAAGAAGCTACTAAGTACTCCTCATACGCCTTCTTCAAGCTGTTGTATTGAGACTCCAACTTCTCAACTTCTTTTCTCAACGCTTCAGCCTCTTTTTCCACTTCTACGAGTCTGCTGTGGACGTCTGCCACTCTTTTTTCTAACTCTTCTCGTCTCCGGCGGAGTTCTAAAATCCGTTTTTCTAAATCCGCGGCCTTAGACGCCAATGCTGAGAGGTAGGCCGCCTTCTTTTCTAACTCTCTCTTCCTCTGGTAAAGAGCTTCCAGCTCGGCGAGCCTCCTCCTCGCGGCGGCTACGTCCACGGAGAGGTACGCCTTTTGGCTTTGATACTGCTGGTCAAGCTCCTCAAGCTTCTTGACAAGAGACCTCGCCTCTTCCACCGCCTTAGTGAGCCGTTGTACCTCCTTCTCAAGCCCCGCCGCCTCTAGCTCGTGGCGTTGTACCGCCTCTCTAGTAAGCGGCGAGCCGCACACGGGGCACCTCCCCCCCTCAGCCCTCTGAGCTAGCCTGAGGACGTCTTTAATCAAGTCGAGTCTCGACTTAAGCTCCGCATGCCGCTTGGTGAGGTCCTCCAGCCTCCTCCTAGCCTCCTCAAGCTTCTCTGGGCGGTACGTCCGCACCTCCTCAGACACTCTCTCGGCCGCCGTCACCAACTGCCTCAGTTCGTAGTACTCTCTCTCCACGTCGGGGAGTTGGGGCAGGCGCCTTAGCTCTTCTCTGGCCTTTAGGGCGGCCTCCAGCTCTTTTTCTAAATACTCTAAATCTTTTTCTAACTGAATAGAGTTGTGTGCCAAGTCTTCTAACTTTTTCTCCAGCTCTTCTCTCTCTTTTAAAAGAGAGGCCAGCCTCTCCCGCGCCTCTAAATACCGCCTCTCCGCCTCTTTGTAAAGACGCGCAGACTCTTCCAGCTCTCTCGCCTTCTGTTCAGCCTGGGCAAGCCGACGCCTCAGCTCCTCTAGCCTTGCCCTGGCCGTGGGAAGCCTTTTTTCCAGCTCTTCCACCCTTCCGCCGACTCTCTCCCTCCTGGCCCTCAGCTCGCCCAGCGCCTCTTTTACTAACTCGTCTACTTTATCAAACTCGTCAAGTCTCAAAATTCTGTCTATGTATTCAGGCTCTTGTAAAATCCTCCTAAGCTCACCCTGTCTGATGTACAAGAGGTGCCTATACTCGTCTACAATGAGGCCGAATTTGGAGGCCAGCGCCGCGGTGACGTCTACGTCTCCCCGCGCAACTACGGCGCCGTCAATTAACAACTGAGTCCCGGCGGGGGAGCTCCCAGTGTCTGTAAATCGTCTCATCACCGCCACCTCCTTACCCCCCGCGGACATGTATAGCTTGACCTCGCCGTAGGGAGCCCCCCGCCTCAAGAAGTCGGACCACTTGCCGCCCACTCTCCTCACCCATTGAGAGCCGAAGAGAGCAACGGAGATCGCCTCCATTATCGTCGTCTTCCCGGCTCCGTTGGGGCCGTGGATGAAGTTTACGCCCTCGCCAAATTTAAAAGAGGCCTTGGCATGCGCCTTGAAGTTCACCAACTCCAGCCTCTTAATCATACAAAGCCTTTAACAAAACCCTGTAGGCGGCCTCGCGGTCTCCGTCTCTGATCAACTCCATAGCCTTTAACACGGCCTCGGCTTCATCGCCTAGCCGCTCCCTCATTATTCGCCATATCTCCTCCATGGCGGAGCCCCGGAGCGCCAGGGCCTTTTGAGGCGCGCTTGACCTGTCCACCACGTCTACGTAAAGTGCCTTTGAGAAGCGAGAGGCCAGCTGCCTCGGCTTGACGCCGACTTCAAATTCGCCGTATATCTCCACCCTCACCAGGGCGCCCGCCTTGTCAAACATCTTCAACGCCTCCTCAAACGCCGTCGACAAGTCGTTTTTATCCCTGGCGAAAATCCTCAAGCGGTACGCACCTCTGCGAGGGGGAAGCGGAATCGCCTTGTAAGAGACTGCCTTGCCCGCGACGTCTAGCATCACAACGCCTTTCGGGGCCGGGTCTTGGGCCTTTTCCCACCTACCCGCGTAGTCCCACGTCTCGAACTCCCCCACGTCCCAGAGCTCCAGCGAGCCTGCCCACAAAACGCCGAGAGGATGCCTAGCCAAGTGGTCGTGGACGTGTCCAGCGGCGATGTGCAGGTAGGACAAGCCTTTGAAAACCTCCTGGGGCATGGTGAACTCGTCCTCATCGGCGGGGTACCTCGCCTTGACGCCCTCCACGGCTTGGTGGATAGCCAAGACGGAGCCAGGCGGCGCTTTTAACAGCCTCTGCCGATACTCGCCGGCGAAGTCCCTCGGGGTGGCGCAGGCGCCGTAGATAACCACGCCGCCGAGGTCCGCAGACTCCCAGCACAACAGCCTGGCGGCCCTCACCCTGTCCACTAGCCTGAGGACTGTGTCGAAGATGCACTCTCTGGGGGAGGGGCACCTCTCAGCCTCAGCCTTGAAGCGGACGTAGTTAAAGTCGTGGTTGCCGCCGATTACATACACCGGAAGCTCCACCGCCTCCACCGCCTCTATAAAACGCACCACTGCCTTGGTGGGAGGCCTCCTTGAGTCGAAGAGGTCTCCCGTGATCAGCACGGCGTCGGCCCCCTTGCCCCGTCTCAAAGCCTCTTCAAAGGCTGAGAAGTAGTCCTCCTCCCGCTCTGGCAGATGGTACTGCGCCCTGCCCAGATGGGCGTCTGAGACGTGTAAAATCTTCATAACACCTCCAGCGCCTCCTCCAGCGCCTTGTAGACGTGCGGACAGCCCTTCCCAACGCCGCAGAGGCTACAGACAGGTACTCCGTTTTCAAACACCACTTGCGCCTCCCTCCCGCCGTCGTCTATCACAACAACCACCCTTCCCCCCTCTTTTTGTTTTTTCACCACTCTCAGCTTGGCCGCAGAGAGGCGGACGCTTATTGAAGGCGCCTCGTTATACAGCCTACGCCACATCTGAGTCACGTCGGCCGATTTGTCTGCCCTCCACGCAACCGCCAAGTCGATGTCGGCGCCTCCGTAGTCCAGCACCCTGTCTCTCACTTTGATGACGACGGGTAGCTTAGCCAGCGGCCCCAGCACCACAGCCTCGCCCACGTCGAGGCCTGGTAGGTTTTCTAAAAAGTCCTGCGCCAGCAACTCGCTACTTTCCCTCACCGCCTCCTGGTCCTTGGGGTTTACAATACGCATAATGACTTGGCTCTGGCACTGGCTGACCACGTCTTGGTCCACCCTACTCGGCCTCTGGCTCACCACTACGAGGTACACGCCGAACTTCCTGCCCTCGGAGGCCACTCTTGCAAGCGCCTCGTAGGAACGAGTCTTGCGTAGACTCTTCGGAGGGGCAAAACGGTGAGCCTCCTCGACTACTAGGACCACAGGCCAGGGGATCTTCACGCCTTTGAGAGACCGCACGTGGTTTACCCTTGCTTGGAATATCCTGTTCACAAGGTGTGAAACCACGTAGTCCTGCACCTCTTCGTTTACTCCCGCCAGGTTTACAATAGTAATGTCGGCCAGGAGTTTAGAGAGCGGCGTCGAACGCGGCGCGAAGACACCAAGTCTCTGGAGCCTTTTTAAATAAGTCAAGGCGCTGAATATTGCTTGTCTATCTCTCTTAGAGAGGTGTTTTAAATCCTCCACGGGGAAGCCCCTGTCTATTTTATACTGTTGTAAAAACTTGTTTAAGGCCCCCTCCCCCGCCAGCGCCGCCTGTAAGACTTTCCTTAAGAAGACGAGGCCGACGCGTTGACCGGTTTTTTTCCTCACCTTCTTGGCGTAGGCCCAGGCGAGGTATATGGCGTATCTAATCTTCTTGGCGCCGGGAGGCACGCCGGCGGCGTTGGCCAAGGCGTCTGGGTCTGTGTCTAAGACGCCTATGCGGTACATGAGGTCGCCGGCGTGGTGTTTAGACACGCGGACGACCTTGGCCTCGTGAGGCCCCAGCTTGTACAAGCTGTCTCTTATGGGCACGTACTCTCCGTGTGGGTCTATTACCACGATCTTAGCCCCCTTCTTCAACAACTCTTCTATCAACACCACAGAGAACCACGTCTTCCCGCTACCAGTGGCGGCCAGCACAGCGACGTGGCGCTTGACCCCGTTTAAGTCAAGACAGATGTCCAAGGGCCTGCTAGCAAGGCGGCCCACGCACAAGCCCTCCTCTACTTTAAACAACTCCTCGAGCTCGAAGTCCTCTGCCAAGTAGACAGAGGCCCCGATCCTGGGAGGCTGTTTAGGCTGTTTAAGCTCCCCCTCTTGTAGATATCCCAAGACCTTGACCTTGGCTACTTGTACTTCTAAAATGTTGCCAGACACCTCACTAACCACGCTGTACAGGGGGAGGTCTCTCTTCGCAGAGTAGGGGTCTCTGTACAGGCGCACTATCTGGCCTAGCAGTCTCACGTTGACAAAGTCCTTGACCCCGGCGTCGAACTCCAAGTGGTCTACCACGACGTAGTCGTACAAGCTCACTGGCTTTTCGGGGTCTAAAGTAGCTAAGAACTCAAAGGGAGTGGAGGCCGCTATGACGTATCCGATTCTCATAAGCCCCAGGCGAGGCGTAGTCTCCTAGAAACTCCCACGTTCTCCACCATTTTCTTCAAGTAGACGGCGTACTCAGCGAGCTGTCCCGACTTCAACGTGGCGATGTTGTGAGCATACCACAGCCACGTGTTGTAGTGCGCCGGGTCTTTGTACTGGCTGGCTAGCAAAGACGCCGCCTCTCCCACATCTGCGGCGGGGTAAAACGCCTTCACAGCGGCGCCGTCGAACATCTTCGTACCCCACGCGGGCATGTCCACGAGCAGAGGCTTGTCGTCCCTGCCCAGCTTCACGTAAAAGAAGTAGACCTTGGGGAGCCTCTCCAAGGCCTCTCTGATCAGGCTAATCACGTCGCTGTTGTACCTATCTCTAAGCCTAAATATAAGAGAGTCCTCCACCCTGTCCTCCGCCGCTTTTATCAGCTTGTCCACAGTGGCGATGCCTTTGTAGTTGATATAGGCGTCGCAACCCCCCACCAACATAGGCACGGTGTAGTAGCCCTCCGGGAGCAACCTGTCCAGCAACTCTGCGTCTGTCACAGTCTGGGCAATCAGCAGAGACAGTAGCCTAGCGCCTTCGTAGTCGCCCCTCCTCGCCTTTTTATAAAACTCCACAAGCTCCTTTCTAAACCTCCTAATCCAAAGAATGGAGTACCAAGCCAGCCCTTTTTGAAAGACGTGCTCCCTATACCTCGCCGCCAGCTTCTCAAAGAGGAGGTGTTCTTTTACTAATTTAAAGCTGTAGTCCTTGGAGACGAAGACCACGCTGGCGCCCAGCTCCTCGGCTCTTGTAAGCAACCTAGACAACGTGTTCAACGCAGCGGCTAGCTCGGGGACGTAGTACAAGTTTTGAAACTCTCTTGTAAGAATTAGGTTGTGAATAAGCCTGATGGCCTTGGCGTATAACGAGCCGTCCATTAACAAATAGTCCACGCCATATTTCTCCAACGCCCTAATGCCCGCCAGAGACTCTGCCATTACTAAGTAGGCCCAGGGCAGAGAAGGCGAGTCCACCGCCGCCACGTCCACTAGAAACTCCCGCTCTACAAAGTCCGGGCCTACCGCGGCGGCTCTTGCCAAGACCACTTGGTGGCCGTTTGACAACCTCACCATTCCAATTCCGCCGTCAACCCCCGCGGCCCTAGCCTTTATCACTCCTTGCTCTATTCGTCTTTTTAACACGTCTAGCCCTAAGTCTTCTGAGAATTCCCACTCACTCCGCTTGTTGGCGTACTCCGCCAGCTTCTTCCCAGCAGTTGTGATGAACAAGTCGAAAAAATGATCCACATCTATTTTATCCATAGTGCTTATATAGATGAGATTTACGCTTGCCAACACAGAGTACCCTAAAACTTTTAAACAGGTCAAAACAAAAGCAAACCACCGTGATGAGGCATAGGCGTTATACAGGGATTGCGCCTTACTGTATATACTAATTAAAATAAAGCTTTTAAGGACGAAGCGGGTAAAGACTGTGGAGGAGGTAATATCCAAGGTGGCCGAGGTCAGGAAGACGCTGGACTCCCTCTTCTTCAAATTCTCAGACGAGGTAAACGCAAGTCTCACGGCCGTGTTAACCAGGGAGAACTTCATCCTCATCGGGCCGCCGGGCACCGCCAAGACTATGCTAGTGGCCACTATATCGAAGTTGCTAAAGGCCAGGTGGTTCTACCGCCTCCTCACTAAGTTCACAGAAATTGAAGAGGTGATCGGGCCAATAGACGTAGTAGAGCTCCTCAGAGGCAACGTGAAGAGGATATATACAAACTCCATAGTGGAGGCAGACTTCGCCTTATTAGACGAGATCTTCAACGCGTCGAGCGCCATCTTGAACACCATGTTAACAATACTAAATGAGAGAGTCATATACGACGGCGACAACATAATCCCCGTAAAGACGTGGACAGTCTTCGGCGCGACGAACAGAATACCAGACGAAGAAGAGCTCCAAGCCCTCTATGACAGATTCCCGCTAAGAGTTTTCACTAAATACGCCCAGCCTGAGGAGACTGAGGAGCTTATGAAAACTGGCATTAGGCTCCGCCGGGAGTTTGACAAGAAGACCTCTATCATGTCTATGGACGAGGTAAAGAAATTAAACGAATATTTACAAAATTATGTGTATGAAAATGTTGATGTGTTAGTAAAACACATATCGCCAATTGTAGCGGCATACCTAGACCACGTAGTTATCTCCAACCGCACTAGAGTAAAGGTGCCGTTTTACGTAGTGGCTTATCTTTCAGTACTGGGCATAAAGCCCTCTGACATAGACGCCGCCGCTGTGAGGGCTGCGGCATTAAAAATACTCAAATACTTGGTGAAAGACCGCGAAGATTTGTCAGAGTACGAGTCCTTTATCTCCACTCATCTGCCGGGCAACCTCTCTGTGTTATACGACATGGTCAACGAGATAAAGGCATTAATTGCAAACAACGCCATTTCTATAGCCAGAGAGAGACTAAAAGAGGCTTACGGGCTGTTAGAAAAGGCGGTAGTAGACCCGGTTACTTACCGCTTCTTCCAAGTGGAAATAGAGGAGCTGAGGTCTACCTTAGAAATGTTAAAAAGCCAGTTGTAAATGGGCTCGTTACTCAACGTCTACTACAACGATGAGCTGACTAGGCTGAGAGTACACGAAGTAGTGAGATACTTCCAGCGGACGGGGATCCCCCTAAAACTTTCCAAAATTTCTAATGACATAATCGCCGACTCTTTCTACGTGCACTACCGCACCCCAGTGTTGAGAGAAGAGCATGACAAAGACAATGCGCTTTGGCACTTCTTCCTCCGCACCTACCTCGCCACAGATATCTACCAAGAAGTATCAAAAATAAGCAGATACAACTACCACGTCTCTAAGTCTGCCTCTATAAAACTACTCCGAGCCTACAACAGCCTTTTGTCGAGGATAGAGAGAGGCGCTGTGGAGGGGGTTGAGGATAGGAAGCAAGATTTGAGAGAACTTGACAAAAATCAACAGCTTAAACAAGAGATCCACAGCTTACTCAAGTTTTACATGGGTAATATTAAAAACATCGAGAAGCTCCGCAGATCTATCACAAAGGCACTCGGCGACGAGGTGGGGAGGGAGGCCGCCGAGCTTCTCTTCGACATCGACATAGACCCCTACAGGGCGAGGCTGGCCAAGATTTTAGAGTCGCTAGTTCAGCTCATCTCTGGAGTATACCAAGACCTAGACCAAGGCCTTTTGTCTGAGCGGAAAGGATTGCTGACCGGCGTCACGAGGATACGTAGCTATTCAGACTTGCGAAGAGTCACAAACCTCAGCAAGGCCATATACCTACAGTCGAGAGAGCTCTTCGGATACAAGCTTGCCACAAAGTCTCTCTCCATCTACGACGTTTCGATAGACACAAGAGAGAGGTTGTACCTCCTCGTGGATAAGTCTGGGTCGATGTTCTATACTATATACGACGGCTTCGCCATTGACATGACGCAGAAAATCACCTGGGCCACAGCCCTAGCCGTGGCTTTGATGAAAAGAAGCAGGAGGGTAGTAATGCGGTTTTTTGACCAGATGGTATACCCGCCCATTACAAACATAAAAGAGATTATTAAATCTTTATTAAGAGTGCTCCCCCTAGGCGGGACAGACATCACTGCGGCAGTTCACACCGCTATTAGAGACGCCAAGCAACTCTCTCTTCATAACTACAAGCTAATTATCGTCACAGACGGGGAAGACGACATGGTAAACGTCGAGGTGTTAAAAGCGGCGAAGTCGACGTTTAGAGAAGTAAAGGCCGTGTTAATCGGTGGGGCAAATGAAATAATTGAACACTATATATCCACTATAAAAATAAATACTGCTAATCCAGAATCACTAAAAACAGTATTAAAAAATATTTAAACAAAAAATGAAAATTATGCTAAGCGGAGAAGTTGCAAAAAACCGCCTCTAACCATTACACCAGACTCAACGTTACAAGAAGCAGCGGAAAAGATGGTCGCCCACAGAGTTGACCTTCTAGTAAATAAAGACAATCAAAAGAAAGTACTCGGCGTGATATCTGAGAGAGATGTAATAAACGCCCTAGCCAAAAAGACGCCGACGACCACCACAGTGGACAAGGTGGGCACAATTCACAACTTCGTCTACGCAGACGAGCCCATCACAGCCGCCGCCCGCAGTATGAAACAACATAAAGTTCGCCACGTGGTGGTGCTAGACAGAAACGGAGAAGTCTACGGGGCGATCTCAATACGCGACGTGTTGGGGGAGAGGGCTATTTTAGAAATCTTGGCGCGGGGCTGGGCGCCTACAATAGAATAACTTTTTATACACCACCCAAAGCCCCCATATGAACAAAAACGTCTTAATAGGCATAATCCTCGCCATAATAGTCGTAGCCGCCGCAGTTGTAATCCTCGCCCAAAGAGGCCAGCACTCTCCCAACACTTCCACCTCTACACAAACCACGCCCGCCGGAAAGGTGTACGTCTACAACGTACAACTCCAGGGAGGCGGGGGCACTCAGCAAATGACTGCCTACTTCATCCCGTTAAGCGACGGAGTAGTGTACGGACAAGTGAGCAACCGCACGACTGCGTACTTCATGTTGAAAAACGACGGCGTGATAAACGTGTTAGCGCAAAGCGCCGGGGAGTTCCAAAAAATCACCTACTACAGCAAGTTGTTGCAGATATGTGTAAACTCCACTACGACAGCCACGGTGGCGGGCGAGAAGCTGACCTTGACAAACAGTCAGTGTACGTCCTCTCAAAGCCCTCTGCCGACGGCTAAGAACTTCGACGATGTGGTGTTCCTAATCCAAGGACTGCCGGGCCCCACGTCGCAGTCGCAGTGGACTAAGGCGGGCGCCGCGCAGACGCCCTTCGGCCAAGCCACGGTTTATACAAACACTACAACACTGCCAATTATGACCGGGCTCGCGGCAGTGCTGAGCTACGAGAAGCAGGTACTCCAAGACGGCACGATATACTCGCTAAAAGTACAGCTAGCCTACGGAACCCAGGTGGTAGCCACGTTAGTATATACTCTACAAAACGTGGCGCAGATAACTCCCGATTTGAGAAACGTGGTCGACGAGCTTTCTAAAAACGTCGTGGCCACTTCGGGAGGCGGTCTAGACATTCTGAGAGCGGCCGAGAAGATCGGCATGTCGTACAACGGTAGCTGGCCCGCTGTCGTTGTGTTCTTCGACTTACAGTGCCCCTACTGCGCCCAGTTGTTTAAGTACAACTACACACTCTTCCAAGGCCACAAGCTGGTATTAGTAGACTTGGTGGTTCACCCAGACGCCTTGCCGGCTCACGAGAGGCTTAGGTGCCTCTACCAACAGTCGCCAGACCAGGTCATACCAACCCTCCGCATCCTCTACGACAGATTCCTGGCAGGCGACGCCAACTACACAAATGTGCTACCGCAGAGTAGATGCCCCGTTGACGTAGAAGCTGGGCTAAAGCTAGCCACACTACTCGCAGGCCAGAACGTGGGCACTCCCATGGTAGTGGTGGTGTACCCCAACGGCACCTATACATTAACAGTCGGCTACGACCCGGCTGCTATTGCAAAGGCGCTTAGGGGGTGAGAGAGTTTTTATTCCCCAGTGCCTCCTTTGGGCCCCGCATCCTCAGTCGGCCGCTGGCTCCATCCTAGGGGCCGTACCTCCGGGCGGGGCAGAGGCCCAGTGCCCCTCGGCGAGGGGCGCATCTTTCGCATCACATGTTTTCGCATTTTGGGAGACTCAGGTTGAACACACTTGGCCGTAAAAACTTATGTTTTCAGCTTGTGAGAGACTCCAGCTCCTTCAGCACGCGGGTCAGCTTCTCCGCCTCACACGCCGCCAAGGCGTTGTCAGCTGTAGCGTTTTACAGCTCTAAAATATATCACGGCGGCTATGATGGAGGGGATAAGCATAAGGGTGGCCAAGGCGTATATGGTGGGGTCCCCCCTGCCCCGCGCGGCGTAGGTCCATAACAAGATGGGCGCGGTGACAAAGTCGGGGCTTGTGGTAAAGGCCGTTTTTATATATGTGTCGAAGGAGTTTGCAAAGACCACAAGGAAAGTAGCGACGAAGGCTGGGAGGAGTATGGGCAACACTACTGACAACAAGGCCCTCGTCTCAGAGGCCCCCAGTATCCTGGAGGCCTCTACGACGCTTCTACTCACATAAGACATGTACGGGGCGAGCATTACGTGAGCCATGGGCAGGGTATACGCCAAGTGGGCCAAGAAGACCCCCACCGGTCCGAAGAGGTCTAAGCCCGAGTAGCTCTTAGCCAGCCACAGCGCGGCGGCGAAGGCGAGGGCCTCGGAAACCTCTGGCATCACCATCGCGCCTTGAGACACTGCGAGGTATCGGTCTTCCCTAAGGACATACGCCATGAATATGCCTAGGAACGTGGCCGTGACGCCCACCGCCACTGCAATTACCAAGCTGTTAAATATTGCCTTCCAAGCGTCGCCCCAGGAAAACAGTTTTTCATACCACTTAAGGGTCAGCCCGCCCCACACCCAGGGCAACTTGCTGCCGTTAAAAGACAAGGCTACAATGACTGCGATGGGGAGGTACAACGCGGCGATGAGAAGCCACGTGTATACCCTCAGCGCCTTCATATTGAGACAGACCTCACAGTCCGCATCACGACGTAGGTGGCCAGTAGCGAGAAGGCCGCCAAGAACATAGACATGATGCTACCGTTGAAGAAATCCCTCGCCTTGAAGTAGAGGTCCCACACGTAGCTTCCAAAAGTGTACACCTTCCAAGCGCCCAGGACCGCGGGCATTATCACCTCGCCCATTGCGAATAAGAACACTACAACAAACGCGGCCACTACGCCCGGCATGGTGAGCGGCAGCTCTACTCGCAAAAAGGCCTGGAGCCTTGAGGCCCCCAGCACCCTCGCCGCGTTTACAGGAGTCTCGCTCAGCTTCTCAACGGCGGCGTAGAGAGTAAGAATGGCGTAAGGCAAGTACTCGTACACCATCCCCACGAGGACCCCCAACGCGGTTCCCCACAAGATTACGCCGGTCAGCCTCTCCACGATAGAGAACAGCACCAGCAACGAATAGGCCTTTAAGAGAGTCCCAATCCACAGCGGGGCTACCAACATGGCGAACTCAAGCTCCGTGCCCCGCTTTGCGAGGTAGTACGCAGCCGGGTAGGCAACTACAATAGACACCACTGCGGTGGCCGCCGCCAAGAGGAAAGTGGTGGCCAGCGTCGTCGGCGGGGGGAGAGTCAAGGCGCCCCCCTCTGTGATGTAGTACCCCAAGGCGAGGAAGGGGATGTAGAAAAGCAAGACGACGGCGGCGAACGACGCCAAGGCTACTTTTCTGATCATTCTTCAACTACGTATACGTCTTTCATGTCGAAGCCGAACTCCACCACGTCTCCCACAGACACCGGGGTGTCTAAATCCACGTATGCCTTAAAGACGTATCCGTTAGTCTGAATCTCCACTTTGAGGTAATGCCATAGAAACGTGACGTCTATTACGCCTCCCCTTAGCTTGTAGGTGGCGTTGCCTCCGATTACCACGTCCTCCGGCCGCACCACGACGTAGCCATCCTTGTTGATGCCAAGCATCTTGGCGGGGATGACGTTGGCCTCGCCGAAGAACTCGGCTACGAACCTATTCCTCGGCTTTTTGTACAACTCGTAGGGCCTGCCAACTTGCGCCACCTGACCGTCTTTTACAAGAGCCACCTTGTCGCCTATCTCCACCGCCTCGAACCGGTCGTGCGTGACGTATATGAGGGTGAAGCCCAACTTGTTGTGCAACACCTTCAATTCTTCTAGCAGTTGGTTTTTTATATCGAGGTCTACGTGGCTGAAGGGCTCGTCTAGGAGGAGGACCTCGGGCTCTACGACCAGGGCGCGGGCAAGGGCTACTCTCTGTTGCTGCCCGCCTGAGAGTTGGTGAATTCTCCTCTCCATGAAGGCAGATGGGTCTAGGCGGACTAGCTCAAGGGCCCACTTTACCCTACGCCTAATCTCCTCCTCTGGCAGTTTCCTAAGCCTTAGCCCAAAGGCCACGTTTTCAAAGACGTTGAGGTGGGGGAAAAGGGCGAGGTCTTGGAAGAGCATTGACAACTTCCTCTTATCGGGGGGCAAGTTCGTCACGTCTACACCTCCTATGAGTATCTTGCCGCTTGAGATGGGCGTCAGCCCGGCGATTGCCCTGAGGAGAGTAGACTTGCCAGACCCCGAGGGGCCTAGGATGACGAGACCCTCGCCGGCCTCGACGTACAGATTTACGTTTTTCAAGGCTAAAAAATCGCCGTATTTCACAGACACGTCTTTAAGCTCTACTGAGAGCCCCACGTGGACCCGCATGGACGGTGTTTAAAAACTAAATCCCGTAATACCAAAAGACACAAAAAATAAAAAATTTTTAAAAAACACTAATTTGTATCTCTTTATGAGTTTGGGAAGAGCTATTTTATTAATAGCATCTCTTCAATTTATAATTTCTATGTTATTAGCAGAAAGACTCTACCCGGGATACGACCCGCTTCGCAACTACATAAGCGACTTAGGAGCCTTGAAGGCCCCGACGGCCGCTTTGTTTAACACCAGCGTGTCGTTGCTCGGCATATTGGGCCTTATAGCGGCTTACCTCTTAAGAAAAGAGCTAGGGAAGGCGGGGGCGGCGGTTTTGGCAGTAGCCGCCCTCGGCGCAGTGGGGGTTGGAATATTCCCAGAGGACTACGGCATGCCCCACGGAATTTCTGCACTTATTACATTTCTCCTCGGCGGAGTTGCTGTAATAATCATGGGGGCAAAGAGGGGCGGAGTATACAAGCCGCTGGGCGCGGCCCTAGGCGCAGTCTCTTTAATAGCGCTGGGCCTGTTCATCCCCCGGGTGCAGACGCCTCTGGGGATAGGCGGCTTGGAAAGGCTCATCGCCTACCCAATACTTATATTCCTCGTCTTATACGCCCTGGGTGGAGAAAAGACTAATTAAAGTCGTCGCCGCGGTGCCCACCGGCCATCGCCACTTGAGATTAGCCTTGTTTTTCCAAGACGGAGAAGTAGTAGTACTCACAGAGGCCCTAGCCGCCGGCCTCGCCAGGGCGTATATAGACGTGGTTGCCCATCCCACGAGGAGGGGCGTCGTCTTATGCGTAGAAGAGGTGCAATCGGCGAAGCCGGGCTACGCCAAGACTCAGCTTGTGGAGTGCGGCACAGAGGAGGAGGCTGTGCGCGTAATAGACCAACTGCTAAAAGGCGGGGGGACGGCAGAAGACAAGCCTACGTGAGGCGGCGCGCCTCACCTCGTCGGGATTTGCCGACCCCTCGGTGGGCCTCTTCAACGCCTCCTCTACGGACAACAACTTGGCGGCGCCCTCCTTGATCTCCCGCGCCAGTTGGAAATACGCCTTTCTAAACGGCGTGCCCGCCAGCGACGACGCCTCGGCAGTGTCTGACGAAGTTGAGTAGAACCTCTCCGCGTCTTGCCTAGCCCTTAGACAGTCAAAAGACATCTTTTCTACAAAGTCTTTCAACACCTCCGTCCCCTCCAACGCGATGTTTAGCACTGTCCACAGGTGGCGAGTGGCCTCTTGGAGGTCTAGGCTGTAGCCAGCCCCCACTCTCAGCAAGACCCCTTGGAGAGCCGCGGCGTGGCCCACGGCCTCTGCGCACCGGGCCCTGAAAACCTCCAGCGTTACCAAGTTCCTCTTATGGGGCATTATGGAGCTCGTCGAGACGTGGTCGTCGGGGGCCTTCACGTATCCAACCACGGGGCTGTTCCAGCGGATGAAATCGTCCAAGTACCTAGACAGTTCGGCTAGGAAAGCGGCTACGAGAGAGGCCAGCGCCGCCGCGAAGAAGCGGCCTCCCGACGCGTAGAGAGCGTTTTCCACAACGCCGTCAAAACCTGCTAGCTTTGCCAAGCGCCGCCTGTCTATAGGCGTCTTAACCCCGCCCGCAGGTCCCGCGCCTAGGGGGGACTTTTTAAAAATAGCCTCGACGCCGCCTAGCGCCTCTGAGAAATCCTCTACTAGCCCATCAAGCGAAAGGAGGTAGTGGCCAAAGGTGACCACCTGGGCAGGCTGGAAATGTGTAAAACTAGGCATCGCGCAGTCTGCGTACTCCAAAGCCCTCTTAGCCAAGGCGCACCTAAGCCCTGCCAGCCTCCTCCGGAGCTCCCCCAGCTTCCTCAAAGCGGCTAGCCTAATAGCTGCGGCGACGTGGTCGTTACGCGACCTCCCCAAGCCAAGCCATCCCCCCACGTCCTCGCCGAGTTTGTCAATTACATACTTCTCCAAGGCTTCGTGTATGTCTTCAAAATCGCCCTTAAGAACCTCTTCAAGATCAGCCTCTTCTAACGTCTTTATAATAGCCTCGGCAGCCTCCCTAGGCACAGCCCCCGCCTCGGCGAGATGCGACACATGCGCCTTCAACACCTTCACCACCTCCTCTGCAATTTCAACGTCGTCTTTCATACTGGACGTATACCTCTTCACCAAGTCCCCGCCCCCACCGATCCAAGAACGGTAAAAAGACATAACGCCAAAAACATCCACCTTTAAATAATACACGTCGAATTCATCTTTAAAAGGCGTTGTATGTGTGGATCTCCGCCGCCTTGCCAGATAGGAGAGTTCAGAGAGGTCGATGTAGAGGCTTTTAGAGGCGACGGAAGAGAACTAGCCGAGGTAATCCTCTCTTCAGAGGAGGCTGGCCATAGCCCGTCGACGGCGAAGTGGCAATAAACGTAGCCACAAACTACTAAGGAGCAGTTGGAGAGAGTTATGGTCTCTCTTGAGGAGGCTTAGGATTGGGTAATGGCTTTCTAGGCAGGGGGCATCGTGAGCCGGAGAGATTTTTCCTCAACGAGGAGTGCGAATTCGACGTGTACTACGCGGCTGTGGTGGGAGAGGCCAAGGTCAGGGCTGGGCCTAACGTCGTGGAGCGCCTCGCCGCGAGGGTAGAGGAGGCGGCGAGGTGGCCAGACAGATTCCAAGACAGGATTGTGAAGATGTTGTACTGCCTAGTGGCCCGCCCAGCCGCCGTGGAGAAGGCGAAAGAGCTCGGAGTATGGCTGGCAGAGCTGGGGCAGAGAGGAGACTTGCTTCCTGGCGGGCGACTTGCCAAAACGCCGTTAAGAGAGTCGGTTTGTTAACTGCTAACTAGCGCTTTTGCACATATCAACTTGCCGCGTTGTGACGCTCGCCTGGCGATGAAGACCTAAAGGAGGTTTGCCGATAATACGTGTGGAATGCTTGCCTAATGCGCCGCTACGGCGTTAAAACTATTGTAGGACGTTTAAAACTAGGTAAAAACCTCGCCGATGGACTTAATTAGGTCGCAACCTCTAGTCTCTCTGTAATTAGTTCAGCGCCGCACTTTGGACAGCAATACGTCACGAGTACGTATCTCTTTGACTGGATCTTCCGCCCGCACTCCACCGGCTTTACAGGTTTTTTGCAGTTCGGACATACGATAGAGCGTTGCCCCATCGCCCCTAGAAAAAAATCTAATATAAAAACCCTTCCAACATATATAGATTATATAATTCGAACGGCATAAGATATTAATTTAAATAATCAATTTTAATGAAAAAGTAATTTTTCAAGTTTTTAATAATAGCAACTAATATTTAGTTAACGAATTTTTATGCATCTAGTGCTGTGGGGAGTTCCTTCTTTTCCTAGCAGTGACGGAGTGCAGGCTCCACATTTCGATAAAGCCTCTTGCCTCTTCGTCTGTGGGGTACCAGCCTCTGGAATAGTCGGCTAGTTCTTTGCTGTAGCCTCCGTAGGGAGATTCTCTTCCCACCACCCAAATAGCGCCCTTGTAAAGTTTTACGCGGACTTCTCCGGTGACCCACTTCTCCATCGTCGAGGCGGCTGCCTCCAGAGCCTCGCGGAGAGGCTCTACGTAGAGGCCTTGGTATACCAAGTCGGCCCACTGGGGGTCGAGCACGTTGTGTTTAAACCTAAGCTCCCGGGGGGTGAGGACTAGCTTTTCTAAGTCTACGTGTGCGTGGTAGAGTATGACGGCGGCGGGGGCTTCGTACACCTCTCTGCTTTTGAAGCCCACAAGCCTGTTCTCCACGTGGTCCATCCTCCCCACTGCGTTGGCGCCCCCGATGTGGTTCAGCGCCGTCACAAGCTTTGCCAAGTCCATCTTCTCACCGTTGATTGAGGTAGGTAGCCCCTTCTCAAAGCCTATAGTCAAGTAAGTGGGCTCGTTAGGCGCCTTCTCTGGCGAAACTGTCCACTTAAACGCCTCCTCAGGAGGCTCCTCCATGGGGCCGTCTAGAGGCCCCCCCTCTATAGACCGGGACCAGAGGTTGTCGTCTATGCTAAACTTCTTATGCTCATCGCCGATGGGCAGGCCGTGTCTCTTTGCGTATTCAATCTCATCGGCCCTCGTCATGCCCCATATACGCGCTGGCGCTACGATTTTTAAGTCGGGGGCAAGGGCCTTCACAGTGACGTCAAACCTCACCTGGTCGTTGCCCTTGCTAGTTGATCCATGCGCAACCGCGTCTGCGCCAACGCGGCGCGCCACCTCTACCACCTTCTCAGCTATTAACGGCCTCGCCAGGGCTGTGCCCAGCGGGTACATGCCTTCGTACATGCCGTTCATTAAAATCGCCCTGGCCACGTACTCCTCGGCAAACTCCCTCTTGGCGTCTATGTAGAAGTGTTGTTTTGCCCCAGCCTTGTAGGCCCTTTCTTCAATTTTTGAAAAATCTTCCTCCTGACCGACGTCTACTGTTACTGTGTAAACCTCCGCGCCGAACTTCTCACTTAGCCACTTTATGGCTACAGTAGTGTCAAGCCCGCCGGAGTAGGCGAGGACTATCTTACTCGCCCCGATTTACTCGCCATAGTCCTCGACGTCGCCTTTAAACTCTTCGAGAATCACCGAGCCGCCCTTAAGCCTCACGATGTACCTCGCCCCGCAGGTAGGGCAACTGGCAATTTCCCCGTCCATTACGTCTTCGGGGAGCTCGAACTCCGTCCCGCAGACTTTGCACGTCACTACAAGTTTTTGGCTTGCCATATGTGTCGTTTTTTCATGGTTTATAAACTTAACTCTTCTTAGTATTCTTTATAAACTTAGATATCAAACTATAAATTCTTTACAATGTGTGTACCAGCGCCTCCGAGCGCCGTTGCTATGGGGGCTTCCACGAGTCCGTTTGAAATAACCACCTCAACCCCCTTCCTCGCGGCTTCCGCAGCCATGAGCAACTTCCTCTTCATCCCGCCCCTCACCTCGTCGCTTTTAGACAGCGCCTCAGCCTCGTCTGCGGTGATTCTAGGAACCACCCTGCCTCCTATCAACAAGCCGTCCACGTCGCTGAGTATAATCAACTTCTCTGCGCCGATGCGTACCGCCGTCTCAAAGGCCAGCTGGTCGCCGTCGACGTTGAGCAACTCTCCCTTCTCAGACACGGCTATAGGCGCCAGCACCTTCAGAGGCGGAGGAGCCAGCTTTTTCACGTCTACTTCAGTTATTCTTCCCACGTAGCCGCCGTCTACCACCCTCTGCCTCCCCCTCTCGTCTACCACGACGACTTTCTCTTTGCGCCTAGCCTTTACCACGGCGCCGTCGGCTCCCGTGAGCCCAACGGCCTCTACTCCCAACGCGGTGAGAGACGCCACTATCTGCTTGTTTATCCACGACATGGCCATTACAAATACTTGTAAAGTCTCCCAGTCCGTATAACGGCTCACCACCCCGCCGGGGTGTGTGAGGAACTTGGGCTGGAGCCCCATCTTTCTCATAAGTTCGTTGACCAAGCAACCCCCTCCGTGGACAGCCACTGCGCGGTCGGCGAATTTAGCCAAGTCCGCCACAGCCTTAGACAAGTCTTTACAAGCCACCGAGCCGCCTATTTTTACGACAATCATACAGGCGCCAGGGGTATGTAGCGGAGTCCCTCGTCCTCGGGGAAGCCGAAGGCGACGTTAAACGCCTGCACCGCCTGGCCCGCGGCTCCTCTCACTAAGTTGTCTATGGCTGAGAAGGTCACAATCCTATTCAGCCTCGGGTCGAGCTCAAAGCCTAGGTCTACGAAGTTTGACCCCAGCACGTACTTCACGTTGGGGTAGCGGGAGATGCCGAGGCGGTCTTTCACCACGCGGATAAACTTTGAGTCTCCGTACATAGACCGGTAGTACTTCCACATGTCTGCCTCGGCGGGCAGTTTTTCTACGTAGACGTGCCCAGAGGCGAATATGCCTCTCACTAAATCAACGGCGTGGGGAGTAAAGGCCACTTTTATCTGCCTCCCAGCAAGCCAGCTGAGCTCTTGCTCTATCTCGGCGATGTGGCGGTGGTGCACTGGCTCGTAGGGCCTGACCACATACGTCCTAAAACTGTGGAGGTCCACCACAGAGCCCTCGGCCCCAGCCCCGCTTGACCCAATCTTTACATCTATAACAGGCGGAACTCCGCCGAGCAGTCCGTACTTAGCCAGGGGGGCCAGCATGAGAATCGAGGCGGTGGACATGCAGCCGGGCACGGCCACCAGCCTCGCCCCCACTAGCTCAGACCTGTGGAGCTCTGGCTGTCCGTACACAGCCTTTGCTAACAAGTCGGGGTACGGGTGGGGCTGGGGCCACTTGTACCACTCTACGTATGCGTTGGGGTCTTTCAGCCTAAAATCTGCGCTGAGGTCAAACACGGCGACGCCAGACTCGTAAAGCTTAGGCACCCACTTCACAGACTCTCCATGCGGCAACGCTAAGAAGACCACGTCGGCTTTCAACGCCGCGTCTACGGTGGGCTCTACAAACCTCAACTGAGTGAGGCCTCTGAGGTTGGGGTGTACTCTGTACACATACTCGCCTTTGAACTTCCTCGACGTGGCGCAAGTCACCTCCACGCCGCTGTGTTGAAGCAGTATCCGCAACAGCTCCCCGCCGGTGAACCCAGAGGCGCCTACTATACAGACCTTCATATCGCCTCTGCCAGCAACTCGGCCTCTTGTCTGTTTTCTATAGGCGGCACGGGGTCTACGTCGACGACGTAGAACCTCCCTCCGTAGTCTCCGAGGGTCACCCTGGCGTATTTTAGGCCTAGGAAGCGCAAGACCTCCGCCGCCAATCCCTCTGCGTTTTTCTCAGTGGCGTAGATAGTCACTGTGCGGCGGGGCCTGGGGATCAAGACGCTGGCCTTAGCCAACGGGTTCCTCATATACAGCCGGTGTTCTAAGACGCTTTTAGCCCCCTCTACGCTGGTCACGGCGCCATCTAGGCCAAGGCGCCACGCGGTGAGCAGCATCCAGGGCTTTTCTAACTCCACCTTCTCCACAGCTACGTCAGCAGAGACGACGGCGTAGGGAGGGCCGAACTTGGGGATCCAAGTCAGCCTATTCAAAGCGGCGTATATCGACTGGGCGCTGTTTATGCTCTTTTCTACAAGCGAGGCGTAGGCCACAGCAGTGTAGGGGTTCTGTATCCGGATGATGACAAGCCCGTATATAGCGTGGATGGGCATCTCGGAGATGTTTATAATCTCGGCCTTGCGGCCTCTAGAGGCTAACGCGTCTGCTATATACTTTTCAGATATTGTGGAGCTGTCTGTAACGATGTAAATCGCCCCACTTTCCCCTCTGGTCCCAGGTCCATGCCCCCTCACATAGTTCCATATATAAACTTTTTCCTTGAAAAGTTTAAAAACATGCAATTTATGGGTAGCATGGCGGGGATTTCGGGGACAGTTCTAGTTTGCGCTGTGTAAACTGCGGCGCCAGATATGCTCCAAACTTCCGTCTATATAGATGTCCTAAATGTGGAGGCCTACTAGAAGTAGAAGTCCACGACAAATACTGGGCTCCCAAGGGCAGGGGGGTTTGGCGCTACGCCTCCATGCTCCCCGTAAAGTCGGGGGTTACAATAGGCGAGGGCCAGACCCCCCTGATACCATCTAACCTAAAACAAGGGCTCTATATTAAATTCGACGGGGCGAACCCCACGGGCAGTTTTAAAGACAGGGGCATGGCGCTGGGAGTCACTGCGGCCAAGCTTGCGGGAGCCAACAAAGTAGTAGTGGCGTCCACTGGCAACACCGCCGCATCTGCGGCGGCGTATGCTGCAAGGGCTGGGATGAAGTGCTACGTGGTTCTGCCTAGGGGAAACGTGGCCCGGGGCAAGCTGGTGCAGGCGGCGCTTCACGGCGCCGAGCTTGTCATGATCAACGGCTTGTTCGACAAGGCTTTAGAGTACGTGGTAAACTACGGCACGAGGTACGCCTATCCCCTAAACAGCTTTAACCCCTGGAGGCTAGAGGGGCAGAAGACTGCGGCATTTGAAATATACGAAGAGCTAGGTTGCCCGGACTACGTGGTCGTGCCCGTGGGCAACGCGGGGAACATCTCGGCTATTTGGAAGGGCTTTAAAGAACTGGCAGAGCTCGGCCTCTGTAAAAAACTTCCCAAAATGGTTGGAGTGCAAGCAGAGAGGGCGGCCCCCCTGGCGAAGGCTTGGGAGATGGGGCGCCAAGAGCCGATATTCGTAGACGAGCCCGAGACTGTGGCGACGGCGATTAAGATAGGAAGACCTATAAACTGGCCAAAGGCGATGGCCGCCGTGAGGGAGTCCGGGGGGTTCTTCGTAGCCGTGTCGGACGGAGAAATATTAAAAACTCAGAGGCTCCTCGCGGCGGGGGACGGCCTCGGCGCCGAGCCCGCGGGAGCGGCGTCGGTGGCAGCGGCTCTAAAGCTCGACTTGCCGGGGACTGTCGTCGCCGTGGTCACTGGACACGCTCTAAAGGACCCAGACGTGGTTGAAATAGAGGCAGTTGAGGTCAGAAACGCAGATGAGTTAGCGGCGTTGTTGGAAAAATGAGGGCGCCCTCTACCAGCGCAAACCTCGGCGCAGGTTTCGACGTAGTGGCGGCGGCGCACGACGCCTACTACGCAGAGGCGTACGTAACTGTGGAACAAGGCTGCGGAGTGGCGGTAAAGTTCAAGGGCCACGACCCCGGGCCTAGAAACACCGTGGCCGAGGCGTTTCAACATTTGTTCAAGTCTCTGGGCGTATGTCGGCATGTGGAAGCGGAGGTGGACAACAAAATACCGCTGGCCAGGGGACTGGGGAGTAGCGGAGCCTCAGCAGTGGCGGCGCTGGCCGCTTTTCTAAGAGAGGCCGGGCTAAGGGCAGACCCCCGCCTCGTGGTGGAAGCTGCTGGCATGGGCGAGGTGGCGGCGGCTGGGGCGCCTCATTTTGACAACGTGGCCGGCGCGGCGCTCGGGGGGGCCGTGGTCATCGCCTCTCAGAGGCCTCTCGAGGTAGTCGCCTTTAGGCCGAAGTTGTTATTCGTGGTGGGGGTCCCCGACGTCCCCCCCATACCTGAGAAAACTAAACTTATGAGGAGCGTGTTGCCTTCCGCAGTGCCCTTCCGCACATACGTGGCCCAGCTCGGCAGAGTAGCCGCCTTGGTGGCGGGATTCGCGAAGTCAGACCCGAGGCTGGTGGCCGCCGGGATGACTGACGAGGTGGTAGAGCCGGCGCGTGCTCCTTATGTACATGGCTACGCCAGAGTAAAAAAGTACGCCCTAGAGGCAGGCGCCATGGGATTTGCAATATCCGGCGCGGGGCCGTCGGTGGTTGCCCTAGTCGACGACAAACACAGCGACGGAGTCAGAGCCGCCGTCGAGAGGGCATATGCAGAAGAAGGCCTCAGAGCAGAGGTAAAAGTGGCGCAGATAACCACAGGCGCCTTGGCCGAGGTATGAGGCCTGTAGTTAAGATCGGGGGGTCTCTCCTACGAAGCGCAGGCGACTTCGTCAAAGCGGCTGAGTTCATCTCGTCTTACAAGACGCCCCCAGTGGTGGTAGTCTCGGCGGTGAAGGGCGTCACAGACATGTTGCTCGAGTTGTACAAGACTAGGAGCTACCTCATGTACGAAGAAGTGTGGCACCGCCACGTCTCAATAGCCAGGGCCCTATCAGTAGAGGAGAGGGTGGCCCCCCTCTTGAAGGAGCTGGAGGCGGCGCTCAAGCTCCCGAAAGATCCGTGGGTCTCCGACTACTACGCCTCTTTCGGCGAGAGGCTGTCCGCCACGATTCTACACGGAGTCTTAGAGAAAAAAGGAGTCAAGACAAGGCTCTACATCGCCCCCGTCTCCACAGACTCTAACTACGGCAACGCCAACCCCACCCGCCTAGACCACAAAGAAGAGCTGAAAACGGCAGAGGCGGTGGACGTGGTAACCGGCTTCATCGGGAGAGACCCCGAGGGGAGGTTCACCACGGTGGGCAGAGGCGGTAGCGACTTCACGGCAACTTACATCGGCAGGGAGATAGGGGCTAGGAAGGTGTCGCTGGTGACAGACGCGCCGGGGGTAATGACGGCGGACCCCAGGGAGGTGGAAGACGCAGAAGTCCTCCCCCTCTTGTCTATCTACGAGGCGCTGGAGGCGGCGACGGTGGGAGCCAAAAACTTCCACCCGCGGACCTTCCAGCCGGTGTTAGAAAGCGGCGGCATGGCGGTGGAGGTAAGAAGCTACCAGAGCAGAGGCACTTTAATCGGGCACTTCTTCTCGCCGCCTCCCTACAAAATAGTGACGAGGTGCTGGCAGATGAGCTGCGTAGTGGGCATCGCGGCAGAGGAGGCGTCTAAACTAGGCGGAGTCCCAGTAGGACGATATTCTGTAAAATTAAACATCCCCCCCAGGCAGGCCCACGAGTTATTAATTAAACCATATTATATAAATAGGAAGTTCTAAGCATGGACCGCCTAAAGGTATATATACTCGGAGCCACGGGGCTGGTGGGGCAGCGGTATGTACAACTCCTGGCGAGCCACCCGTGGTTTGAGGTGGCGGGCCTCGCCGCCTCTGAAAAAAGCGCCGGGAAGAGGCTCTCTGAAGTGGGGTGGGTGTTAGAAGAGCCTCCGCCCCCCTCGGTGGCTGATATGAAGATTGAGAAGCTAGACGTCGACAAGGTGCCCAAAGTGGACTTCGTCTTCTCGGCGTTGCCAAGCGAAGTGGCGTCGAAAATAGAGCCACAACTGGCAGAGAGGGGACTCGTCGTCTTGTCCAACTCTAGCAACATGAGGATGGACCCCGACGTGCCTCTAGTGATACCCGAGGTAAACCCAGAAGACCTCAAGCTGTTAGAAGCCCAGCGCCAGAGGAGGGGGTGGAGGGGGGCCGTGGTGAAAAAGCCCAACTGCACCACGACAATATTAAACCTCCCCCTAAAGCCGATTTTAGACGAATGGGGCATAAGAGCGGTGCACGTCACCACCATGCAGGCGCTGTCTGGCGCAGGCTACGCCGGGGTCCCCTCTGTGGCGATTATAGACAACTTAATCCCCTACATACGAGGCGAGGAGGAGAAGGTAGTCGCCGAGACGAAGAAAATTCTGAAAAAAGACTTTGAGATATACGCCACCACCACCCGCGTCCCTGTATTAGACGGACATACCGAAGTAGTCTACGTAGACACCGAGAAAGACTTCGACCCCGGAGCCATCGCCGAGGTCTTGTCCAAGTTCAAAGGCCCGCCGCAAGAGCTGGGGCTTCCCACAGCGCCCCCGAGGCCAGTGGTGGTTAGGCCGCAAGTAGACCGACCGCAACCGCGGCTGGATAGAGAAGAGGGGAGGGGGATGGCCGTGGTGGTGGGCAGGATTAGAAAACTAAGTCCTAAGAAGCTGGCCTTTGTAGTCCTGGGCCACAACACCATCAGAGGCGCCGCTGGGAACTCGGTGTTAACAGCAGAGCTAATGGCCAAGACTTTTTAAAAGAGTTGCATCTTCGCTTGTGGACGTAGTTTTAGAAAAGCCGTGGCGAGACCTCCGGGCTTATGTGGAGTCTAGGAAGGCCGAGGCAAAGGCTGAGCTCAAGCTGGCGCTTATATTGGCTAGAGAGGGCTATTTGAGAAATGCGGCGGGGAAGCTTTTCCAAGCCTTTAAATCCTACGTCGCCGCGCTGGCCGGCGAGAGGCGCCATGAGTTAAAGACGAGGTGGAGAGATGTAGACAAGATAATTGCCTACATGCCCACGAGAGTGTTAAAAGAAGTTGCCTCGGCGCTGGGGTTGAAGAAAGAGGGGTACGTAGCCCTCGCCCTTCACCAGTTTCAATACAACGGCCCCGACCCCGAGGGGGTGATGTCGATATACCCTGACAAAAAGGCGGCGTTGAGAGACTTCTGCTGGCTGGCCAAGAGAATAGCCGATTTACTAAATGCCGCGGAGGAGGCGGCGTATCTGGGAGAGCTGTGTAAAGAGTAGGCACATTTGCAGTTGACATTTTAAAAACAAGTTGTTCATCTCTTCATGATTTTGTTGTTCGGGTTCGGCGGGGTGGGGAGGACGTTTGCCAAATTATTATACGCAAAGACAAGTTTGAAAATAGTAGCTGTGTTCGACTCAGGAGGAGGAGTCTTGAAAAAAGAAGGCTTCACCGCCGACGAGATAGAGAGGCTTACGGCGTCTCCTCGAGGAGGGGCCTCCTCCAGCGGCGTAGGGAGGCGTGCGTCGTTAGACGAGGCCTTAGAACACGCCCAGGTTGTGGTGGATGTCTCTCCGCCTAACTACGAGACGGGGGAGCCCTCTGTGTCGCTTTACAAAAAGGCGCTGAGGAGGGGTATTGCAGTAGTTACGGCGAACAAAGCTCCGCTTGCTTTAAAATTCGCCGAATTTGCAGGCAAGCCGGTGTACTACAAGGCCACAGTAATGGCGGGGACCCCCCTCGTGGACTTGTTAAGGGGAATACCGCCTCAGTCAGTGGAGGAGATCCGCGGCATTTTAAACGGCAGTACAAACTACATAATGACCAGAGTATATAAAGACGGCGTCTCTTTTGAAAAGGCGGTGGAGGAGGCAAGGGAGAGAGGCCTACTTGAGCCAGACCCGCGTCTAGACCTAGAGGGGGTGGACCCCGCGGCGAAGCTCGTAATAGTGGCAAACACGTTGGGGATCCCCCTAACTCTGCATGAGGTGAAGAGAGAGCCGCTCAAGCCCCTAGGCCCTGTGACTAGGTACGTGGCGGTCCTCCGCGGCAGAGAGGCATGGGTCGGCCCCACGAGGCTTCCGCCAGACGACCCCCTACACGTGGACTACACCATGAACGCCGTCGAAATCAAGACAAACATAAACACAATACTAGTAAGAGGAAAGGGAGCTGGTAAGGAGGAGACCTCTTACGCCTTACTAAACGACGTAATAAAGGCAGTTAGTTAAAAGTCGAAAGCCGCCGAAGCTTTTTAATAATTGTGTATGTATATCAAGTATATACTAAATATAACTTTTGTATTAGTCTATTTACATGACGGTTAGTTTATATTACATGAATGTAAAATATTCTTCTTCCTAGTGTTAAAGCAAATTTCGCTTTAAAAACTGTATTAATTTATAATTATAATTTTTGATTATAATTTTCAATTGTAAAAATATTTTTAAATCTGTAAATTTTCTCTGTCTATGGTATCAAAGACTACTGAGAAAGAAGGAGAATTACCTTTTGATGAATATATAATGAACGATAAGTGGCAGAATAGGTACACGCCTATTGACGCGTATTGGAAGTTCCATGCCCAGACTTTGCAGAACTTCGAAGCTTTTTGGGAGAGCGTTGCAAAGGAGCTTGAGTGGTTTAGGCCGTGGGATAAAGTTCTAGACGCCTCTAACCCGCCGTTTTACAAGTGGTTTGTCGGGGGGAGGCTTAACCTCTCTTACCTGGCTGTTGACAGGCACGTCAAGACGTGGCGTAAGAACAAGTTGGCAATTGAGTGGGAGGGGGAGCCGGTTGACGAAAATGGATACGCAACAGAGGGGAGGAAGCTGACTTACTACGACCTCTTCCGCGAAGTAAATAAAGTGGCGTATATGTTAAAACACAATTTCGGCGTTAAGAAAGGCGACAGGATTACGCTCTACTTGCCGATGATCCCGGAGCTCCCCATCGCCATGCTAGCCGCTTGGAGGATAGGCGCGATTACGAGCGCGGTGTTCTCAGGCTTCTCCGCCGAGGCCTTGGCCGAGCGTATAAACGACTCGCAGTCTAGGATTGTAATTACAGCCGACGGCTTCTGGAGGAGGGGCAAGGTAGTGAGGCTGAAAGAAGTGGTCGACTCAGCGCTAGAAAAGGTCTCCGGGGTGGAACACGTAATAGTCTTCCCAAGACTGGGGCTTAAGGACACTCCGATGACAGAGGGGAGAGACTATTGGTGGAACAAGCTTATGCAAGGCATTAAGCCAACCGTCTACATCGAGCCGGAGCCTATAGAAAGCGAACACCCGTCCTTCATTTTGTACACCTCGGGCACCACAGGAAAGCCTAAGGGCATTGTCCACGACACTGGCGGCTGGGCGGTGCATGTATACGCCACCATGAAGTGGGTCTTCGACATGAGAGATGACGACGTATTCTGGTGTACGGCGGACATCGGCTGGGTCACCGGCCACTCGTACGTGGTCCTCGGCCCGTTGTTAACAGGCGCCACGCAGGTGATATACGAAGGCGCCCCCGACTACCCGCAACCAGACAGGTGGTGGGCCATAGTAGAGAGGTACGGAGTAACTATCCTATACACCTCGCCCACGGCTATTAGAATGTTTATGAGGTACGGCGAGGAGTGGCCTAAGAGACACGACTTGTCTACCCTGCGTATAATCAACTCAGTCGGCGAGCCGATAAACCCAGAGGCGTGGAGGTGGGCGTACCGCGTCTTAGGCGGCGAGAAGGTGGCCATCGCCTCCACTTGGTGGATGACTGAGACCGGCGGTATTATGATAAGCCACGCCCCCGGCCTCTACCTAGTGCCCATGAAGCCCGGCACAAACGGGCCGCCGCTACCTGGCATAGAGGCAGACGTGGTAGACGACGAGGGCAAGCCCGCGCCTCCGGGCGTCAGGGGGTACTTGGTAATCAAAAGGCCGTGGCCCGGCATGCTGCACGGCATTTGGGGAGACCCAGAGCGGTACATCAAGACCTACTGGTCTAGGTTCCCCGGCATGTTCTACGCCGGCGACTACGCCATAAAGGACAAAGACGGCTATATCTGGGTGCTGGGAAGGGCCGACGAGGTGATAAAAGTAGCGGGCCACCGGCTGGGCACCTACGAGCTTGAGTCCGCGTTGGTGGGGCATAAGGCTGTGGCCGAGGCTGCGGTGGTGGGCGTGCCGGACCCCATAAAGGGAGAAGTGCCCATCGCATTCGTGGTTTTGAAACAAGGCGTACAGCCCACAGACGACCTCAGGAAGGAACTGCGGGCCCACGTCCGCTCCACCATAGGCCCCATCGCAGAGCCGGCGCATATATTCTTCGTCACAAAGCTCCCCAAGACCCGCTCCGGCAAGATAATGCGCCGCCTGCTCAAGGCAGTGGCCACCGGCGCTCAGCTGGGCGACGTGACGACGCTAGAAGACGAGACATCTGTCGAGGAGGCGAAGAAGGCGTATCAAGAACTAAAGGCGGAGATTGAGAAAGCATGAGCGTCCAAGTTTCTTTTAGACAAGTCGCCTCAGTGGCGGCTGTTGCTTGGAGCGGCGCTTTTTTAGAGTGGGTAGACTTTTACACATACGCCCTGCTCGCAAGCACTGTGGCCAAGGCGTACTTCCCGCCGGCAGACCCCATCGCGTCGCTGCTGGCCTCCTTCGCGGCGCTCGCCATAGGCTTTTTGTTCAGACCGCTGGGCGCCATTCTGTTCGGCAAGATAGGAGACCAGTTCGGCCGCAAGGTGGCATTCATCACAGCTCTGTTGCTCATGCTGGCGGGCACCCTCGGAATAGGTCTCCTGCCAAGCTACGCCCAGATAGGGCTGTGGGCCTCTGTGGGAGTATTTCTGCTGAGGATTATCCAAGGCCTGGCCCTAGGCGGCGGATTCGGCGCCGCCATCACGTATCTAGGCGAATTCGTGCCTGAGCACAGGAGGGGGTTCATTACGGGCTTTCTCTTCACGACGGCCCCGGCGGGTATGGCCACAGTGGGAGCCCTAATCTGGCTGTTCAACACGTTGCTGGGGTCAGGCACCTATAACCAGTGGGGCTGGAGGCTGAACTTCATCGTGGCCGGCGTGGTCGTCTTTATAGTGGCCCTCCTCATGCACCTCTTCTACAAGGAGACGCCGGTGTTCTCCATGCTTAAGGCGGTGCGCCGCGTCACCTCGGCGCCCGTGCGGGAGGTCTTCTCTAGAAAGTACTTGCCGCTTGTCTTGATGGCATGGATAGGGGTGGTGGGCGCCCACGGCCCCATATGGTATACAAACCAGCTGTTCAACACCTACTACGTAGGGCCTAGTTTCCAGAAGTATGTAGACGGGGCGACGGCCAGCGCTCTGCTCGCCACCGCAACCTACGCCGCGCTTTGGATGTACCCGTTGTTCGGCTACATATCGGACAAGATCGGTAGAAAGCCAGTCCTCCTCCTCGGCATATACGGAAACGCTTTGTGGTTCCCAGTGGCCTTTTGGCTCATCGACCAGTTCGGCCCGCAGAAGGACCTCACCGCGCTCTGGCTCCTCTTCTGGTCCATGACTCTATTTAACGGCATAGGCTACAGCGGCGCCATGTCCGCCTTCCTCTTAGAGCTGTTCCCAGCGAGGATTAGGCTCTCGGCTGTGTCTTTATCATACAACCTCGGCTACGGCGTGACGGGCGGCCTGACGCCCTTCATCATCACGTGGCTGTACTCAGTTACACACAACATCTACATGTCCACATTACTGTGGTCTACCGTCGTGCCGATGATCATGGCCGCGTGGTACGCGCTGAAAGGCCCCGAGACTCTCGGCGTGAGGATCTGGGCTGAGTTCGCCGCCGAGAAGTTTGCTAAGAAGACTGTGACGCTTCCCGCGACCACGCCTATTAGAGACGTGGTGAAGGCGTTGGTAGCCGCCGGCTCTAAATACGCCGTGCTTACGGGGAGCGTCGTGGGCATATTTGGAACTAGGAGCCTCGTCAAGGCGTTGTCCTCGGGGGCCAGACTAGACGAGCCGGCCGAGAGCTACGCAGAGAAGGTGCCTTGTATAGACGTACACAGCCCAGTCACAGAGGTGTTCGTCGCTCTGGAGCAGTACAACGTCCGCGCAGTGCCAGTGTGTGAGGGAGGCAAGCCCGTCGGCATCGTCGAGGCAAGAGAGTTAGTTAACGAGGCCCTCGGCCTCAGAAGCGCGTTGAAAAAGAAAGTGGCGTTGAGATTCAGCGTCTACGACGCCGCTCCAAAGGAGTTAATTACTATTTCTCCAAACGCGTCGTTGAGAGACGCGGTTGAGTTAATGGCTAAGAACAACATTGGCTTCCTCCCAGTAGTGGAAGGCGGGAAGCTAGTAGGCATAATTTCAGAAAGCGACGTGTTGAAAATAGTGGCAAAAGACGGCGGCTTAAATAAGCCCGTGGCTGAGTATGTAAACACAAACCCGATTACGGTGAACAAAAACGCCACTTTGAGAGACGCCGCGGAGCTAATGGTGAAGCACAACATCAGGCACCTCCCAGTAGTGGATGACGGGAAAGTAGTCGGCATCATCTCCATAAAAGACATTTTAAAAGTCATTGGTTAATCCCACCCTTTTTTCAAGGTACTTTGTACAAAGCCTAACTAACAGAGCCGCGTTTTTATCTCGAAGTCGGAGTTAGGTCCACAACTCCTCTCCCAAGACTAGCGCAGTTGCGGCGATGAACACGTCGGGCTACGGCACGTCTAGGCCCGTAACGTCGCATACTTGGCACGGGTAGAAAAATCGAACCACAGCGTGCGGCGATACAAGTAGCATTTATACAGTTTATACGAAGTGTACATTTTTTATATTAAGTATACACTTATAATAATAAAATATTTAAATATTGTATTTTTCTAGTAAGTCATGAGCGTAACACGTAGAGATTTTGCAAAACTTGTGGTAACTACTAGCTTTTTGTCAGTCGGTGTGGCGGAGTTAGGCGCGTATTTACAACAGGCAAAGAACGAGGCGGTTGTTCGGGGGGAGTTCTCCGCCCCGGTGACTTGTGCAGCATGTGGCGCGGCGTGTGGTTTGTTATTTGTAAAAAGAGGCGACAGGACGTACCTAATGCCTAATTTAAGACATCCACAGCCTGGGATGTGTTTCAGGCCTGCATCTGCGCTGCAGCTGTGGAACCACCCCCTCCTAAGGGCGTATTACAAACCAGCGGAGTTCTTAGGACCTTGTAGCGGTTGCCGTCGTTGATTCTAA
>JBEULK010000037.1:0-4384 GCA_041287325.1 Pyrobaculum sp. | reverse complement strand
TCATTGACGACAATGCAACCGCACATGAAGAATAGATATCGAGGGACATCCAGAGGCAGGTGGCGCTTCTGGACTGACGTTCAAGGCGTGTTGGGAAAACAAACTTTTTTACAACGTCGAAAACGTGAACAAGCGCACAGAAAGCCCCTAGAAGAATTTAACGAATACTGCGGCTGGATCTCTAAATCCGGCTTCATGGGCTCTAGGCTACAGTGTGTTGGAGATCATCTGCTGTGTGCCGAGCCGGGTAGCTAGGAGCTGGCTTCTTTCAGTTTTATCAACAAGTCCTGGCACTGGCCTACTGAGAGGTAGAGCAGGTCGTCGAAGTACTGCCAGTCTGCGGCGACCACTACGCCGTTGGTAAGGGCGTCGGCCACTAGGCAGGGCGGCGCCGCCTCTGCAGGCACTATGTCTACTGGCACTCCGAGGACTTCTTCAAGCCCGGCCGACAGGCGTAAAGCCTCTGCGAGCTCTGACCCGTCTATTAACACATCTACGTCGTGAACAAGGCCGCCTTCAAGCGCCGAGCCGAAAACAACGGCGAGCCTCCTGCCGAGTAGGAGCGGCTTAATCTTATCCACTACCTCTTCTAAGTTGATTTTATACACAGGACGCATTGTCCTCTACTGCGTCGACAAACTGCTTTACACAAGTAAAATCCGATCTTATAGATTCATAAACTTTCTTGTCGTCTACCTGAAAATACCTATGAACCAACAGATTTCTCAAGCCCACTAGCGCCTTAAGCGTCTCTACGCAACCGACGCCCAGCCTCCTCCCTACTTCTGTTAGGCACTCGCGGTATGAGGAGTAGATGATGCCCCACCGCCTCTTTGCCAGTTTCATACACATAGAGGCGAGAGCCTCGACTAAAACAATAAGCTGATACCTTAAGGCCCACAACTCCTCGTCTGAAAGTTCTTCAAATCTGCGCGACGCTATCCTCTCTGCGGCATCCATGGCGGACCTGGCTTCCGAAATCCTCTGGAGGACGTCGAGGCACCTCATTCCACCACGGTGACAAAGGGGGGCACGCGCACGCTTCTTAAAAGCTCCACAAACTCCTCAAGAGAGAGCCCGGCCAGCCTCTGGGCCAGGCGGATGTCGCCAGTCTCGATGAACAACTTCACAGATGCCCTAAGCCTCGGAGGCAACCTCTCTATGGCCTCCCAGTCAGCCTCCCTCGCCCTAACTTCTCTTTCTAGGGAATCTGTGTCCAGCCTCTCGTTCATACCTTTCTAACTCTTCTTCAAGGTTTATAAACCCTAGCTCCGCCGCGCGGCGGAGTAGCTCTAAACTCCTCCAAATTTTTACATTTTTAAAAGTTTCTATATACTTGACGTTTATAGCTCCTTTATTTTCGGTGAGGACTACGGCGCCTTCTCTAAGCCCTATGGCGACTGCATATGCCTCGGGCGGGTCCAGCCTCCTTATGCGCGGGTCTGTGAGGGAGACGATCTGCCGGACAAGCGGCTCTAACTCGCGCCTAAATGGGTAGAAGACGAAAAACCCGCTGGCGAGGCCCTCGGCCAAAAACTCCACGGCTCTCTCTGAGCGGACTTCGTCTACCACCTCGTCGACGAGGTAGCAGAAGTCAAATATCCTAAATAACAAGTGTCTTTTTGAGTAGAGAGCCCAATCTATTAAGAAACATATCGATGCTACAAATTGATGACTACTGGTATTCTAAGTCTTATCCTCAGCTGGTTGAACTCGTCTAGCGGCATTCCAGCCAGCTTGGCGGCCTTGTACAAGTCGCCAGTCTCGATGTAAAGCAACACAGCCCTCTTCACCTTAGGCGGCAACCTCTCTATGGCCTCCCAGTCAGCCTCCCTCGCCCTAATCTCCCTCTCCACGTCCATATGTTTTATTGTTTGTTGTTATTAATCTTTAACGGCGTTTTACAGGCCTTGCCAGGTAGATGTTGTGCGTGTTTTCAATTACCTCTGCCTCTATCCTCTTCCCTATTAAAGACTCGGCGCCTCCGCCAGCCACGACGGTTATGGTCCGGTCCCACACGGCCGTGTTCCTCCTCTTCACGGGCACTGCCAAGACCTCGCCTTTGAAGATGCCGCGCTCCACCACCTCTACGACTACTCTCTCCCCTACTTTATACGGCTTCGGGAGCTCGGGGGCCTTGTGGATGTTGTACTCCCCCGGCCTCGGCGTCAGGGGGACGCCTAGCTCGGCCTCCAGTTTCTTAAGCGCGTTCCAGAACTGGCGCCAGGACATGGGCCTTGCCCTCGGCCTCCTCCCCCTCTTGTGGGGGACGTATTTTTGAATTAAGACGGGGGTCCTCTCCTTTCCCAGCCCAGCCTCCACGGCCCACTTTATAATTTTCGGCATTTCTCCGTCGTTTAGCCCGGGAACCCAGACGGGGGATAGGACCACGGCGATGCCTGCCCCCGCGGCCGCCTCGACGAGCCTAAGCACCTTCTCCACGTCGTACCACGGAGCGCCGGCGAGCTTCTTGGCCAGCTGGGGGTCCGGCGCGTCTACGCTCACGTTAAGCCTGTCCAGCCCAGCAGCCGCCAGGGCTTTCAGCTTCGCCTCGTCAAACATGTACAGCCTAGTCTGCATAGATACCAGCGCCACCCCTCTTATAGCCTTGGCCCCTTCTACCAGCTCCACGAGGCGTGGGTAGAGCCCAGGCTCCCCCATGCCGTCTATGTGCACCTCTACGTCGTCTACTCCTTTGAAACGCACCACCTCCTCCAGCGCCGCGAGGAGGGCGTCTACGTCTGCCACAAACTCGGCCCACCTAACCCTAGACCCAGGCCCCGCGTTGACTGAGCAGAAGACGCAGGAAAGGGCGCAGAGAGTAGTAGGCCGCACCTCCAACACGTTCGTCCCCCTATCCACGACGCCGAAGGCAAGAGTCCCCACCTGGGGATACGACGCGTCGACTCGCACCACCCGCACGCCTCTCCCCGAGTCAAATTTTAAAAGACTTCAACAGTTGGCGGTAGTGTTGGTTCTCCAAATGAGACGGCGTGTTTGAGCTGGAGCCCGAGGGGAGGCGGCTGGCGGGCCGCGTAGTAGCTGTGGCCACGGCTGACGACGTGGCGAAGGCCTCGGCCCTCGGAGAGCCCTTCGTCGCGGCAGACGTCTTCCTCCCCGAGGCGGTGGAAGAGGCAAAGAAGAGGGGGGTAAGGCTGATACACCTCGACGACGTGGCGCGCCCCGCGGCGCGTCTGCTGGCAAAATTCCTAATCGACAGAAGGCCCGACTTGTTAGTAACCTTCTTCGAGACAGCCCTCCCCGCGACAGTGGGCAGGAGCTTCTCTTACAACGAACACACCCCAGACGACAGAGGAGTCCCCTACGAAGTAAATTTCAGGATAGTGGCCACAGTCCCGTCAAAACAAAGCGAGGTAGCAGAGCCTTTACACCACTTCAAATCAAAACTCTCAGCGGCTCTCAGCAGCGTGGAGAGGATATTTACAAGTTTCAGCCACAGCAAAACCGAATACTACCACAGCATTGGACTATTCATGTCTAGGAGGCAGAAACTCGTGTAAAAAGCCCCGGGGGCCGCCGGCGAATCGCAAAACCGCTGACAACCACCACGGCGCGCAAACTGCGCAGATAGAAAAACGCCGCCTGAGCTAGGGCCAGAGCTGCTAGTGCGTCTGCTTAGGGGCGTTTTGGGTCTTGCTAGGTTTAGGGCATCGGCGTCCTCTCCTTCATGCTTTCGATGAGCCACACGCCTAGCTCCTTGGCCTTCTCCACGGCGGCTGGGTGGGCCACTAGGCAGTACAACGCCTTCACAACTCTGCCTTGGAATCTGTCCGGCCACCTCGCCGCCGCCTCGTCGATCCTCGCCGAGAGGCGCTCCACCGTGTTCGGCCCGACTCTCACCTTAGCCTCGCCTACCACGATCAAGCCTCCAGCCGCACAATACACGTCGAACTCGTAGTCGGAGTCGAGCCACAGCCTCTCCGGGTCGCAGGCAACCCCCTCTGCCTTAGAAGCCACTTGACGGTCTCCCTAGCCTCCTCCTCTACCGTCATCGTTATGTCCTCGATCTGCTCCTTTGTGGCCATCTTGTCCTCAAGCCTCTTCAAGTCCTCCCTAGTGGCCATGGTCTGTTGGATGTCTTTCAGCGTATTTTCAAGCCTCCTGAACTCTCTTCTGAGGTCTTTCTTGGTGGCGAATTGTTTGAGGTCGTCTTTTGTGGCGACGTTGAGGGGCACGGCTATGCCGCCGGCTACCTCGCCGAGCAGTTCGGCTTTTGCCTTCGGGCTATTGAGGATCAGCTTTACGATCTCCTCGGCCGCGGAGTCGTCGCCGGAGATGGCCTCTAGCACCAAGTCTCTCAGAAACCTCCTGTCCTCTCTCAACAGCCTCATCAAGGCCTCCTTAAGCTCCTCCACCTAGCCAA
>JBEULK010000036.1:0-4710 GCA_041287325.1 Pyrobaculum sp. | reverse complement strand
GTACTTCCGCCTATACGCCACAGACTTGAGGGAACTCGGCCTGTAAGTCGACGGCGGGCTTGGCGGCGCTCTTGGGCCAGCTTCCCGCGGCTCCGAAGGCGTCGGCTTTCTACTCAAGACCTCGCCGGCAAGATTCGACTTCTCTACTAACGCGCCTCGAGCATTTGTTTAATTAGCGGTATTGAGGCTAGAAGTATTACAACGCCTGAAAAAAGAAAGGCCGCAGTTGGGGAGTTGGAGTACAAGTACGCCGCCACGACGCCGCCTACAATCGCGCCTAGGTACTCCAAGGCCAGGGTAGCCCCCATAACTCTTCCCCTGTTCTTCGGAGTAATGAGGTCCCCCACCAAGGCTCTTCTTATTGACATGACAACCTCCGCCCCTATGCCTGTGATAATCGCCGCGGTCACAAGAGCTACGACGTTGCCCCACCCGGCCGGGCTACTTTCTCCCCGCTTTACATTAGTTTTGTAAAGCGTGGCGTTGGAAACTCGGCGCGTTTTTTCTAAAAACGCCGCCTTCGTAGCATAATTTTTCAGTTGCTCGAATACTGTACCCCGTTGTAACGACGATACGGTATCCGGATGCGCGACGACTTGTACATGAGGACATGTACCCTCTGTGGCAAGGCTGTGGCAAGTGGAAAAAGGTACATGTCGTACTAGCCGTCTCTACATCGGTAGATGCCGCTTGGGCCGTTTTCTGCCGTGGCGAGGTGTGGCGTCGGCTGGGAGTGGGAGAATTTTTAAAGACTGCTATGAGTCCTTACTTATGAAGGCTGAGGTGATAGCCAGACGACCGCCTGCGACTTCTTACAGCGACGCGAAGATTAGAGATGTGGCGCGTCTTATGGCTGAGAAGAGGATCGGGCTGGTGGTTATTGTGGACAGAGGCCAGCCAGACGCCGTGGTTGGCGTGGTTTCTGAACGCGATGTCGTGAGGGCTGTGGCCAGGAACTTGGACCTAGACGCCCCCGTCAGGGAAATCATGACCTCTCCCGTCATAACCGTCGAGGGGGAGGAGCCCGTGTGGAGGGTGGCTGAGATAATGAGACAACACAACATTAGACACGTCGTGGTGACGAAAGGCGGCAGGCTTTACGGCGTCATTTCAATCAGAGACTTAATATCTGAAGACGCCGTGTTGAGAAATCTCGTAGAGTTTGAAAGACCAGCAGAGTACATCCCCACCGGGGATTAAGTATAAAAATTTAATACAATTTTTTTAACATGGATAAGATTGTAGTGGGATACGACGGGTCTCCCCATGCAAAAAAAAGCCCTCGAGAAGGCTGTAAAAATCGCCGAGAGGTTCGGATCTAAGATATACGTCGTGCACGTCATCGACACGGCCATATTGTCGCTTTCCGATATCTTCTCGTCTTCGTCTGTAATCGCCGGTCTAAGAGAAAAGGCTGAACAGTTAATTAAAGAGGCTCTCTCAGCCGCAGGGCCCGGGGCGGAGGGAAAGGTACTTGAAGGCGACCCGGCTTACGAGATTGTAAAATTTGCCCGGGAGGTAAACGCATCGTTAATAGTACTCGGAGCCAGAGGCCTCAGCACTATTAGAAGAATTTTAATGGGTAGCGTCTCCTCGAGAGTTGTACAAGAGTCGCCGATAGACGTCCTCGTGGTCAAGGGCTAACGCGCCTCGAGCATTTGTTTAATTAGCGGTATTGAGGCTAGAAGTATTACAACGCCTGAAAAAAGAAAGGCCGCAGTTGGGGAGTTGGAGTACAAGTACGCCGCCACGACGCCGCCTACAATCGCGCCTAGGTACTCCAAGGCCAGGGTAGCCCCCATAACTCTTCCCCTGTTCTTCGGAGTAATGAGGTCCCCCACCAAGGCTCTTCTTATTGACATGACAACCTCCGCCCCTATGCCTGTGATAATCGCCGCGGTCACAAGAGCTACGACGTTGCCCCAGACCCCCAGCAGTAGGTAGCCCGCCGCCGTGAGCACGAGCCCAGAGAAAAGGGCGGTGGCGCGCGGCGCTTTGTCAATTACGGGCATCAGCACTAGGCCGAAGAAGATGCCCACGGCGGTGGTGGCGCTGTTGATGACGCCCCACGAGGTGTTATCAAGCCCCACCACCAGCGTGGCGTACAACACCCCGAAGGTCTGGAGAGAGATAGAGGCGAGGCTAGTCAAGAAGCCCAGCGCCATTATGTATATCATAAACAGAGACAAGCCTCTCAGCCCCCTCCAAAAGGCGTAGGACAAGACCGCCTCTCGAAACAGCCTCCTCCCATCTAGTTTAGCCACCTTAATTGTCTCTTGAAGCACCCTCATGCGGAATACTGCCACCGCCACAGAAATGGCGCCAGATAGAACAAACGACAGCCTCATTCCCCAGAGCCCCAAGCGGTCTAGCAGATAGCCCCCCACCGGAGGCAGAAACAGCCACGGCACCTGCGGCAACACCGCCGTGAGCATCATCCCCCCGCCCCTCTTCTCAGGCGGCAGAGAGTCGAGGAGAATTGCAATCAAGGCAGGCTGGTAGAAGTGAAGCGCCCAGTCCACCACGTACACCACTGCGAACTGCCTCCAGTCCTGGACCACGGCGTATAAAAACTGCACCACTGCGATGCCCCAAGTCCCCACCACAATAGAAGTCTTCCTACCCACTACGTCTGTCAAGACGCCACCTGGCAGAATAGTTAACATGACCGCCAAGGCGCCTAGAGATCTGACAAGCCCTATCTCCATGTCAGAAGCCCCCAGGAGGTGGAGGTACTTAGACATGTACGGCATTGTAAGCGACCCGGATATGGCGAAGAGAAACCAGGAGATTACCATCGCCCCCACGTTCCCCCTAAGCCAGAAGGAAAGCCCCACGTTGTGCGGGTAAAGGCACTAGTTTATAAAGTTGGCGACAAGTTTAAAAAAGAGGCTCAACAAAACGGCGATGAACAACTGGGCAGTATTCGCGCTCGCCTTTGTCGTAACCGTTGCGTTGTTATTCTCAACCCTCGCCGCAAATGTCTACTCAAAAGAGCCCTTGTTCAAGCCTCCTTGGGAAGACCAGGCAGCGAGGCAGGCCATAATAGCCAACGCGTCGAAAATAGGGATTAAAGCTGGCTCGGGCCCCCAAGGCGTAGTAATAGTGGGGTATAAAGACGCGCTAGGCGCCTCCAACCGCCTAGAGCTATTAACAACGCTTAGACAGCTACTAGACGCCGCCTCGGGCTACACGGTGTACCTAGCCCCCTGGGCCGAGGACAACGCCACAAAGGCATACCTATCGCTGTTATACGAAGGGAGACTGACCTTACAAGAATACCTACAGGGAGTTGTAAAAAACGCGACAGGCACATCGCCGAGGGTAGATCAAGCCCTAAGCCTTGCAAAATACGTGGCAAGCGTCTACCGCTACCAGGGGACAAATTACGTCCCAACGCCGCCGATATACGTAGTTGTGTATAGAAACGACACGACATACGTGGTGTACGAGCCCTTCACCCCCGGCAGAGACCAGACCTACGGCGACTGGTTCCAGTGGGTAAAAACAGCCCTTGAGAACTTACGGCAGGGACAGGGAAAGACCACTCCATAGGTAGTAGGACCCCACCGCGAAGACGTACAAGATGAACAGCTTTTTCACAGACTCAGACCTAAGCCTAGGCATCACGTACCGACTAGACAAAAACGAGCCGGCGAAGCTACCAGCGGCGATGGCCACGGCTAGATATAAGTCCAAAGCCCCCAGCGCCGCGTAAGTGGCCGTGGCAGTAGCCGCCGTGGGCAGTATGAGGCCCATGCTCATCGCCGCGGCGGTTTTCGCGTCCAGCCCCAAGAGCAGTACAAGCGCAGGCACGAAAATAGTGCCGCCGCCAATGCCGAAAAGAGAAGAGGCGAAACCCCCCATCAACACAAGCAGATAGCCCGCCCAAGTCAACCTCTTGGCGGCCTTCACGTTTTTCAACATCAAAAAGCCAATTGAAATTAGGTATACGCCGTAGGCAACCTTGACCCACTGGCCGGAGTAGCTCACAGACAAGAAGGCGCTCGTGCCTGCCGCAACCGCGGACAAGGCCATGTACCTCGCCAAAAGAGAAAAGTCTATCATCCTCCGGTAGTTCGCCACCGCAGTCAAAGACGTCACGACAATAGAAAAAAGACAAGCGGCCGCCGCCGCTTGAAAAGCAACCCCAGACAGATTTAGAATAGGAACAACGACTGTGCCGCCTCCAAGGCCTGTCAAAGGCCCAAGAAACCCACCAACAAAACCAGCCAAAACAGCCAACCAATACATAAAACCCCCGCTGAAATAAGTATAAAAGTGATGACACCCCAATAGCCAGAACATGAAGACACTCGCATGGGCTGAAAAAATATATACAGCCAAAAACGTAGACACATGGCGAGGAGAAGGAAGTACGAGGGACTTAACCCCTTCGTCGCGGCGGGGCTAATCAAGTTCAGCGAAGAAGGCGAACTAGAGCGGATAAAACTAACGCCAAAAGCCGCCGTCGCAATCTCCATAACCATCATCGCCGCGTTGATTCTTATCAACTTCCTGCCGCCTCCCTAGAGAAAACTCATTAGGGGAACGTGTGCGGTCTTACGGGCCTCGTTAATAAGGCGGCACGACTAAGATTCTCAGTGGCGGCGAGCGGACACGCCGAATGTGATAGTGATCTACTATTACACCTGTTGACGGGGGTTGCTTTGGCGTATGAATTCTAAGCAAGAATCAATACTTTTTCGT
>JBEULK010000035.1:0-38291 GCA_041287325.1 Pyrobaculum sp. | reverse complement strand
ACACTCCGACCAGAAAGTCGCAAAAGCGCACGCAGACGCCTTCAACGAAATGCCGTGCGTCGCCGAGGGCCGGTGCAGGCGGAAGGAGGTAAGGCAGACGCCAGACGGCTATGCGTGGTACTTCAGCCTATACGCCACAGACTTGAGAGAGCTCGGCTTGTAAGATAGTCAACAAGAGGGCAATCGACGTCGTCTTGACCGTCACGGCGAAGAAGGTAAAAAGAGAAGGAGATTAAAATACCAGTCAGGGGCTGATTAAAAGAGAGCTACTGCCTGTTACCCCGCGGATCCGACGCCGCGCGGCACTACATATGCAAGCTATTATAACTCAGCTACGCAATCTCTAACTCTTTATGGCCTATTGAAATCTTTACTCTAATCCGTCCCGCCGAAGGGCTACGTGGGTGTTTGCCCTGCTCGCCGAATATTACTGTCCCGTCGTCTTGTACAAGCTCCCACGGCTTGGCTGTGTACATGGCATGTCTGAAAATCCTGGCGCCTATCTGAACTAAGTCTTTTGTCTTCCCAGTACATATATGTACTGGCACGTCTTTTATCATATCTGCAATTTTACGCGCCGCCTCTATGCTACCCATCACGTTTACCCCCTGTATCTTGTACCCAAGCGCCTTGAGGCGGGCTATGTTGGTCTCCGACACGTCTAACTCGTTAATGTTAACAAAACTTATGTAAGGGACGAGGGCATTTACCGCCTCTGCGATCTGTTTTTCAAAGCCTGGCAATGCGGGGACCTCCACCCCCACGGCCTTTCCAGACGCCACAAGGACTTTTACATATTTTTCACGTCCACGTAATTGCTCCTTTGAAATTATGTGTATTCTAACCTCGTCGACTTTGCTCGCCGCGATGACGCCGACCCTCTTGCCGTCTAGGTTTAAGATATGGGTATACATGTGTATGTGAAAGTCGTCGCCGAACTCTTTTTTTAACAAATAAGCCACGTCTCTCACCCTGTGGGCCACTACTGAGGGGTCTCCGCCTGTAATTGCCGCCCCCGTGGAGGCAAACTTCGCCACTACGTGTGGAATCTCCTCAACACTGCTCACCGGGACGTCGTTGACGTACATCACATCTTTTCCAATACGGTCAACTCCAACAGGACAGTAAAAACAGTCGAGCGGACAAAGGCCTGTGATAAAAATAACACTCTTTGCACCTAGTAGGCACAAGTCGCATCCCGTTGCCAGACTGCCCCTAGCCTCGTTGTACAACACCGCCTAGGGCTTGATTTCTGTATAAAAGATTATCGCAATGTCTGTTATTCATAATACCTTGGCTAAGTCACTAAGTTTTATTATCTGTACTTACAACTAGACATGGCAGAGGAAGAGAGAATTGTAGAAAGGGCGCACCTAGAAGAAAGAGAAGGTAGACAAGTTTTGATATTACGCTGGAACACAGGCAAGACCTCGGCGGGGAGACTCTTCGGAAGATACGGCGTGGGCGGAAGGCCCGATTTCTTCAGACTTCTCTTTGGCGCAGTGGCAGGCTCGCTTCGAGAGAAGTTTGGCCCACAGGGGGAGGACCTTTTCAACAGGATAAGAGACTCTGAGGAGTTTAGGCGGAGTAGTAGAGCGATGTTTGACGCCTTGAAAGAGTGGTTTTTCAACGAGGTCTCTCCTAAATACGGCTTAGACAAAGGCGACATATTTATGATCATAACAGAGGTAGAGGTGGACTTAGCCACAGGCGAGTTGAAGTGGCAGAGGGACAAGACTGAGTTTTACTACTGGGTTAGGAGCGACAGGTGTGCGCAAGCCGCCCCGAAGGACTGCCAAGATCTGGCGCAGGAAAACGCCCGGCTGAGACAGGAGGTGGAGCAACTACGCAGAGAGCTGGCACAGATAAAAGAAAGGCTGGCCAGCTTGTTGAAATAACCTACTTTTCCAACGCCTCGCCTATTCTACGTATCCCCTCTTCTAGGCGGTGGGGTGGCTCTGTGACAAAAGAAATTCTAATAGCCGCCTTGTAATACTCGCTGAAGTAAGAGCCTGGCACTACCGTGACTCCGTATTTCTCCAAGAGGTCTCTGGCAAAGGTCTCGCCGTCTTGTATATACCGCGACAAATCTGCGAAGATAAACATAGAGCCGCTAGGCACGTTAAAACGTGCCTCTGGGACGTATTTACGCAAGGCGGCCACGGCCACGTCTCTCTTCTGTCTGTATATCTCTACCACTTCCCTAACATACCTCATCCTAACCTCTGAGCGGAGGTATATGGCCACTAGCCTCTGGGCGTAGGAGGGGGGACAGTACACCATCTCTTCGTTCATGAGCTTAATCTTAGGAATCACCTCGGCAGGTCCGTACACATAGCCCAGTCTCCAGCCTGGTATCGCCGGGTCTTTACTAAATGTATTTATTGAAATAGTATGCTCCGGAGCTAGTTTGTAAAAATACACATGGCGGCCCTCATAGATAAGCGTCTTGTAAGCCTCATCTGTAATTATCCAGAAGTCGTAGTCCGCCGCCAAGTCGGCCACTGCCTTAGCCACTTCTTCTGACAGCGTCCTGCCTGTGGGGTTGTCGGGAGACACGAGGATTATGGCCTTCGTTCTCTTCCCCACAGCTTCTTTCAACTCCTCGGGATTCGGCTGAAACCCCTCCTCTAGCCTCGTCCTAAGCGGACGGACTGCCGCGCCGAAGTAGTCGAGCAGAGGCCTGTAGCCGAAGTACGTGGGGTCCGTGACCACGACCTCGTCTCCAGGCTCTAGCAAAGTGGCCAGTGTTGAGAACATGGCCGCCTGCCCTCCGGCGGTTAGCACAATCTGCTCGGGGGCGACGTCGATGCCGCCTAGTCTCTTTAAATCTTCAGAAATAGCCGACCTTGCCTCGTATATCCCCTGTGATGGCGTGTAGCCGTAGAGTTCCATAGACTCTACTTTTAACAAATCTGCAAGCGCCTCTCTAACCTCTCTGGGAGGGGGCACGCTGGGTTGTCCAGTAGATAGGAGGATTACGTCTCTATTTTCTTTCCTAAGTCTTTCTCTTAACTCATCTATTTTCCTAGTTGGGGATTCTTTAAGGGCGCTTATGCGACGAGAAAATCCTCGCATTGCATTAGTCATAGGATTTGTATATATATGTTTACGTGTACGTTTTTTGTAAAGGGGGTATATAACCTGGGGCACCCCCAATTTTATGGAGCAAGTAGTTATTCCACTCTCAGAAGAAGAATTAGAAAATCTCTACGAGGTATGTAAAAAATATAATTTTGATTCACTTGACGATTGTATAAACATGGCCTTGGCACAGCTCATATATATATATAAAGGGTCATAACACGTCTCTAAAACTCAGTTCAAGAGGCCTCAAGACATTTGCAAGGATGAACCTAAGTGAATATAAATACTTCTTATTAACTTTTGCCAAATGGTGGGCAATTCTAAGTCTTAGCGGATATCGCCTAAGTAGAGAACAAAGCTCCTCAACTCTAACCCACTTTGGAAACTCTACGTATAAAACCCAGTCAGATTTGAAAAAAGTACCGTAGAAGTCTCCTACTTCCACCGGTTCTAAATACGCCCCCCGCGGAGCCTGAGCAAGAATTAAAGCGGCCAGACGTCTCTCGCCCAAGGCCTTAGAAGCCTTGACAAACAACGCCCTAAGCCTCTCGTCGCCGATCCTCGGGCCGTATCTCACAAGCCTGGGGTCTTTTGAAACGCCTACAACTCTACTACGGCTCACGTAGGGCGTCAAGGGGCCGTCTACTAGCACAAGGCCTTGTAGAGATTCTGCAAAATGTATCTCATTTAGGCGGGCTTGGATGTGCACATCTCCAGAGGCTAGCTGGGCGACGAAGCGCCTTCTCACGTCGGTCCCCACCGCCACGATGCTTTGTATCAACACCTCAGACCCCCCGACGTGCAACACGGCGTAGCCTGAGTCTACTGCATAGTAGACCTGCGTAAAGCCGGAGTCGCATTGATTTACTAACTTAAACAACTCCGGCGACACCTCCAGCCTCTGGTCTAATAGCTCGAGCTCCGCTAAGCGTAGTAGTTCTGAGAGTAGTTGACGCATTAATACAACTCTTCTACGAGTCTGTCAAAAAGCTTTCGCAAAGCTTCGACGTCGACGTCGCCCACCAAGTCTTGTAAGTGCGGCGGCAGGGAGTCGAGCCCTCCCGAGAGGTATTGACTTAATACTGTTAACGTATGCGAACGCTTATACCTCCGCCTCTCCGCCACGACGATTTCTTTGAGTTTTCTATACAGTTCATCAGCACTGGCCCTTGACTTGTTTAAAACTGTTGATATTTCTTTTTCTAACACGCCGGCTTCTAAGTAAAGAGTCAGCGGGATGCCTTTTATCACCACTCTGCCGTTCACCACGGCGGCTACGGGTTTTTTAGTATACTTGCCTACGCCTATGGGCACGCCTTCTTTTACAACTCCAGTGGCAACTACGCTCTTCAACTCCCGGCCGCCTAGTATCACAACATCGTAGAACTGCGGCTCATCTCTCATGTCTATAACCACGTCTCCGGCTGGCTGGTCGTCCCGAGACTTCAGAATTGAAATTTTAAGAGACATACCTCTTCTCAATTGCCCCTATTCTGTACAACTGTTCAAGGCCCCGCTCTACCGAGCCTTTATCTAGGCCTGTTTCTCTACTTAGCTCCTCGACGTCCAGCACGGCGCCTACGCCCCTCGAAGCCACTGCTTTTAAAAGCCTTGCCTCTACCCCAGTTTTCAAAACCGCGGCTGACAAGGCCTTGTTCAAGTCGTCTTCTTCTATCTTAAGCCTAGCCCTAAGCCACTCTTTTGCCGCCATAGACGCCTTCTCCTGTTCTAACAACTGTTGATACTTCTTATTCAACTCAACCACGTATAGTTTTAAATGACCCAAGTAGTCTTCTACCCACGGCTCTGTCAGATTTAACAATACTTTAACGTCTTTTTCCACATCTAGAGCAGAGCCTAATTTCTGTGCCACGTCTCTGACCTCGTTCCAAATACGCAAGGCCTCTTCAGCTTTTTGAGCCAGCGACTCTTCCTTTTTCAAAACTTCCTCGTCTAACGCCTCAACATCTATAAACTGTCTTCTCTGGGGGAACTTCTCTAAGACGGCGGCGGCTCTACGCAGCAGTTTTGCCTTTTCCTCCGCCTCTGCCTCTGCCTCTTTTCTTAACTTGTCGTAGGCCTCTCTTAGTTCTACTAGTTTGAGTAGGAGTTCTCTCAGCGCCTTGGCGTAAGAGTCTCTATCTCTAAAAGTAGGTCTCACTTGGTGTTGCCCTACTTTCTTAACCACCTTGACCGTCCCCAGTGGCGTGTGCCTCTCCACGACTACCTCGCCCACTGCCTCAAGTTGTTGTACTATTTCTAAGAGGCGCCTCTCTGCCAAGTCTTCTCTATACGTATACAAAACCTCTCCAACGGGGACTAAGACGCCTAGTAGTTTTAACAATTCTACCGCGTCCTCCTCTCTAATCTCTCGCCACAAGTTTACTGGAAATAGCGTCTGGATGAGAGACCTAAGCTCTTTTTCGTGGATGTATTCGTCGAAGGTCTTAAGGAGAATTTCTTCCACCGCTTTATAAGACTTCAAGCCCTCCACCTCTCTGCCTTCGTGGAGCGCGTCCGCAGCTTTTATGAGAGCCACAATTTTGCGTTCTTTCCCTCTTCTCAGCGCCAGCGTGTATTTTAACACGTTTTCTCGTAGTTTTTCTCGGGCTAGGCGTAGTTCATCTACAAACGCAGGCGGCTTCTCGCCTTTTTTAAGTATTTTATCTACTACGTACTTAATAAGTTCAAGTTTTAATTTTTCAAATTTATCTGCCCCATATATTTGCAGTGTTACAAAGTTTTGGGCGGGTTCTGTGTAAAACCTTTTCCAATACGCCGAGAGTAGCGGCGCCAGCGCGTTGTATATCGTCTCTGTAAGCAACAACCTGCTGGTGATAAACACGTGTACGTAGTCAACCACGTATCCCCCTACTGCTCCTTGGGCTACTATGTCAGACAACGCCTCGGCGGCTTTTTTAAGCTCGTCTTCTCTGTCTACGTGGAGGAAGATGTAGCCTTCTCTAAAGCCCATGTTGTTAGCCCAGACTACGTGTCCACAGCAAATCCTCAGCTTTACCCCGGACACCCCCAGTACTTGTTCTATCTCTTCGTAGAGGTAAACTGGGTTTTCTAGCCTTTCGCCGTACTCTTTTGCAATTGCCGATGCGGTCTGGAGCTCGCTACTTATAACCAGTTTTGCAACGTCTTCGGAAACTATGTACCTCCTCCCAACTAGGGGCAACTCGAGCTCTTCTTCTGATATTAGGTATAGGTATAACTTGCCCTCTTCAACCACTGTGTAGTACAGATAGGGCTCGTATGAGGCAGTTTTTGGGTCACGTGGATCGATGTCGTATCCCCTGAGCGCTAGGTACTCCCGGACGACGCTTTGCGCCTCTTTGTCTTCGAAAGATACTTTGTAGAGGTATACTTCTCTAGATGCTTTGCGTAGCTTGTCTATGTCATGCGGCATTCCTGAAAACGCCAGTTCTAACAACTCGTCGTCGGCATTTAAGTCTATTCCCTCCTCTCTCAACAAGTCGGCCAGCCTCCTCCCCTCTGCCTTGTACTGCAACAGCCTCGCGGCATATTTCATTAAAGACCTAGGAGTGACTTCACCTTTCTTCCTTGCCAAGTTGTATAACGCTGCTAACTCTGCCAAGGTAAACGGACTTAGGGGGTCTAAGTCGCCTGTATCTAGTTTTCTAATTCTCTCCGGCGTCGAGTAGGCCCTTAGACGTTGTTTTACAGTTTCTACAAACTGCCAGAAGGGGTAGCGAGTGTCTATTACAACTTCTCTAAATACTCTGCCAGTGGTTAAGTCAAAGACGTCTGGGATTACATTTTTTAAAATTGTATAATAAAGCTGGGGGGTCAAGGCCACGACAATTGCAATCTTATTAAAACGCTCTGGGTTGCCCAGAATATGAGCATAGGACCGAGGCTCTAGCAAAGCTCTTATGTAAGTAGCAGTTTTCTGCAACAGAGACATGAACTTTTCATCGCTGAGCGCCCCTAGTTTGTGTGCGGCTACAATGCGCGATATTTCGTCGGCTTCGTCTATTAGCACTAACATCGGCTTGTCCTGCTTTTTGGTGGATACGTCAATTACAAAGTCTCTTTCTAACGACAAGGCTGTGCGGACTACGTCAAACCCTTCTTCCACAGCTATGTTTTCTAACTCGTCTAAGAGCTCGCTTTTCCCCCAGCCATACGGCGCCACTACCACCGCTAAGACGTTGTTATTACTGGTCTTAACAACCTTCAGCACCTCTAATAATTGTTGTACCTCTTTTTCAAAGCCTACGGCTCTGTGTAGACGGACTAAGTGGGTTACGCCGCTAGGGCTGAAAGGAAGGTCGGCAAACGCATACACGGCTATCCTCTACGAGGCGAAATATATTTGCAGTAGACAATAAAAACGGCGAACAAGTGCTAAAATACACATGTAAATTGCTCTAGATGATTAGGCGTTGCAACGCTACGGATATTCCACAAATTTATGAGTTAGAGGTTAAGACTTTTAAAATTGATGATGTATATAGTATTGAACTATTAAAATTTTTATGCTCATATTGTTTTGAAAATTCGTATATCTACATTAAAAATAATAGGGTAATTGGATATGTTATAACTTGTATCGAAGGAGACTCAGCCCACGTAATTTCTATTGCGGTGGACCCTGAGTATAGGAGACAGGGCGTTGGAAGAGCGTTGTTATGTACCGCGTTGAGACTTCTATACGACGGCAAGGTTTCAGAAGTCTTTCTCGAGGTTAGGGTAAGTAACGAGCCTGCACTACGCCTATACCAAGACGCGGGGTTTCAAATATACGAGCGCCTAAAGGGCTACTACAGCGATGGAGAAGACGGCTATAGGCTACGCCTTAGGGATAAGACAAGAGCTAGGTCTTTTTGTTCAAAGACAATGTATCAATAGGTAAATTAAGTATTTAAAAAAGTTTTCTTTGCGAAACGTATACAATTTTACTACGTCTTCAAAAGAGACAACCCCCTGTAGAAATTTTTTCTCAATACACACACCTATACGTGGCTTTAAAAACAGTTATGTAATGTGAAGATCTGTGTCACAAGCGCTAGTAAAGGCGGCACAGGCAAGACTACTTTTGCCGAAGTGTTTACATACATATTAAAAACGTTCGGCATATCTGCCTCTGTGGTGAGACCTCAAGAAGATGCGCGTGTGGGAGTAAAAGTAGTAGATTTCCCAGCCTTTCCTCTAAGTGACAAGACTTATTTAAAAAAAGCGTTAACGTGCGATTGGACTCTCTACGTCGTCGACGAAGACGAAGAGACGTTACGCGCAGTAGAGATATTCCACGTTATGACTAGGCCTCGGCTGGCGGGGGTGGTTCTTAACAAGGTAATAAGGAGACCGTCTAAGTATTTTACAACTGCGTATAAACGATTAGCACAGGTATACGTCATACGCTTTGATGAGAATCTGGCTGTACATAAAAGCATCGGCGTGCCTCCTTACAGAGTTAGGTCGCCTGCCGTTTTAGACATGGCCAAGACGTCTGTCGACCTTGTAAAAAAATTAAAGTTTTAAGAGATGACTCATGCGTGCGCGGCGTTGTCTGGACGTTTAGACGTCACAAGTTCTTACTCATATCCGACACCCACGTGGGCTACGAAGTAGAGCTGAGAAGACAAAGAGGAATAAACGTGATCAGCCAGACAGACAAACTTGTAGAGGCGATATTAGAACTCGTCGACTTGCACAACGTCACATCGCTCGTAATCCTAGGCGACGTAAAACACGAGTTGCCAGTGCCCAGAGAAAGCACTGCCGAGGTTAGACAGTTTCTAGAAAGACTTTCGAAAAAAATACCTGTATTATTACTCCCAGGAAACCACGACTCCTTACTTCAAGAAATCGCCGCGGGTATCAACGGCGTTGAGATCGCCCCCACGCGCGGCATATTAATAAAAGACGTATTACTATTCCACGGCCACGTAAAGCCTAGCAAAGAAGACTTAGAAAAGGCCAGAGTCGTAGTAATGGGACACACCCACCCAGCTGTTGTTATAAGAGACGAGGTGGGCTACGCCGTCAAGGAGCCGGCCGTGCTTAAAATACGCGCCTCTCGCACAAAGCTCTGCAAAGCGCTGTATAACGAGCCATGTGGCCGCAAGGGGGAAGTTAAAATAATTGTGCTACCCGCCTCTCACCCCTTAATTACCGGAGTAGACGTAAGAGAAGTGCCGGCGATGGCGGCCGAGGGGCGTACCTTTCTTAAATACGTCGAGTGGCAACCGGAGAAGGTAGAAGTTTATCTAACAGACTTGACCTATTTAGGAACGTTAGAAGACCTCGCTCTTACGTCGCCTTGAGATAGGGTCATCACATCTCAGGCGCTGCCCACTGTGCTCACCGTTAATAGCATTGAGTAAGTATTTAAAACTTTAGACTTCGATACGTAGTAGGCTAGAGACTCTTTCAAGTTCGTTAAAGTTTTCATCTAACCGCACAAGGCCGAGTCTTATGCACTTTACCTCGGCTATTTTTTTCTCTACCTCGCTGGACGTATATATCACAGCGCGTTTTTTGTCGTAGTAAATTTTTTTCAAAACGCCGAGGCCTACTAAAAAACCCTCGCCGTCTTCTAGCCCCACGAGCAGGCCATTTTCAAAATCTTGGGGGATACAGGCTACTTGGAATCCTCCCACCTTCCGCACATACCAGGAGTTGCCCGACACAATTGCGTATACCCTCCCGCCTACTTGGTATGCTTTAATGATAGACATCCCCAACGCCCTGCCTAGCATTTTTTTCAGGTCTTCGGACATTTCCACGCCTTTAAAAATGGGCAGGTTACATATGGGCGTCTTGTCGAGAGGGACCGCCAACTCCACCGGGGGGAATATGTACCTGCCGTAGCCCATCTCTCGGTGGATCTTCCTATCCTCCCTAGACCGCGCTCTTGCATATGGAGGCGGCGGGAAGATTACGACGTTTTTAAAGCCTTGGGTAATTGGCTCGAGTTCTTTTTCCACTTGTATAGCAACTACGAGAGAAGGCTCCAGCCGCTCTATAAGTCTGCGCTTAAAAACCACGGCGTCTTGGTCCAGAACCCATCCGTCCGTATTTACTATCACAGTATCTGCGCCCCACGTAGCCTTTGCGTATTTCACCGCTCTTGTTATCTGTTCCACCGCCTTTGGCCATATTTTTTCTAGGCTTGTTGACTGGAGGAATATGCTCTTTTCAGCTACTAGCTGTCTAAGATGTGTTACGTACTTAGACGTCCTAGCCAGCGAGATAGTGGTAGGGGGGCCTAAGTCGTTTTGCCCAACGTCGGCATCTACAATCGCCACTCTATACCCCTTGGCCAGCGCCTTGTTGCCCAGCAGGGCGGCCATAGTGGACTTGCCAACGTCCATCATGCCGATTATTAAAATAACCCCGCGGGGATCGACTTGCGAGACTTGCGCCTCCCACTCATCAATTATTTCCTCGCCAGGCGCCGCCTTTTCAAGCAACGCGCCTGGCCCTAGTATAAACTCTACCTCAGACTCTGCCACTGCCTTTATGGCCAGCCTCCTCGCTCTCAACACCGTAAACCACTGGCCGTCGCTGTAGACGACGCCAGTGGCATAAATCTGGCCTCTCTTTACAACAACTTTGGCGGGCCCCTCCACGCGATAGATGTCGCCTGGACGCATAATGCGAATAGTCATGTCACGTAGCCATAACCGTATTTTAAATCATTGCCCCGAAGGCTTTTTAAAACAGCCTAAAGCAACAGTGTGCGTCTTTCAGAGCTGTTACAAAGAAAGCCGATAGACATCCCTAGTCTGATACGTCAGAGAGTCCGCCAAATAGGCGTCGAGGAGATTAAAAAAAGAATTGGCAACGTATTAAGAGGATTAGACGACGTCGTCCTCGACGTGTTAAGCGGCCTCATGATAGGCAGACCCGTGGTGTTGGTAGGACCCGTGGGGCTTGGAAAGACTACGTTGGCAGAGACCATCGCAGAAATATTATCGCTTACAGATCCTCCTTACGTCGAAGTGGCGTGCCACTCCCACATGACGGCGGTGGATTTAACAGGAGATATAGACATAGCAGTGGTTCTACAGGCAGGTTTTGAACACCCCCTTGCCTATGTGCCGGGTCCTATCGTAATAGCCCACGGCACTTTTCTCGTAATGGACGAATTGAACAGACTTAACCCATACGCCCAGGCCGCATTACTACAAGCCATACAAGAACACTACGTCTACATCAGAGGGCTTAGGATTAGGACAGACTTCGCCCTAGTGGGAACGGCCAACCCAAGCGAGTACGAAGGCGTATACGAGCTATCTGAGGCTCTTGCAGACAGGCTAAAGTTCGTGGAGGTAAAAATGCCAGACAAAGAGCTCCTCAAGTCTGTCTTACTATGGAAGGCGAGAGAGTTGTTAGGAGACCTCGAAGTAGAGGTGCCGCCTAAGCTAGCTGACGTACTTGCAAGGTTTGCCCAACAAGCAGAGAGGGCAGGGCATCCCCCCTCGGTGCGGTCGCTTAGCTACGCCTTGGCTGACGCTTCGGCGTCGGCTTGGGCCAAGAAAAGAGAAGTAAGCTTGTCGGATCTTAAAAAGAGCTTGTCGGAGAACTTACCTCACTCCCCAGAGGTGAAAGAAGAGCTTTTAAACCTGTTTGACAAAGTAGTAAATGATTGACCAGATCTATGAATGTCTAGGGGGGCTGTCTATCCGTAGCCTTGCATACGCCATAGCCGACTTATACACACGCGCTACGCTAGGAGAAGTAAACTGGGACAAGGCGTTGGAAATCTTGGCGCAAAACCTGGCAGGGTATCTAAGGACAAGCCCCTCTGTCGCGAAGAGGATAATTGAACAAGCTTTAAAATGTGACAAGGGCTCCGACCATCAACTCCACACGGCTTTTGTGGGGTCTGTGGGTGAGGAGAAGGCGCCCACTCTTGCACATCTTGTAAACAAATACGTGGCCGTGGATTCAAGCCCTCGCATTAAGCTAGAAATTATTAAAAAACTGAATCTACAAAGAGATAATTTTGAATATGTCAAGAGTGTTATAACTGCGCGAAGCGAGGGAAGTTTATACATGAAATCGGCCATTAGGCTTGTTCACAACCGTTATTTCAACGCCTCTTTTTCAGACATAGATTTCATAAAAACAGTCTTCACCATGAGGAGAAAAAACGCCTTAGGAAGACCTATATCTAGCAGTGACATTTACATAAGGGAGTATATCCACATTATAGACAAGCCGGTGTACATAGCCCTAGACGTATCAGGTAGCATGAAAGAATACCTCGGCAACGCCACGAAGCTTAAAGTTGCCAAAAACGCAGTGGCGAGGTACCTCGTACAGATGGCGTATGTACGCGGCACTGCGGCGTTGGTGCTTTTCAACACCGACGCCGACTTCTTGTGGACGCCCTACCCAGTTTATAAATACCTCAGAGAGATGTTAGAAATCCTGCGCTACGTCTACGCGGCAGGCGGCACCGAGCTCGCCTCTGCCCTAGAGCTACTACATGCCAACGGGGCGCGGGGGGATGTGGTAATTATAACAGACGGGAGGACGAGAGACCCGGAGCGCATCATGGCCCTTGCGAGTAGGTTTAGAAGAATACACGTAGTGGCCGTGGAGAAGAGTCAGTTTTTAAAACACTTGGCTAAAACAACCGGGGGGAAGTACAGAGAGCTCAGTCCCAGGTTAGACATATTTGAACTACACAGCTAATTTTTAAAACAAAAGTCCGGGTGTAAATGTGACTTGTGACTTACCCTCAGCTGAGCTGGCTTGTTATTTCCCGTTTCTTAACCGCGCAACGGCCTACCTCGCCAAGAGAGGTTACGACTTGGAGTACGTTTTAGGCAACAAGGCCGTTGTGGAGAAGGCCCTAGGGCGGTTAAGATCGTCGCTCGCCAAAGAGCCTTTTAACATAAGGTGGTGTCTAGACGAGCCCGAGGCGAACGCCATAGCGGCCAGGCTTGCGCTGTACATAGCAACGGCGAGTAGGAGCCAGCACATACTTCGCAGATTTGCAGACAGCGAAAGCAAAACCTTCACTGACTTAATTAGAAGAGTGCGCGGCGTGCAGAGCCCCGAGTGTAAGATAGAAATAGCACGTGATCTAGGTATAAACGTCAAGAAGGCCGAAGAGGCGGCGCCGGGCAGTCTAGTGCTCGCAGCCTTTCACCCGGCGTATGCAGTTAGGTGGACTTCTTACCTAAGATACACCCCGCAGGACCCCAACTGGGCTATGATTAACAGGCCAGTGATTAGGGGGTGGGTGATCCTGCCCGTAGGCGACTTTGAGCGACTAATGGAAGAGGCCTACGAAGAACAGATTTTAAGAACTGCAAAGGAAAACGAGTTGGCGGTGGGGAAGGTGGCCAGCTCTGTAGACCTCTCTCAAATCGAAGACTTGGTAAAGAAGTACTCCTACCAGCCCCCCTCCGTCACTGCACGCATAGAGGGGCCCGACCCCCCCTGCATGAAGGCTATAATAGAAGCTCTTAAGTCAGGAGAAAACCTCCCACACACGGCGAGGTTTGCGATAACTACTTACTTACTAAAGAGGGGGTGGGACGTGGAGAAGATAGTAGACCTATTCCGCTCAGCGCCAGACTTCAATGAAAAAATTACGAGATACCAAGTCCAACACATCGCAGGCCAGGCGGGGGGCCGTAAAGAATACGCAGTTCCCAGTTGCGAAACCATGCACTCCTGGGGGCTGTGCCCCACAAACTTAGGCTGCGGCGTCAAAAACCCAGTACAATACGGCAGACGCAAGGCCGCCGCTACGCAATGAGGGCCGTCGAAGAAGTTGTAAACGCTTTAAACAAGTTCGGCATTGAATCCATAATACAACTAGAAACAAGAGACCCTCAGTACGCCGCCGTTTGCGGAGTTGTAAGACGACACGGGGAGGAGGTAGGCGCCAGGCTCGCCATGTTAAACGCACTAGTCAGCTACAGACTACTAGGCAGGGGAGAGGAGCATTGGAAATATTTTTCTCAACACTTTCAACAAGAGGTAGAAGACGTGTGTAAGTCTTTTCTTACATACTTAGAGACAAGCCCCTACCTGCGTCTAGGCGTAGAAAATAAGAAAAGACGCATATTAAAGACTTGTAACTACATACCAGACTTAGAAAACCTAAAAAACACCCTTCTGACGCTGTCTAAGCTACTACAATCAGAGCCAGACCAGAAGACGCTTGTATTTACATTAAAGATCTTAAACTACGCCTACAGCTGCAGTCGAGGTGCCGTGAGGCTGTTGCCGATGGACGTCCCAATTCCAGTAGACTTTAGAGTAGCTAGCCTAAGCTGGTGCGCCGGTCTAGTAGACATGGCGCCTAGAGAGGCGATGAGACGGTATAGGGAGGTACAGGCTGTGTGGAACGAAATAGCGCAGTTAACCGGAATCCCGCCGCTACACATCGACACTGTGCTTTGGCTGGCGGGCAGGGCAGTCCTCTACGGAGAAAACATCCACGGGCTCCCCCACTACCTCCTCAGGGTTTTTGAGAGACGAGGAGGTTGTAAGCGTCTTTTAAAACTGCGTTAAGCGATTTTTTAACAGTAAACTGCTTTACTAAAACTACGTAATCCCCCTCTACCTTTACATACCCTCCCTCTATAAGTTTACTGACGACTTGTTTAGCCGCTTCTTCGCCTAGCCAAAACTGAGCCATTCTATACGTCTTCCAATACCTAAGCCTAACTCTGCCCCTCCTCCTCAGAGCCAACTCCTCGAGCATGTACAAAGCCAGCGTTGCTAGGCGTTTTCTCTCAACATCTGTCATACTCCCCGCTCTCCAGATCTAGGTTTAAACATTGCTCCTTCACCACGCCCTGGAACAAAGGCACCTCTGCCAAGACGCAAGCTGTTACTAACATCAAGTCGGGCTTCTCTGCGATTATGGCAACGGGGGCCTTGCCGCTCTTAGCGGCGCTCCACAACACGTAAGGCCCTACTGTGGAGCCTTTGACAAACGGCAATGTCACTATCCTCCCCGCCACCTCCCGCCCGTGTATAGCCCCCTTCTCCGGGTCGAAGTCGCCTAGTAGAGAGATGGGGGCCTCGATTCTGACAACCTCAGCCCTTACTCTTCCCCGCCCCTTGACTAAAGGCTTAAGCATAGGCCAAGTCTATGCAGAGACTGCGCTTACAAGGCACGGCCCTCACGCCGTGTAGCCTCGGTATGTAGTAAAGAGCCTTCAGGGAGTCCGTGGCCACAGCCCTAAGCCTCCTAGTGTGGGGAGACACTACTAGGCACGAGCCGGCGAAGATCTTGACGTTGTACCTAGCCGCCTCTTCTACAAGACGGCCGAGTTGTCTCGCCACCGACGGAGACGTGGAGATGTAGATGGGGCGCTTGGCAGGACCCCTCTTCTTCACCTCAGACAAGACCCACAGCGCCGTCTCGACGTCGGCAAAGGGGCAACCTAAGTACACCGCCTCGGGCACTTCTAAGTCCTTGTAGTACCTACCGACGTCCTCGGGGGATATTGTAATCTTGTCTCTGAAGTCTGCCCCCCTCCTATACTCCTCCCAATGCGGCGTCTCGCCCTCGATCACTGCAAACACCATGGAGGAGTACGTGGAAAAGGCAGCCGCGAACTCCCTCCGACTTTCCTCATCTATGAAAACGGCGCCTTGTACATACGGCACGCCGGAGCCTAAACGCTCTCCTACGAGGGCTCCCACGACGCCGGCGTCAAGCGAGTCGAGCGGGCCCGCTTCTATCCTCACCAACGCAGTGGGCCGCCTCCCCTCCATGGTGTACAACGGAGTCTTGGGCACAAACCCGGCGATCGCCCCCAGCAGGGCCAAGGGGCCGGGGTTTTTGTCAGACCACGCGTCTCTAAAAGTGTTTATGTAAGTAATCGCGTTCGACTCAGCCCAGGCGTGGAAGGTACGCGGCCTTGTTAATATAAATTCGTAAGGCGCACATGTATAAAAGGTATTCACGCCCAGCCTCCTCAAGGCGGCGTCTATCCTCCTCTGGCCCTTTAAGACCTCTTCCTCAACTTCTAAGACTCCTCCGATGTCGACGGCGGAGGGATTCGACGTGGTAAACACAGAAACCTTCACCCCAAGAGACGCCAAATGTTCCAGGAACTGAGCGCCGTACTCGCCTATTGTCAAGTACGAGACGCCGGAGACGTGCGCCGTCTCTATGGGCACCACCTCGCCGCCCGAGACGGCGTCGGCTATTTTAAAGACCATTTCCCTTACGTACTCGACGCCCACGCCGTTAGACGTGTGTATCTTATTAACTATCCCTCTGGTATCCTCGCTCTTTCAAATAACAGGGGGTCTGCGTCTAAAGGCCTCGTGGCGTCTATGCCGATCTTGTGAGTAAGGCCTTCTTCGTTCAGCGCCACTGGGTCTAGCGTAGAGCCTCTTATGTAAGGTATTACGAAGAGGCCGCGGTCAGCCCTGAGCCTAGTAGCAAGAGCCCACTCCACGTCTAACGGGCTGTCTGGGTCCACGTCTTCGTCCACTGCCACCGCAATTTTTAAGCTCGGGTGGGCCGCGAAGGCCGCCAGTATGGCGTTTTTAGCATCGCCCTCCACCGCCTTTTTAAGAGAGAGCACGGCCACCATCCACCCAAACCCTCCCCTAGTCAACCTGACTTTCCTCACAGAAGGAACCACAGACTTCACCGCCCTCCATATCTTCGCCTCTTTTTCAAACCCCATGAGAAGTATGTGTTCAAACCCCGCGGGTAGGAGGTAGTGTACGTACGCCTCCTCTCTCAAGACATAGATCTTCTCAACTCTAAACACAGGCTGTTTCCTCACTCTGTCGTAGACTCCCACTATGTCTACAAAAGGCCCCTCTTCCGCGGTTTCTCCGGTCAAGTACCCCTCCACCACCACCGACGCCATAAAAGGCGCGACGGCGCCGTTGTCTAACTCCATTACCTTAAGGCCGCCCATGAGGCGTGACGCTACTCTCAGCTCAAACACGCCGTAGGGAGGCGACGAGGCCGCGGCTAGCAAAACTAGGGGATGAACCCCCCACGAGAGGGCTACTGGCACCTCCTTGCCCTTCTCTATGCTAGTCTTGTAAATATGATACAGGTGGCGCGGGACAAGCCTCACCACGGCGCGTCTGTCAGAGAGGGGCGAGAACCTGTGTATAGACGCGTTCATCACGCCGTCTACGCCCACGCCTACGACAACCCCAGACGTTATGTAGGGCCGCACCTCTTTTTCGTAGTAACGCACCATAGGCAGTCGATACAGCGAATCCACCTCTCTGTAGAGGTCTTTCCAAGTAGACACCACCTCGACAGCCCCCGGGGACTCGGAGGCATTTAAAAGCTTTACATAAGCCTCCTCGTCGGAGGAGACGCCGAGAAATTTATACAACTTCTCCCTAGTATCCACAAGGTTGCCCACGCCCGTGAACCCCTCACCGACGTTTTTAAAAACCGGCGTTACTCTGCCCTCGGTCTCTTTCAAAACTCTTGCAATGGTAAACTCGCCATAGGGAGGCTCGTAGAACTTTACTAAAAGGCCGTTGATCGCATCGCCGAGGTGCATCTAGTAAAAAGGTCGGAGGCTGAAAAAACGCCTAGGCCATTTCGAGTACTACCTCTATGGCGGCGACCGTTCTCTCTCTTCCGCCTTGGCCTTGTACTTTGTCGCTGAGCAACTTTATGTCTTTAATCTGTACTTTTCCAGGCAGGAACCTGTCCCTAACCATTACGGCTGTGGAGACCGCCTTGGCAATTGCGGCGCCTCTTGCCTTTAGCACCACTCTCTTAATCCCAGCGTTGAACGCCATTACTGTCGCAATTACGTAGTTTGTTGCCGGTTTTTTGCCTACTAGTATTGTCTGTTCGGTGGCCATGAGTGACGCTTGACAATTGGGGTTTATAACAATTGTGCCTCCGCTGTAATGAGAGAACTAATAAATAATGCCGATGTTAAAACCGTGGAACGCGCCCTGTACGGCTCTCTTGTGGGAGGGCGTAGAGACATCGTATTGCTGTTATACAAAGAAGGCCCCATGACGCTTGCGAAAATACGTAGCCGCACAAGCCTGTCGGCCTCCTCTCTTCTTTACGAATTGTCCGTATTAGAGTCGCTTGGAGTCATCAGAAGAGAGGATACTTTAGTATACCTAACGCAACTAGGGGAGAAGGTCGCTTCGATAATATCCAGTGCAACGCCGCTTAAGTCTTTGAATTTTCTCTCGTTGATCGGCCTACGCCCGCTGGTAGTGTGGATTATACTGTCGCCGTTTATGCGACATGCGTCAATAGTTATAATGAGCGCTTGGCTTGTTTCACTAGTTGCAGGCGCTTATTTTGCAGAGCCCCCTTTAACTCTCCTAGGAGTTATGTACTACGCGGGGTACAGCCTACCGTTTTCTATAAGGCTCACCCCTCAGTGGTCGTTGGCCCTGTCGCTACTGTCGCTTTTCTTTTTAACGACGTCTATGTATTTCCTGTCCAGGAGGAAGTTGACGCCATCTAAGATTGTCATTGGGCTACTGCCCCTTGCCTTGTACCCAGCTCTCCACTTAGCGTTTGTCCAAGCGGCTATTGTTACAGACACGCCGCATTTGATAACTTTGTCACAGATTTTACTATTCTTTATGCTTCTGCTCACCGCCACCGTCTCAGCCACAGTTTACTCAATCGAGACAGCCTCGTTGTACGAAAGCGTGTTGATCAGAACGCTTTTGATATTCTTCGTAGTGCCAGCGCTCGTATACCTTGTTCCTTTTAAGTAATGCCGTACCCTCCCTCTGAAGATTCTTACCTCACCTTAGACTCTGTCAGAACGCTAGACAATTTAGACTTATGCGTAGATGTAGGCACCGGGACTTGCATATTGGCCAAGGAGGCGGCCAAGAGGTGTAGAAGAGTAGTCGCAATAGACGTAGACCTAGACGCTTGCAGGTCTTGTCCAGAGAACATAGACGTCTTGTGTAGCGACGGCGCGTCGCCTCTGAGGAGGGCAGACCTCGTAGTCTCAAATTTGCCCTATCTGCCTCCAGAAGAGCCTCTTGATGTGGCGGTCCACGACATAGGGCTCGCGTCGAGACTTTTAAGATGGATATCGGCGGAGAGGCCGCGTGTAGTAGTTCTAACTTTTAGTTCTCTGGGGCGCTACGACTACATTATAGAGGCGCTAGAGACTTTTTGCACCATTGTAAGAGTTGCCAAACTCCACCTCTTCTTCGAGTCGATTCTAACCGTCACTGCGCTTTGTGCCCAACCTCGCCGATGAAAATGGCCTTGTCTTTTAACCGGATCCTCCCCAACGACTCCACAATATCGCCTATGTACTCGCCAATTCTCACAGCACTCTCCTTAGCAACGGAGGTGGGGGGGTCTGACAAAGTCTCCTTACTCCTAACTTTTTGACTCCACGACGCTATTTCGCTTTGTAACTCCGCTATTTTCTGCGGAGAGCCCTCAGACGTCAACAAGCCCTCTGCCTGTCTTAAGAACTCCATGACTTTTTTAAGCACGGGGCCCACCACACGCACGTCGATCTTCTCCTCCTGGTTAACGTAGGCAATTCTACATATATGGTCAGCCATTCTCTCTATAGACTTCGCAATAATTACATACTCTACAATATCCCGCGGGTCTTCGATCTTTAACTCCAACATGACGTACCTAGACATCGCCGCTCGCTTAAGTTGCCGCTCCATCAGCCAATACAGCCTGTCCACCTCGTCATCTCTATCTATCACATCCCTCAACAAATTCACATCGTCTTTCTCAAGGCCAATTAACAGATCCGTTAACATGTTGCCCACGAGCCTAAGCATCTTGCCAGCGATGTCCGCCACCGCCAGCTCTGTGGCCGAGATCATTGACTGGACAATAAGCCGGTCAGAGGCCTCCTCTACAATCTCCATATCCACAACCCTCCGCCTTATAAAGTCCTTAATCTGACGCCTCAACCCCATGGTCTGCGGCGAGAACTTCACAATAATAGTCTCGGCGCCGCCGATGTAAAGAGTCATAAACAGCTTTTCAATTTCCTCAGCCGCCACAAGCTGGTTCACCACAAGCTCTGCAATCACCCCAGCCCTACGCCCAAGCTTCTTCGGAATAACAACCAACGTGTCGTCAGGTTGTGTCACCACAATCACCTCGTCACCTGGAGAGAGCGAAATGCGCTTAGCCCACTCCTTCGGAAGACTTACAATAAGAGTAGCCCCGCCCGTGAGTTGCACTCTCCTAACCTCTCCTCGCATATGTCTAAATAGACAACATATATAAATATATTACAGATGAAAGACCGACGGGCTATATAAGCAACGCCGCCCCAACTTACAACGGCCAAGCTATTCGCCACGACAATAAGACCGTTAGTCGATAAACTTCTTAGACCTAATCTTATCCCTCAGGTAGTCGTGGAGAAACTTCAAGCCGTGGGTAGACAACGCCTCAATCTCCACCTTCTTCTTCTTTTTGAGAAAGAGGTTAATTTCCCGCGTCCACTCAGGCTTCTGAAACCAGGGGTATCTTAAAAGCTCCTGCGCCCTCTTTACGTCGCGGTCGTTCGCCGCAATGACGTAGTTATCAGATATCTTATAGGCGTCAATGTCCGTCGCCGTCAAACCTAAAAACTTGGCCTCAGGCGTCGCCAGACGCTCGCTTTCATAACTCAGCTTAATAGAACCAGACTTGTAGACAGAGTAGATGTACCAACCGTAGGGGTCGCCGTCTGTCAGCACGTACACCGGCAGTTTATACTCCTCGTTCAGCCGCCTTATAAACCTCCTCGTGGCCCTGTCAGGCATGCCCTTGGCAGTTACTAAAATGGCATTTTCCTGCGACCAGAACTTCTCCCGCACGAGGCGTTGGAAAATTGCGTCCTTCTCAACCACGAGGACATAGGAGGCCTCGACCTTTACAATTTCAAGGGCGTCCACGTTCACAGGCAAGCTCAACGCCGTCTCGCCGAATTTACTGGCATCTAGCTCATACCCCTGAGACCTAACTATGATGGGGCCAACTATCTTTCCTTTAACATCCGCCGAGACGCCCATCTCCTCTCTAAGCACGTTAGTGGCCACTTCTATGTCTTCAATGACGGCGTTTGACTCGTCTTGCTCATCCCAAGTATTCTCTCTATGGACCCTCCCCAAGGGGTCTTTATATACAATCGTATGTTTGCCATTGTAATATAAATCTCTTATGGTGGGATAGACATCCTCCCTTATTGCTTCAATGATGAGTCTCAGCATAAGCACCGTTTGCATAAACTTTCTCGCCTCCTTGACGTCAAGAAATCTACGGCGCATCTTCTCGTCACCAAGTCTAAGCATTTTTGCCTTCTCATCCCAAATCGTGTTGCTGAGAGTACGCGCGGGGATCTCCATCACAGGCTCTTTGAGCTCGACAATTGCCTTCGCCAGCTCAGTTCCCCAGTTTTCAAGTCTCTTGAGGAACTGCCCGCGGCTATTCACAGCATATGTGAATCACTGGAATAAAATTTTTCCTACTACTCAGTAGGGGAAATCACCTGCGCCTCGGCAGAAGACAAAGACAGCGTGTGTTGTAATATCTGCTCGACGGTGAGGCCGAGTTTTTTCTCGATTAGATTATGTAAATTAGTTGATAAAGCATCTTTGCTTATATTTGAAACTATTGATAAGTTATAGGAAATTTCATCTACATACTTAGCTAATGAGACGTATTTATTTATCAATTCTTGTTCTTTTTCTTTTCTTGCCAAGTACAGCCTGAGCTTTTTAGCGGCGTCTCTTAGAGCCAGCCTCATTTCCTTCTCTATCTCCGCCACCTCTGCAATGGCCTCTTTGCCGGCGGAGGCGTATGGAATCTTAGTAGAACAGACATGTATTATCACAGCGAGGGGGGCGGGGAACTTAACCTTGTAATTCTGCCAGTTAAACTCGTCTACTACTTTCCTCGCCACGTCGGCGCCTTCGTCGTATAGCAACGGTATCTTGTTGGCGTATCTAAGCAACAGAGGCTTATCCGCAGGAGGTATCTGACCGCCCCAGGCCACCGCGGCTTCTACAATGAAGGGGTGGCCTCCGTAGGACTCCGGCTTTCTTGTTACAGCAAAAACAGCCTCTGCGCCTAATATCGCCTTGGCGCCTAGCTCTAACAGTTCGGCCCCAACTGGCGACAGCCAGTCTGAACGCGGCCTCCTCCACCCCTCGTACTGCTTCATCTTCTCCATGAGTTTTACCAACTCCTCTGGGGTGAGGGCCGACGCCTTTGAGTTTGGGTTAAAGCCGGCCCACTCTAAGAAGGTCTTCGCAGTGCTCTCCCCCACCGCGTCGAAGTTCTCCACGAGGAACTCCAGCAAGGTCTTCCCCCTGTTCTCCTGCACCATCTGCTTCAGCGTGTCTACGTCTACGCTTTTGGGATGGGGCAGACCCTCCTTAGGCGCGGGAGGGAGCTTGGTGGTCCTCCGCTTAAACCACAGCTCCATGTCCGGGCCTTTGAATATTATCTCGGCGTACGGGGCAATTATCGCAGTCCTCCTGAGGTAGTCCTCAATCCTCTTCTTTGCCCCCAGCCAGTTCCCCTCTAGGTAGACCTTGACCGCCGTGCCATGCCACTTGTACTTATTTGGGTACTCCCTCCTGTCTAGTATAATAGGGCTGTTGTTGTTTGTGTCAATCATGATCTGGTACTCGTATATCTTATCCGACTTGACAGTGGCCGAGCGCACGTATACAGGCTTATTTGTTGTGCTTTGAGAGTACAAGACCACCATTTTAAGGCCTAGGCCGAAGACTCCCCTGTGTTGCTTAATCTTATATTTACTGCTGTAAAACACACGGCCAAACACGTTGGGAATCTCCCCGCCCGGTATCCCAATTCCGTTGTCCTCCGCGTAGACAGAAACCCACCCCTTCTGCTCGTCCTCTACAGCTACTCTTAAGTAAACCGTGGGCAAGATGCCGTAGGTCTCAGTGGCGTCGAGAGAGTTCTCCGTCAACTCTCTTATTGTCTGATACAACGCGCGGGTAGAGTTGTGAAAACCCGCAAGCTCCCTATTTCTCCTAAACCACTCGGCAACAGGCAAAGCCTCGTAGGCATACATGGTCACGGCGAGATACATACGAGAAGTTAAAAGATTTTCCTCAGCGTACAACCCAAGCGACGAAAACAAATTAGCCTTTAAAAAGAAAAAAGGGAGGATCTCTCAGCTATGTGGAAAAAAGTTCTACTAGCAATCGCGCCGTTGATAGTAGTGTTGTTTATAGCATATGTAGCGTTGGCAGATGTCATCACTATTAGAACGCCCTGTGGAAAATAACATTACAGCATGGGGAGGGACAGGACGAGGTAGAGGAGGTAGTTCTTGAAAAAGGGAGGAGGCCAGACCGCGACTACTTCTTCGCAACAATCGGCCCAGACAGCAAGATAAAGGTGGGGCAGGCAGAAAAAGGACAAGGCGTCGCTGGGGTCGTACCACGCCACGTTAGCTAAGATATCCAGAGAACTGGGCTACAGTCCCCCAGACGTCGAACTAGGCGTCTTGGTCGAGATAGGGCGCTTTGTAGACTTCGACGAGACTCACATAGCCGCAGAACGGATGGTAGTATTGGCCCCGCTTAAGCCCGACAAGCCTAATAAGGTGAAGGAAGTACAATTTAAGTCCCACACCGGGCTATAGTGCCCAAGCCTAAAAACGCCACAAGCAAAGCCGCAGTCCAAGCCTCGTCCTCGCCGCCTAGCATAATTGAGGTTGGGTGCCCTTCGCCGATTGTAAGAGGACCCAGCATAAAACCTAGCCATGCTTGTTTCGAATGGCGTCTAGTATACAGCCAAAAGGCTCTGACCATAATACCCACGATGATGATATACCTGGGAGCAAATGACGTGTACAACGCCAAAGAAGTGTCTGTAACTTCTCAGTTCATGGTAAATAGCGAAACAAGCCTTAAGTTAACGCTCCCCATTGGCACCATACCGTCTAAAGAGGGCAAAGCCTACTTATCTACAAGCGGATTTTCAATCGCCTTAAGTAGAGATACAACGTTAATAGACGCCAGTTGCACTTTCAGATCTAACAGAGAGACTCCCTATTTATCTGAGTATGTAGACTACTTGAGTAATAGCCGCGTCGCATCGCCCACATATGATAGTATTGTGCTGTAGGCGCGTGGGGTGCAGTCGACGGCAAAGGCGTCTATTGGTATGTACAATAAGACATCTTTCGTAACGTCTACGACTGGAGTAAGAAGTTACAAACTTGCGTGTCAAGAGTATGTAGATACCGCAAAAGGGTTCTGCGCCCTATGCAGAGCAGGTTTCCAGCGGCGTGTATAGGTTCTGGCTGGAGTTTAGGATAGACACTAACGAGATAGACGACATCGTGGCGTATTACAACATGCCAGAGTGGTATAGCGGACCTCCGAAGTATACACGAGCGGGGCAGGTAGCAAGATCTACATATCGGCTAAAAACGTCGTTTCTAGCACGAAGACGGAGTACTCCACCACGCCTTTTGCAGTCTCAGCCGCTTTAATTGCTTGCGGAGTTGCCAGTGGTAATCTTTGCGCCACATTAGCCACCCTGGCTACATCGTTTAACGTTTCTTATGAGACCTCGACCTACATGGAGTGTAGATGATAGGTGCTTAAATGTGCCTTTTGAGATTAAGGGTTACCACCAAGAATTACGTGGAGCAGATGAGTACAGACGTGAATCTGCCCGTGTTGTCTGTACACTTAGGAACTACCGCGCGTCGTTAATACATTTTGAAATTTCTAGAATTTTCCCAGCCACGTCTATTGCGTCTCTGCCGAACACGTAGGCGTTAGGCTCTATGCCTCTCCCCCCCTTGTCATATACGACATCGCGTATGCCCATTTTAAAGACTGAGACTACGTTTTTTATAATGTCTTCTTCGCTGTTGCTAGGGCCTACCTCGGCTGTTGTCATCTTCTCCTCTACACAGGTCTTCGCCGCGTAGACCACGTTGGCGACTGCCTTCACCTCAGGCCACAGGGCGTTTACCTCTTCTAACAGCTTTGTGAGGAAACGCGACGCCCCCGGCCGGGGCCTCTCCCTGACCGTTAGTTGCGTCCCCTCTACGTATATACGGCCGGGGTAGCCCACGCCGCCTTCTGGGCCTAGCTCTACGATGTTCATTAACACCTTGGGCACCAGCTTGTAGCAGTTGGCACAGTTTCTTAAAATCTCAAACGCCGACTCCACCCGCCTAGCGGTCTCTGTGTAGACTTGGATGTCTTTACATATTTCGCAGTTCTGTAGCTGGGGGTATGTCGCCTTGTGGAGCTGGCACAGCTTGAGAGATGAGAGTAGAGAAATTGAGTAGTTGTTGATATAGCGTATGACCTCCTCCTGAGGCGACGACTCTATTAGGGCCAAAACTGCTCTGACTAGGCTCTGGAGTTGCCTCTTGTCTAATACTTTTAACAACTTCTCCTCGTAGTAGTTCTTTGGGTTTTTTAAATAGGAACTCACCGCCGGCTGGGATATTCCCAATAGTTGCCCCACTCTGCTCTGAGAGTACCCCCTCTCGGCTAGCTCATGTGCCAACAATCCTTTAAGGGGGCTTATGAACACCTCTGTCACAAACTCTAGGGGAAGCACGTTGTACATTTTTAAGGCTAATATATAGTTTAGGCGATGGTTGAATACGTCGAGGTGAAAACAGAGCGGGGGAGGGCGGCCGTCACGCTTTCTAGCATTACTTTCGTCGTTGGGAGCGGGAAGAGCCTTTTTTTAGAAACTCTATACAAAGTGGTGTCTAGCGTTGGGAGAAAAGTCCCTCGGATAGGCCGCGGCCACGTCTACCTACAAGACGGAGATGTTTCCTACGCCTTGTCTGTGGAAAGGGGGCGCGTTAGGCAGAGCGTTTCTGCACGGGGAGAGGAGCTGGTGTTTGAGTGGATACCTGGGAAGTCTATACACCGCCTAGTTAAGCCAATAGACATGGCGGTGCTCAACGCAGATGTGGTGATGCCAGAGGTAAAAACTCAGGAACACGTGTCTATTGTAGCCGAGGAGGATTTAGAAAGACTAAATCAAGTGGTGAATACGGCGCGTAGACGCTTAGGCGTAAGGGCCTTGTTCTTAGGTCCCTACATCAGCCCGAAGTCTCTTGTAGACGCCTCAACTAACTACGCCACTCTAGATAGACATGCGCGTAACCTCGTAGGCGTCTTGGCCTATCTCTCATTGTACAAGCCCACCGCCTATGAGTCTCTGAAGACGCACCTCAGGAAGCTGGGGTTCTCTCTGTCAGTCGGCTGGGCAAAGCCGGGGAAGCTCGGCGCGTTGATAAGTACAAAATCTGTCAAAATACCTGTGGCCAAGGCGCCGTGTTCAGTAAAGGCCTTCTTGGCCGTCGCCACAGCGCTTGAAGTAGGCCCAGAGTTGTTACTTATCGACAACTTCGACTTCTGCATAACGCCTCGCGTGGCGGAGGCCTTATCTGCCCTGATTAAACAAAAGAAGACTAAAATAGTCACAGAGATTCACGACATACGGCTGGCGGACTACTTCAACATACCAGGCAAGACTGTGGTAGAGGTAAATTTGTAAACGTGTAGAATACGTCTACGCCACTAGTCTCTTCAACTCGTTTACTAAGTCTACTACTTGTTTCAACTCCTCAATGCCTTTTATAGCGAGGCGCTCGGCTTCGTCGAGGACCTCCAGAGAAGGTCCCCCGATCTCGAACTCGTATAAAATGTAATTTACCAAACTTCTGGCGCCTAACGTCTCTAACTGCTTGGAAAACTCTCTTATCTTGTAAACCACATCCGCTGGCAAGCGCTCCATGTCACAGAAATACTAAATATTTAAAACGCTAAAGACGCCGTATGTTCGAACAACGTCGTTTGCGCCTGCCTCAACAGCCGTCATCGCCTCCTCAGCTGTTGTAAATAGGTTTTCATGTCGCCTATTTGGAGGGAGCGTCCCCTAACTTCAACGTGTATTACGTCGTCGCCCTGAGACACTCTTAACACGCCCCTATACGCTTGTTGTTTGTCAAATTTTACATATAGCCTAGTCTCTTCAACTCCTGATAACAACAGCGTGAACTCGACGTCGTCTAGCCTATTTATCAAAGTCCTCAACGCGTCAAGCGCCTCCCAGTCCTCAAGCCTGACTTCTATAATTTGTATGGGGTTGCCGTGGTGTCCTTTGACTGTGCTAACGACGTATCTGCCCTCTACAGCAGTCCTTAATGCCTTTACAACTTTTTCTAAGTCCTCGGTAGAGTGTACATACGCCCTTGCGTAGAAAAGCGATATTGGGCATAACACACAACCTTCTATAAAACGTATTTAAATCCAATTTTAAACTGCGGCGTGAGTATATATGTACTACAAAGCGGGGAGGCCCAGCTGGAGTGCAACATGGATTACCAGCCCGGCGGAGATATAGAGTGTGTTGTACGCGGAGTGGAGGAGAAATGCGTCGAGGAGGCTGTGAAAAGGGTAGGCTCTAACTACGTGAGGGCAGAGGGTTTCAGGCTCTATGTTTCCACTTTAGTGTTTAAGGGAGGCAGAACCCCAGGCGAGTTAATAAAAGAGATAGCGCTTCTCCTTAAGTACTGCCCTTCTTTATCTTAGCTAAGAGGTTGGCCACCTCCTCTGCCGTCATTTTTCTTATCTTTTTCTCTTCTACAGAGGCGTAGGCCACCTCGACGCTGGAGCTGTCGGTGATCTCCACGGCGGAGGTCAAGGCGCGGAGGGCGAGCTCTACGCAACTCTCGATATCTAAGTCGTATTTGTAGTTCTTTTCTAAGAATTCTGTAATTGTGCCAGACTCTGCTCCGACGGCGGTGGCGTAGTAGCCGATGTAGACGCCAGAGGGGTCAGTCTGGAAGAGCCTAGCGCCGTGGCTGTCTATCCCGGCGATGAGCAGAGCCACGCCGAAGGGCCTAGCGCCTCCGAACTGCGTGTATTGTTGTTTTAGGTTGCACACGGCCTTGGTTAAAAACTCCACGTCGATAGGCTCGTCGTAGATAAAGCGGTGGCTCAGCGCGACATCTCTTGCATAGTCTATCAGAATTCTGGCATCTGCAAGCAAGCCCGAGGGCGAGGCGGCGACATGCTCGTCGACTATATATATCTTCTCAAGAGAGACTGGGTCGAATAATGCTGAGATTTTCCTTTTCTCGGCGGCCAGGACGACGCCCCCTCTACACTTAACTCCCACAGTAGGCCACCCCCTCTTTACTGCCTCTCCGGCGTATTCTACTTGGTATATCTTGCCCTCTGGCGAGAATATGGTTATCGCCCTGTCGTAGCCTGCCATTGCTGGCGGAAACATGGAAGCGATATGTTGTGTCTTTAAATACGTTAGGACTTACATAGCGCCGAGCTTGCCCAACCTGGCGGCGCGTGCCTTCGAAGCAGATAAGTCGTGTAGAAGCCGGATTTAAGGTTATAAACCAAGTCTTGACACATTTCGATGACTAAGAAGATGGCCGTGGCTAAACTCGACAAGCATGGGGAGCACTTTGAGATCTTAATCGACCCCGACGCCGCGTTGGAGTTGAAGCTGGGGAAGCCCCTGGGCATAGACAAGGTGCTAGTACACGACGTGGTTTACAAAGACGCTAAGAAGGGGTTGCGCGCCTCTGAGCAGACGTTGAAGAAGGTGTTCGGCACTACCGACATTAGGAAAATCGCCGAGGTCATTATTAAGGAGGGCGAGATTCCGCTTACCGCCGAGCAGAGGAGGAGGTTGGTAGAAGACAAGAAGCGGCAGATAGTAGAGTGGATTTCTCGTAATTGTATCGACGTCAGGACCAAGACCCCCGTACCGCCTCAAAGAGTAGAAAACGCCCTTGAACAAGTAAGAGTCTCCGTAGACCCCTTTAAATCTGCTGAGGAGCAGGTCCAAGAGGTTTTGAGAGAGTTGCAGAGGGTGTTGCCTATAAAAGTAGCCACCGCCCGCATGGCGGTATCAGTTTCTTCTACACATGCGCAGAGAGTGAAGGGCCTGGTGGCTAAGATTGCTAAGATTGTAAACGAGAGGTATAGGCCAGACGGCTCGTGGGACGCCACTATAGAACTGCCGGCGGGTTTGCAAGACGTGTTGATATCTAAAGTCAACGACGTGACTCACGGCGACGTTGATATAAAGATTCTAGAAATTGTATATTGATGTACTACGTAACTCCGCGCCAGTTGGTATACCCAGGAGACGTGATCGCCACGGCGGACAAGAAAGTAGAGGGCCCGGTGTACCTAGACAACGGGAAGTATAGAAGCCTTGCCGTGGGCCTTGTGGAGTTTAGAGAAGACATGGTCGTGGTGGTCCCCCTAGAAGGCACATACAAGCCTAAGAAGGGAGACCTCGTCATAGGCTACATCACAGACGTCCTGGCCACCGGCTGGGAAGTAGACGTAAAGACCTTCATGCCGGCCTACCTGCCCGTGGGCGAGGCGTTGCACAGACACGTAGACTTAGAAACCACGCCGCTTACCACCATCCTCAACATAGGAGACGTGGTGGTGGCCAAGGTAAAAGACGTGGACTTAACAGACGAGTACCCCGTAATACTCACTTTAAAAGAGGAAAAAGTGGGGAAGGTGGAAAGCGGAACTGTCATCGAGATATCGCCAGTAAAAGTGCCCAGAGTAATAGGCAAGAAGGGGAGTATGTTAAACGTACTTCTTGAAGTGGGTTGCGACATCTTGGTGGGGCAGAATGGCCGTATTTGGATAAAATGCGGCGACCCCCGCGACGAGGCTTTTTTAGCTTCTGTAATAAAAAGGATAGAGGCTGAGAGCCACGTCATGGGGCTTACTGATAGAGTAAAAGCAGAAATAGAAAATTATAAGAAAACAAAGCAACAAGCCGCTGTATGAAAAAACCACCAGTGCCTTTACTTCAAAACGGTCTGCGCGCCGACGGCAGGGCGCCCGACCAGATGAGAGAAGTGCAGATATCTGTAGGCGTTGTTTCAAACGCCGACGGCTCCGCCATGGTATCGTACGGCGCTACTACCGCCGTGGCCGCCGTGTACGGGCCGAGGGAAATGCATCCACGGCATTTGTCTCTGCCAGACAGAGGCGTGATGAGAGTGCGCTACCACATGGCCCCGTTTAGCACGAAAGACGAGAGGAAAAGCCCCACGCCTTCTAGGAGGGAGATTGAAATTAGCAAAGTGTTGAGGGAAGCGCTGGAGCCCGCTGTGTTGCTAGAACAGTACCCGAGGTCTAGGATAGACGTGTTTATCGAGATCTTGCAAGCAGACGGCTCTACGAGAGTGGCCTCTCTAACGGCGGCCTCTCTCGCTCTTGCAGACGCGGGGATTTACATGCGGGACTTAGTAATAGGCGTGTCTGTGGGCATCGTCGATGGCACTGTAGTGTTAGACTTAAACGGGTTGGAGGACCAGCACGGAGAGGGAGATCTGCCAGTGGGGTACATGCCCAATTTAAAACGATTTACTTTGTTACAACTCGACGGGGCGTGGACTAGGGACAAGTTCTTGCAAGCGCTGAACTTGGCAGTAAAGGGAGCTGAGTACGTCTACCAAAAGGCGCGCGACGCCCTTAGAAGTCGTTATATGTCTATAGCAGAAGAAATATACGGGAGGTAGCATGGCGTCGATTTCGCCTTACGGCAAGAAGTTCATCTCGTACCTCCGGCGGGAGCAGATACGCCGCCTGGCAATTGCCAAGGCCAGAATCGACGGCAGGGCGTTAGATCAAGTACGAGATATTGAGATAAAAGTAGGCGTTGTTAAGACAGCAGACGGCTCCGCCGAGGTGAAGCTGGGGAAGACGCACGTGGTGGCTGGCGTGAAGGTTGGGCTAGGCCAGCCGTTTCCCGACGCCCCAGACGAGGGCGTGTTGGTAGTGAGCTCAGAGGTTTTGCCCCACGCCTCCCCCTATACAGAAGTAGGACCTCCCGACGAGTCGGCTATTGAGCTGGCTAGAGTGGTAGACCGCGGAATTAGGCACTGCGGCTATGTGGACTTTAAAAAACTAGCCGTGGAGGGAGGAAAGGCCTACGTGTTGTGGGTGGATCTGTATGTCATAAATGACGACGGAAACTTGGTAGACGCCTCAAACCTGGCCGCGGCAGCGGCTTTGAAAAACACGGCTTTGCCAGCCGTGGTAAAAGACGACGCGGGCGTGAGGCTCGACCGCAACAACAAGTCGCCGTTGCCCCTCGACGTTGACAAAGTCCCAGTGGCGGTGTCTATAGGAAAGATCGACGGGGCCCTCTTGCTCGACCCCACGTTAGAAGAAGAGCTGAGCTTAGACGGCCGCCTGACTTTTACCTTTGCACAAGACAAAATTGTAGCCGCTCAAAAGACGTTGGGATACTTCACACAAGCTGAGCTAGAACAGGCGCTCGACTTAGCGTGGAGGGGAAGAGAGAGGCTCTTGTCGGCGTTAAAACAAGTGTTTTGACTCTCAACGCAAGGCTGGCGCAGTAACAACTCGTCGTTGTAGACACGTTGACAATGACGCGTTCTACGACGCGCGGCGGCGCGAAAGCCCTGCAGGAAAAGTTTATAAATAAACAATATAGGCCAGTGCATGCCGTTTAGTCACACAAAGATTGTAGGCCCTGCTGGGAGGTACGGCGCTAGGTATGGAATGGGCATCAGGCGCAAGGTCACGGCTATAGAGGTCAAGCAACGGGGCAAACATAGGTGTCCAAGTTGTAGAGAGCTCGTCCGGCTAGAGCGGCTGGCGTTTGGAATTTGGAGATGTCCTAAGTGTGGCTTCACGTTTGCAGGCGGCGCGTGGACTCCCCAAACAACTCTAGGCAGAGCGCTGACGCCTGAGGAGTTGAAAGAGGTTGAGGCACAGAAAGCTAAATGGAAAGAGGTTGCCAAGTAGTAATAACTACTTCGAGGCTTCCTTCTAAGAAGACTCTTGAAGTTATCAACGACTTAGTAAACTCGTTGCCAGGGACTAGAAAAATTGTCAGAGGAAAGAAGTCTTTCTTTGACTTGTTAGAGGAGGCAGTGGGATGCGGCGCCCGTTATATGGCTTTTATATGGGATAGGAGGGGGATGCCCTCCGCTCTTGTTTTTTACGACGTTGCTAACAAGATGTGGAAGCCCTACATGCTTAAGATAAGCGGCGTGAAGACTAGGCGGGAGTACCAAGCCTTTGTGGCAAGAAGACCACCAGCTAAAAACGCCGTTGTTGTAGACCTGGCAGGCGGCAAGTTAGGAGACATCTTCATAGAGATATTTAGATACCCGTTAGTGTACGAACTTGATAGAGTCAAGGGGCTTTTTGACACAGTTGTGTTAATCAGAAAAGAGGACGGCGGGTACTGGGTTGAAATTCTAAGCGAGGACTTAGGCCCCAGAGCTTCTGCTATAAAAATTAAAAAGGTAGTGTATAAAAGTGTATAGGCTGATAGTAGACACGGGGGGAAGCGAACTGGCATTGAAAGTCTTTAAGATACTAGAAAAAGAGGTGAGGTTTGGCCGGGGGCGTCTTTATGTAGAAGGCGGCAAGATCGTGGCAGAGGCCTCCGACGCCTCTAGTCTAAGATCTCTCTTACATACACTGTTTAGATCGCTCTACGTGGTATTGTGGGCCGAGTTGTTGTAAGAATGTTTATATAGATAAGGTGAGTGGGTTGCCGATGGCGCAGGTCCCACCGTCTCTACAAGACTTGGCCAATAGGTTCAACCAAGCGCAACAACAACTTCAGAGCGTGTTGTTGAGAAAACAGCAGTACGAGGCTGAGCTTAGAGAGGTGGAGAAGGCGATTACTGAGATAGAAAAACTACCTCAGGACGCCAAGATTTATAAAAGCGTCGGCAACTTCCTAATACAACAGTCTAAAGACGCGGCGCTTCAAGAACTAAAAGACAGGAAAGAGCTACTTGAACTACATATAAAAACACTAACTAAGCAAGAATCGATGCTAAGAGAACAACTAGAAAAACTACGAGATGAGATAAATAAAGAGCTTGCAAAACTCAGAGGTAGCCAAGAGCTGGCGAAGGGAGGAGGCTAATTTTTAATGGAGGTCGAAATCTCAAGTTTTATCTCTTCTCAAGTCGAGGAGTATTTAGAAAAAAAGCTAGGCCAGTTACTAAAGGGCGCATCTGTAGCAGTGTCTTATACGCAAGACGGAGTAGAAGTTGACGTCGAGGTAGACGCCAGCATCCTGGCAGACGACTCTTACTTACATAAGGTTGTAGAAGAGGCAACGCGGCTTGGGATATGTATCGCAGACATGGTGAAAGAGAAGGGCTGGCCCCCTAGCGACGAGGACGTGAAAAAATGTTGGAACTCTTTAAAGAGCTTTTAAAAGGGGTTAGAAAAGCCGCGGTTGTAACTCACAAAAGAGCTGATGCAGACGCCCTGGCATGCGCCCACGTCGTCAAACTAGTACTAGAAAAACTCGGCGTGGAGTCGGGCCCCGTCGTATGTCCCGAGGGGCCTCCTCTGGGCGGCTGTGTAGAAGACGTCCCAAATGACGTGGATGTGTACGTATTAGTCGACGTGGCGTCTCTGGCCCAAGTCCCGCCGCTAAGAGGCCGTCTTATTAAAATAGACCACCACGCCGCGGGAGACGAGGTGCCGGGAGTATGGGATAACAGGCCGAGTTGTACAGAGGTGGCGTTACAACTAGCTGAGGAAGCCGGCGTCGAGATCCCCCCAGAAGTTGCCAGACTTGCAGTATTGGGCATATACACAGACAGCGGCAGGCTGAAAAGGGCAGACGCCAAGACGTTACAATACTTGTCAAAACTACTGGGCGTTCTGGGAGTCGCCCTCGGCGAGGTGGTAGCCGAGGATGGCAGGAGGGCAGAACACGAGGTAATAGCGTTGTTAAAAGGACTTAAAAGAGTGGCAATTTATAGGTCATCAGTAGGGCTTATATGCGCCTCTCACGTAGGCGCGTACGAGTCGGAGGTCGCCTCGTTGTTAGTAGCGCTGGGATGTAGAATAGCCCTGGTGGCCTCAAGAAAAAAAGACGGCGTCCACATATCGATGAGGTCTAGGGAGTACGACGTGTCGACTCTTGCAAAAAGACTAGGCGGCGGCGGCCATAAAGAAGCCGCCGTAGCGATCATAGGCGAGAAGATTACCAAGGACAAGCTACACAGACTGCTGTGGGAAATCGTAAGAGAAATAGACCCAGACGCAAGACCAGTCGCTTAGTCTAACAGCTCTAGACGCCTAATCCTAAACCCACACACAGCACAGGCGTAGATGCCCTCCACCACCCTCCCCCTATACTTCCTAGAGAAAAACCTCTGTTGTCTGTACAGCCACAGCTCCCCCTTTAGACACTGTGGACAGACAGTGTGGGTGTCGGCCCCCTCGCCTAGTTTGTGAGGCCTCTCTACAAACGCCCTGCCGAGGGCTTCTTCCAGCCCTACTTCTAAGTCCACGGAGCTGACGCCGATTAGCTTCGTCTTAAACTCAACGCCGTACCACCTACGACCACCCTCCATTAACGAGTTTAAAAAATCCACTATGACATAGGGTCGGTACGCCACGACAATCAACACATCCAGAGAGTCCAACTCCAGAGCCTTTCTGGCATCTTCTACGTCGTGAAAATCTGGGAAGTCCGCGCGCGGGCACCAGACGCCAATTTTCAAAGACCCCGTGCAACCTATGACAAACTCCACGCCTCTCCTCTCCGTCTTCAGACCCCGCTCGTTTAAATACTCAACAACATAGTCACACTCCACCCGCTTTAAAAACACCAACGTATATAAAGAATTACGCAGAAGACGCCATGCGTTGCGTCATGTACAAACCCACAGCAGATGGCTTGCGTTGCGTCTTAATGCCGCCGGAGGAGTGGCGCATGAGAAAAAGCCAGCTTGAAAAATATTGCAACAACGGCGGAAACGGGTGCCCCATATACGCTCAGTATTTGACAAAGAAGGGTAAAACAAATTAAGCCCAATGTCAATAGCGGTGTTGCAAATTACTCTGCTACGGCGGCCACAGACGCGGCTAGCGACGTTTCTTACACCCTGGACATTCACAAGACCGAATATGTCCACGGCTTAAAAGACGTCGTGTCCCAGCTACTTGGCGTGTCACCGCGGTTTTGGGCTGGCCGCTGGCGGTTGCACGGAGGCGGCATTTTTTAAAAACACCTTGCTTAAGTAGCCGATGTTGTGTACATCAATTACAGAGTGTCTAGAAAACCTAAAGGCGAGGGAGGTGTACGTCATCTCCTCGCCTCTGGGAGGCCTAGGCCTCGTAAGACTGGCGCAACAAGTAAGAATAGTCGCCGTGACCTCCGGCCCCGTGTTCAACAAGATCGCCGTATTAGAGGCCGTCGACAACTACGGCGCTGAGGTTAAGTATGCCCCCCGCCTCCACACTGCTTTGTACAAACTAGTAGGGGATAAGGAATGTTGGGCGGCGGGCCCCCCGCTTGTAAAAGCCACAGTAGACGGCCACTCCACTTCGTTGATGGTCTACACATGCGCCAAGACAGACGGCATAGACAACATATTTGCCGGCGGAAAGCCCGTCGACCAGCTAAGTTCCAGGGTGTTAGGCGCTGGGAGAGACGGCCGCGACTTTGACATAGTCGTACAACTCAGACGTTTACAGGTTGAAGGAGAAGACGAGGAGGAGATAGCCGATAAGATAATCCGCGCGGGGGTAGTCGGCATAGAGGACCTAGACGCCGTGTCGCAGAGGCTGTGGAGACTGGCGGCGAGGTGGAAGAACAGGCCGGCGATTCTGTTCAGAGACCCCACCACGGGGCTGGGCTTCACCATCCCCCTCCTCTACTACTCCGTGAAAGTAGTGGCCTCTGGACAAGACTGCGGGGGCAAGTGCGTAAGAACCACAACTAAGCTTGTGGAGAGGGCCCTCCGCATGGCGCCCCCCGCCAAGACTCACGAGGCGTGGCGCGCCGCGTTAAAAGAGCCTCAGATGAGGAGGAAAATAGAGGATAGTCCCTACATACCCGCCCTCCTGCTGTTAACAGGCAAGGTAGATGTAAAATACGACTCTGCGGCGTCAGTAAGAGAGTACACGCTGAGAACTACCTAGTGACCTCCCTCCAAGCAAGCCCCAACTCGTCGGCATATTTGTACGCAGCTTCCATCTCCCTTTCCGTCACCCGACGCCTAATGTCTTTATAACGGTCTATCTTCAGCACAAGGTGGTCAGGCCTGTACTGATCCATGATGTTCACCAACGCATGTTTGCAGTTCTCCGACAGCCACCTCAACACGGGTTTTGTACAACAATCCACATGCCCCGGCAGTACTAAATGGCGTACAATAATATCCTCTCCTCTTTCACATATCACTTTGAAGTTCCTAGTCGCCACTTCCCAGTACCGCGGCGCCACCGAGTACCGCAATGCACATGCATCGTTCCCGTACTTAAAGTCTGGGAGCCATATGTCCATCACGTGTAGAATTAAAGAAAGCCCCTCCGGCGTAAGGTACATATTTGAATTCCACAGTTGCGGCACGTTGACGCCCCTCTTGGCCAGAATCTTTAGAGACTTGACAATGTGCGGGATGTCGGGCGTGGGCTCGCCCCCCACCCAGTTGATGTTACGAGCCCCCTCTTCTCTAAGCCTAACTTGTATAGCTGCCAGCGCCTCGGCGGAGGCTTCTACGCCCTCTTCTGGGTTTTGCGAAATGTCCCAGTTTTGACAGTAGACGCATCTAAAGTTGCACCCCGAGAAGAAGATCGTGCCTGAGGGCACCAGCGGCGCCTCTTCGCCGAGGTGGTGGAAGAAGCTGGCTACTCTCGCCCTGTGGTCTAGGAGACACGCCCCCCTCCTCGACGTCCTGTCTACTCCACACCGCCGCTCGCAGAGCATGCACCGCCTCAGCTGTCTCTCAGCTAGCTCGATCTTAACATCTAGGAAAGAGGCCTGGGGGAGCTCCTTCCTCGTCAGCGACGCGTCGGGCCCCTCCCTCTGTCTAGTCCACTCCTCGTCGAAAGCCCGTGCCAGCGCCTCGTGGAGCTTCCAAAGCTCGCCGTCGCTCATAAGGCCGTAGTCAAGCGGAGCCTCCACCCTAGCCGCAATATGATACTTGGCAGGAGCCTCGTCGCGCATCACTGCGTAGTACCACCTAAGTCTCTCTCTAACAACGGGCATCTCCCACACGGCCAAGGCGTCTGGCCTGTAAATCCGCCACGACACGTAAAACGGAGACATGAACATATAACTCTTCCTTACGTACGACGTGGTTCCTTTAGCAAAGGGAGCCGAGGCGGAGCTGTACCTAGTAGATTGGTTCGGGACAAAGGCCGTGCTAAAGTGGAGGAAGCCTAAGGCGTATAGAGACCCCTCCCTAGACTACCAGATAAGAAGACGGCGCACAATCAACGAAGTGAGAAACATGTACATAGCCCACACATTGGGCGTGCAGGTGCCTTCAGTGTACTTTTTCGACCCGGAAAAGGCGGTGATATACATGGAGTACGTAGAGGGGGAAAGTTTGAGAGAGTTGATAAACAGGGGACACTACCACCTGTTAAAAGACGTCGGCAGATACGTCGGGCTGATGCATCAGGGAGGCCTCATACACGGCGACCTCGCGCCCACAAACGTAATAATATCCGGGGAGCGGCTGTACTTTATAGACTTCGGCCTCGGCGATGTAAAAAAGGCTTGGAACCGCAGAACGGCGATACAAATGGCCAGAGACGTCAACGTATTGCTGAGAAATCTGGAAATGTACGGCGACGCGGCGGAGGAGTTGAAAAAACAGTTCTGGACCGGGTATGCCGAGATAATGAGAGACAAGACCCACGTAGTCCAGAAAGAAGTCGCCAAGATCAGAGCGTCAGGCCGATACGTAGAAAGGAGGAGGGGCGAGTGAAAACAGCCGCGAGCTGGGCGAGGAGGCGGCTTGTTCTCTGGAGGGCCGAAGATTTTTGAAAAGCTTGGAGAGCTCAGCGTGGTCTGGGCCTTGGCCGAGTTCGCCGTAGAGGGCAGAGGCTGGGGCGGGGTACGGCGGGCTCCAAGGGTCGCGAAGACACACGCTGAGTTCAACGAGCTACTGGCAAGATACACCGCCGAGGGTTACACGCCGAAGGAGGCCAAGCTCGAGCCAAACGGCAGGGCGTGGTACTTCTACCTATACCGCCAGGACTTGAGAGAGCTCGGCGTTGCGGACTTAGGACAGCCCGGCGCTGCGTAGTGCAGATGTCGTTTGGATAGGCGGCGTCACCTCTGCCGAGTGTCGGGCCGGCGCAGAACTGCGGCATGCAACAGATGCGCCACTTGCCGCATTCTCTAGAGTGTCCGTGTAACACTACGTAGAGGTGGCGTGAAGATGGCGGGCCCGGTG
>JBEULK010000034.1:0-39788 GCA_041287325.1 Pyrobaculum sp. | reverse complement strand
CCTAGGCCTATACTTCTCAAACCAAAACAACTCGCTCATAGATAGAACTCCTCTGCCAGCTCAGTTTTTATATATTGACCCCCTTTTAGCAAAACGTAGCCAAGCCTATTTAACAACTGTAGAAGCTCGTAGTCTCTTTGGTCTAGCCGCTCTGCGTCTTGAAGTGAAAGTGGTAGTTTATCTAACAGCCTCCGCACTGCTTCTTTTAGAACAACAACATCGCGGTTGGCTCCCTCGTCGCGGAGCACCACCGCAAAGCCTCTCTCCAAGGCTTGTCGTAACGCTTGTCTCGACCTCACCTCAGACAAGGGCATGAGCCGTCTCTCCCTAAGGACTTCTAAAAATGATTTCGGAGCCGACTCTTTTTCAACCTTAGGTTGTCCTCTCTTTAGCTCCCTGAGCTCTTCCAGAATTGTGTTTAGCAGTATTTCGATCTCATCTAAGCGTTCTAATACTCGCCTAGTCTCTTCGCAAGACACGTAAAGTTTGCAACTTATAATTAAGAATGTATCTCTATCACATCGTTGTCCTGTAACACATAGTCCAGCCCAACACGCTTAGGTCGATTTGGATAAGTCTCACGACGCCACACTACGGCGTATTTAAAGGTTTTTACCAGAGAAGAGTGTATTTGGTTAGCGACGGCTTCCACCGTAGAGCCTTCTTTAACTACAATGGGTTTTTCTACATAAGTTTTAGAATGGACCGGCTTTGTAAACACTCTAATTCTCTTAGTAAGCCTAAGCAAGTCTTCCAGCAACGCCCTACGGTTTATAGAACACTTGGCTAGGTCCGCCTCGTAGTACTTAACACCAAGCTTGATAAGATATTCCAGCGCCTCTCGCTGAGGCGTGTAAACATCTCGCTTAGAGAATATAACTATCGTCGGCTTGTACTGCCTTTCTAGATACAACGCCTCTTCCACCTCGTCGAGAGTTACTGTGCCATGTATGTAAACAACGGCGTGGTATATGCCGTATTCATTTAAAAGCTTCTTTACGTCGTTTAAAGTTCCTCCTGCCACAGTTCCAGAGCCCATTATTTGCACCCCGCCGAGTCCCCGCCTCTCGATTTTTACATAATTCCTGGGGAGATATAGAGAAATGCCTTCATCCTCAAAGAATTCTACTATTTTACTAAGTTCCTGCAACGAGGCGTTAGCCTCCAGCACCAACACGACGGCGTCTGCGTTTCTAACAGTGGCCAGTACTATGGTGTTCATCTCGCTTTGTTGTTCTAAAAGTAGACTAGGCGTCTTAACCATTTGTACATATACCCCGTCTTCTATAAACATAGAAGGAACAGGCTCCGCTGTGGAAAAGGGCAAGTCGTCTGGTTCTAACGACGTGTTTGTAAGACAGCGCAGAAGCGCCGTCTTGCCAGAGCTGGGAGGTCCCACGACGGCTACTTGTAAGTCGCCCTCCTTGGCCACGTATATGCGACTCCCCCCGCCAGCTCTCAACGCCTTCTCTTTCTCCTTTTTTTCTCGCATCTCTCTCCTAAGCTCCGCCATCCTCCGGCGTATATGTTTAATAAGCTTCTCAGTCCCCTTATGCTTAGGTACTGTGGATAAAAACTCCTCCATGGCCCGTATCTTCTCTTCTGGCGTCTTCGCCTCCATTACCTTAAGCCAAGCGGCCTTGGCCTCGGCGGGGAGGTTAGCTGGCATTTACACCTTCCTATAGGGGGGAATTTAGCTTTTTCTCAAAAACTGCCTAACTCTCTCCCGGGTCTCCGGCCTAGTGCCCACCTCCGCCAGCTTGTATAAGTACGGCACTGCTCTGTCTACTATTTCCGCCAATCGCACACGCCGGTTTACCGTCTCCCACACGTAGTTAGAAGTCGAGAACAACTTCTCGTAGTCAAACGGCCCTATCTCTGAGACAAGCCCGATGTAACGCGCCTCCTCGGCGGTAAGTTCCCTCATGAACATAGTACGAAGATGAGCGGGGGATGGATACCCGCCTTTAGATGTGGTGTAAGGGGAGGGGGGAATACGCCGAAGTTTACGCCCTGTAAAGAAAACTTAAGGTCTCCCTTGAGCGCCATCGCGTAGTCGACGAAGTAGAGAAATTCAACTCCGAATCCATATGCGTCGCCTGCCACCACTGCAAACAGCCTCTCCCGGCAACTAAGCAATTTTTTACAAAGTCGTGTACTTTAAAGAGGTATTGCAGTACCGCATCTTTGTCTTGTAGATACCGATAAATCCAAACCAGCGGAAAATACGGGGCCCTCGTTTGTGAATATTACAGGCTTGTCGCACGGAAATTTTAACAATTCTTCTACTAGAGCTGGAGTAAATGTATTTCTCTTCTCTCCTGTAAGAATAACTCTAGTAACTACGTCTGAGATTATCTTCACACTACCCGACTTGTAAAAACCTATATGTGATAGATTTGCCAAACGACGGAATTTATGATACGCCCTGTCTAATAGATACATTTTAATTTAAAAACAGTAGGAGCCATGGCGATAGATGTTGAGAGGATAAAACAGAACATACCAAACCTCGTTCCTTACGCCGGCAAATACGTAGAGCCCCCAGAAGGCGATTATGTACAATACACGGGGCCCGGCCAGTTAAAGGTGCCAGATAAAGTAGTCATCGGCTTCATAGAAGGCGACGGCATAGGGCCTGAGGTCGCATATGCTGCTATTAGAGTGGCCAACGCCGCCGTTGAAAAGGCTTATGGCAAATCTCGAAGAATAACTTGGTACGAGATAGTGGTAGGAGAAAAGGCCGAGAAGCTATTCGGCACAAGACTACCCGACCAGAGCATAGAAGTGTTGAAAAAAATCAGAGTCTTCCTAAAGGCCCCCTTAGAGACTCCGGTTGGAGGCGGCTTTCGGTCAATAAACGTAACGCTGAGACAGCTCTTCGACCTATACGCCAACATAAGGCCTGTCAAGTACTTCCCTGGCTTACCGTCGCCGCTTAAAAGACCAGAGGTAGTGGACTTGGTGATTTTTAGAGAAAACACCGAGGACGTATACGCTGGGATTGAGTGGCCTTATAACAGCCCAGAGGCCGCCAAGGTTAGAGAATTCTTAAGAAGGGAACTAGGGATAAATATAAGAGATGACTCCGGCATTGGCATAAAGCCTATAAGTAAGTTCGGAACCCAGCGCATAGCCAGGCTCGCCTTAAAATTCGCAATTGAGAACAAAAGGCGGGTCGTCACGGTGATGCACAAGGGCAATATCCAGAAGTACACAGAAGGCGCCTTTAAGGAGTGGACGTTTGAAGTAGCCCGCACAGAGTTTAGAGACCACTTAGTTTTTGAAGATGAACTCTCCCAATACGGAGGCAAGGTGCCTCCGGGGAAGGTCCTTGTAAACGACAGAATAGCAGACAACATGTTACAACAGTTACTGACGCGCACGGGAGAGTACGACGTGATACTAGCCCCCAACTTAAACGGCGACTATGTCAGCGATGAGGCAGCAGGCCTCGTAGGCGGCCTAGGCGTAGCGCCGGGGCTAGACGTCGGCGACTGGGGCATGATGGCAGAGCCTGTGCACGGAACAGCGCCAAAATATAGAGGCAAGAACTACGTAAACCCAACCGCTACGATTCTGGCCCTAGAATTAATGTTCAGATTCTTAGGGTGGAAAGATGTCGCCGACCTAATTATGAGAGGTGTTGAGACCGCCTATGGGGAGGGTTACTTCACAGGAGACTTGGCTAGACAGATGGACGAGGAAGAGAGGAGGACTAGAGTAAAAGAGGTGTTAGGCACTCAAGAATTTGCAGATAAAGTAGTAGAAATAATTAAAAATATTTAAAGAATTAGGCCTCTCTTGCAAATAGATACTCAATTGGTCTAAAATTCATTTTCTTGTAGAAGTTTATTGCAATCTCGTTGAGAGCTGGAAAAGAGGCCATTATAATTTCGGCGCCTTTCTTCCTCAAGACCTCGATCCCCTCCATCATTAGCCGCTTGCCTATTCCTTTTCGCCTATACTCTGTCTGGGAGAATGTAAAACTCTTTAATAACCCCTGCGTATCTTGGCTTATAGAATATCCGGTCTTCCACATCGCCTTTTAAAATTCCCACGACTTTTTGTCCCTCCGCGGCTACAATGAGGACAGAGGTGGGGCTGTTCAGGGCATCTTCAAGATATTTACGTGACGCGTTTTCAATATCAGGCGCGACTTCTAGCAAGGGATCGAACTCTGCGTTGAGGCGCTTTAGCCTAACTACAAGAGCGGTCGCAGAGTCTAGGTCTTCTCTTGTAGCAGGTCTTATAATTACTGTGGGATACATGGTTAGTTAATCTATATTACACTTTTAACGTTACTGCGTAGAATCTCAGAAATTGTGAACTGTTCATATGTGCCGAGGGCTACGTCGTGGAGGTACACAGTTTTTTTACCAACTTCTACAACTACTTTCTCGTTACCCCTTATCTTTACCACGTCACCTGGCTTGTACGTAAGTATACGGACTAAGTAAGTCATGTGATAGATTTTTCGCCCATCTCTCACTCCCATCACTTTTGCAGACTCGGTCACGTGCGCTGGGAACTCCTCACGTAGGACATACGCAATATGCCTAGCTAGGTTTGTAGATGTTGTGTAGATATCAATGCCGTTTCTAACCTCTCTTAGATCTGAGATATACCCAATCCTCTTCTCTCTAAGTTTAGAAAGTTCTTGTTCGATAATGTGGAGAATTTTCTGCTTTAACGCGCTGTCCAGAGGCCTAGGCACTGTTCTAATTTGTACCAGCGCTCTCTCTCTCTTGCTCAACGCCTCTAGACAAGAGTTACATATGTCTAGTTCAAAACGCAGAGTCATCTTATATTCCAGTGTGGTGGGCTCAATAGAGGGATGCGGCGAGCCTCGCACTGTGACTGAAACATACATTTCCTCTAGCCTATCGGCGGCTTCTAGCCTTACTATCTCGCCCCTGACCTCGCCCACTTCGCTTAATATCCTCTTTGTGAGGTCCTCGGCCTTTCTAGCCTTGACCCAGCGTCCTTTTAAAAAAACGGCGCCGCAGTACTTACAACGCAACGGCCTCCCTTCGAAACGGATTAGAGGATGTCTTTCAATATAGCAATCGCGGCACATCCCCTCTATCAGCTTGTCTACTAGCCTACCGCAGAGCGGGCAAGGCGTCTTAGCCACGTTTAGTCTAGCCCCCCTCTAAATATCTTCTCACCTCCTGTGCAATGGCATAGGCCAAGGGAGGTGGGACGGACTCCCCCACCATGTTGAACTGCGCATCTTTAGAACCTAAGAAGACGTAGTCGTCGGGATAGCCCATAAGCCTCGCTTGTTCTCTCACTGTCAGAATCCTGTGCTCTTCTGGGTGGACAAATCGCCTGGACCCCATCACAGTGGGCGCCACGTCGTCCCACCTCAGCCTTATGTAGTTCTCGTACATGTCGGAAGCCCCCTTAAACTTCATCAAAGCCTCGCCAGGCTTGAGCCTCTGAATTCTCTGCATCTTCTTCGGACTCAGTGCGACCGTCTCGTGGTTGGGGATAAGGCCGCTGTCTGGCGGAGGAAGGTCTTGCAACGCCTCGCGCACTGTGACTGGCCGATGTCTACGCGGCGATATTTTTATATTTGATATAAATACGCGGCGCCGTCTGCTGGGCACCCCGTGCTCTTCTGCGCGGAGTACGTTGAAATAGACACCGTATCCCACTCTTTCAAACTCTCTCCTTAGATACGACTTAAGCGGCTCCTCGGCCAGCGCGGCCACGTTTTCCATTACGAAGACCTTAGGACTTAGCTCACCTACTAGTCTAACAAATTCTAGGGTTAACTGCCCCGCCGGGTCGAGGTAGAGTCTATCCGCCGGATCCTCCATCCTGTTAGGGTTTGCCGCCGTGAAGGGCTCACATGGAGGACTCCCTATTAAGACGTCTACTCGGCCGACGAGTTTTAACACGTCGAGGAAGTCCACGTTGCGGACGTCCTCTTGTAAGACCACCGCCTCTCTGTGGTTAAAGCTATACGTGCGCGCTGCGTCTCTTTCAATTTCCACAGCTAAATTAATTTTAAAACCACCACGTCTGAATCCAAGGGCGAATCCGCCGCCTCCAGCAAACAAGTCGACTACGTTATACACTGACGCGTAGTGAGTAAATTATTTAAATACCTATGCCAAGGCTTGTATGGACTTCGCCAAGAGGCTGAAGATGCGCCTTAGTGATTTGATTAGGCTAGAGAAGCCAGACGCCCTCAGTTCGCGTTACGGTAAAGCCTTTGAAAGGGCGGTGCTTACTCTCATCAAGGCTAGGGATTCTGTGGCGGCCATTCGTACTTTCATCGAGCACTACGGCGAGCCCCACACAGGGGCGTTTAGCAAGTTGCTAAAGCTCTTGCCCTGGGCGAAGAAGGTCGTGGAAATAGAGCCAGCACCCCCGGTGATGTTTCAGATAGACGGCGTAACTATCAGCGCCCAGGCAGACTTCTTGGTGAAATACGCAGACGGCAAGAAGGAGCTTATCGAGCTTAAGTCTCACATTTTGAAAAAAGACGAGTGGAAGACAAAGGCCGAGTGGTCTCTGGCGACGAAGATTATGCGTATGTTATATAGACGTTCGGGCTACGACTACCCGCTACGTCTCATATATTTCGTAGAGAAGAACGGATCCGTCGTGCCGGAGGAAGAGGTCTTCGTGTACCCCAAGGACGACCGCGACGACGAGACTTTGATCAACGTCCTCCGGGAGAGGGTGAAGAAGGTTGCAAACAGGTAAACCTCTCCGAGGCTATTCTATAAGCCAGCTTCATTACGGCCACCGCGCCCTCCACCTTGTCGAGGTGCCTCGGCTGGATGACTGCGTTCTCGTCTCCGATCATGAACTCCACGGCGCAGTCCTCGTCTGACCAGGAGAAGACTATGAATAGGTAGAAGTCGTCTTTAAATTGTATCTGGGCCAGAGCCTCGTACTGCCTCCACTCTACTGTAAACGACTCTATATCTTTATCTATCTTTTCACGAAGTTCTTTAAAATACTGCTCTACTTTTTGCCTCATAGCTGTTATCGAGGTATCTCTTTTAAATATTTACAACTTCGAAAAGACGTGCCCGTCTTCGATGTGGCGAAGTTCGACCTGGAAAGACTAACCGGCTTGAAGTACGAGGAAGTAGCAAAACTCTTGGAATATGTAAAGTGCGAGGTGGAAGAGGACTCCGGCGACAGAGTACGTTTAGAGGTCACCCACGACAGGCCAGACCACTTCTCTGCAGAGGGGCTCGCCAGGACGTTGAAAGGCGTCGCCGGGGCGGAGATGGGGCTACCCCGCATCTACGTCAGCCAGTCTACGGTGGAACTACGCGCCGAGCATATAGAAGAGAGGCCCTACATATCTATGGCGGTGGTGAGAGACGTGGAGCTAGACGACGAGGCGATAAGACAGCTGATACAGCTACAGGAGAAGCTACACGAGACGTACGGCAGGTCTAGGCGGAAGGTGGCGATAGGTTTCTACGACCTGTCAAAGATAAAGCCGCCTATCTCCTACAGGAGGGTTTCTAAAGATGTGGAGTACGTCCCGCTGGGTTTTTCACGGCCCATCCCCATAAAAGAGATGTACGAGGCAACAGAGCAGGGGAGGAAGTACTCGGCTCTGATAAATAGAGAAAACCCGCCTGCGTTGGTAGACGGCGCCGGCCAGGTGATGGTGGTGATACCAGTGCTCGGCTCGGAGTGTTGTAAGGTCACCCCCCATACAAAAGACGTCTTAATAGACGTCACAGGCACCGACCTCCGCGCCGTGCACAACACAATGTCGGTCTTGATATACGCATTACTAGAAAGAAGTAGAAGTAAAATAGTTGAAGTAGTGGCTGGCGGAAATTCCTACGTACACAACTACATCCGACATAGAGTAGACATTGACGAGGTGGCTAGCCTAATCGGCGTACAGCTCGACGCAGACCAGTTTAAGCATCTGCTCCAAAGGGCAAGGATGGACTACGCAGACGGAGAAGTCGTGGCGCCTCCGTATAGGATAAATCTGCTGTCCTGGGTCGACGTGGCAGAGGACGTCGCCGTGTTGCTGGGCTACAACCAATTGCCCAGAGAGGCGCCGAGAGTTCTCAGCGCAGGTAGGCGCCACCGGGTAGAAGTCTTTACAGAGGACTTGAGGCGCGCGCTACTCTCAATGGGATTCGCCGAGGTTAACAACTACGTCCTCACAGACCGCGACGTCTCTGAGTTCTGTAAAGTTGCAGTTGTAAAAAACCCCATTTCTGAGCTCTACGCCGCCGTTAGGTGTACTCTAGTCGCCGACTTGATAAAAGCCGCCGCGACGCTAAGACGCAGAGAGATCAGACTTTTTGAAGTTGGCGAAGTGGTAAAAGAGGGCAAGACGAGGCGAGCCGCGGCTTTTCTAATCAGCCGCGAAGGCGCCACTTTGACAGACGGGCTATCTGTGGCGACGACTATTTGCAAAGTACACGGCCTTAGCTGTAGGGTAGAGCCGCTGGAAGCGCCGTGGGGACTTCCTAACAGAGTCGCCGGGATCCGCGGAGACGTAGAAGGCGTGGTGGCTGAAGTACATCCAGACTTTTTAGCCAAACACGGCCACTTAACGCCCACCGTGGTAGGCGAGTTCTTAGTCGACTAAAAACCATTTAACTACGTAACATTTCTCTAGCATGGACGACGTAGACGCCTTGATTAGAAAAAAGGCGCTTGAACTTGCGAAATCTCAGCTAAGAGAAGTGGCCCCTCCAAAGAAGACTCTCACAGACGAAGAAGTTGTAAAAATCATCCGCCAAATAACCAAAGGCGACCGCGCAGAGGAGATAATTAACAACGCCTTGTCGCTGTTTAAGCCGTACGTCATGCCGCTGTTTAGAAAACTCGCCGAACTTCACCAACAAGGCGTAATAAAAGAACTAGCCGACCACGAACTGTATCAAGTACTTCTCCGCGCCGGAATCAAAGTCCCGGTAAAAACAGAAGTAAAAATCGTAAGACACGGGAGAGAGTACAAGCTGGGAGAGAGCTAACTAGTGGCAAGAGTTTCGTACAACCCATAGAGCTCTGTCACCATACTGGTCCACAGAAAACGCCTATTTTTGTAGTCCACAAACCTCTTGACCAGCTCCTTCTTCCCCCTCTTCACGTAACGCATACAACTCTTACAGCCCAGCCACACGAAGTTTTCATCTTCTACAAGCTCTAGCCGCCCTCCACAGTACCTACATGTGTACTCGACCTCTACAACAAAGACCACGTAGAGGCGGCTACTCTTGTTTATAACTCCAGTATACACAATAAACCCCACTCTTTTAAACAACTAGGCGGCATATAACGTGATTAAGCTACTAAAGATGTTTACCGCGAAGAAGAAAATCGTGGAGGAGTTTAAAGAACAGCTTGAAGTAATTTAGCACAATTCAAACTCGGGGAGAGAATCGCCGATGACGGCTAGGTCGTGTCTTGCCTCGTTGTAAAAACGCTTAGCCTCTATACAGCGCCTTAGCCAGAAAACATCTTCGCCTCTTTCCTTATCCAACACAGCGACTACTAGCTCAGCCACGTAGCGAAGCCTCTGGTAAAACTCCTGTGGCGGAGGAGGGGGAGATACGCCTACCTCCTCAGCATATGTGACAATAAGCCGCGGGTTCCTCACCGCCTCCCATAAAAAGTCGTAGAAAGTCATAGAGTCAATTATCTAGTTGACTCAATCGATTCGCCGTCTTATCGGTAGCTAGCTTAGTTGCGAGCAGTGTGAAGTATGTGGTGATGCAGTACAGAAAATAGCGGGCCCAGTTAAAGTATGTCGACTCCGGCTTGTCGCCCCAGCTCCTTAGCCACCCACTTGGTAGTAAGTTGGCAAACTCCAGCCCAGGCATTGGCATGTACAATAAGGCTAGTTGCAAGGCAAGGAAAACTAATAAGCCAAGCCAGCCTCCCAGCCTCCACGCTGAGTATAGAAGGTAAATCCATCCCCACCAGATGTATAAGAGAAGCGCCACTGGGGCAAGGAGCAGATTAGCCTCAACGTCTACAAATGATAAAATATAGACCGCCGCGGCCGTGACGGCAGAGGCAAATAGGTGTCGTCCTCTTTTCGTGAATAAATACGCCACCGATGTCGCGGCGAGCATGTAACCAGCTGTTGCTCTAGACAAGAGGAGGTGAGGTAGATAAGGGGGAAAAACTACTGACAACAAAAAGAAGAGGCCAGCCGCTATTCCGCTAGCCGATTTTAACATAGTACCTAGACCAGCCATATACATAAGGCTCAAACGGGCCTGAGAAATATGTATCGTCGGAGTAGTAGTAATAGGTGATTAAGGGGGTGTAAATTCCCAAACCGGTTGTGGCAGGCCCAATCTTAGTATTAAACTCTGTGATGACCATGCCTTGGACAGATACCCGCTTGGCGCCAGAATAGGCGTATGGATAGTTAGTCGCTATACGCCACGCCGCACTTTTAACATAGCCTGTGCCGGCTTTGTACCCGTTGCTTACATACTGTGTAGATGGGTTACAAGTCTCTATGCCACTAGGTTGGAAAAGTTGTAACGCCAAGCCTATACCCCACAAGGCATAACTTGCAACTGTGGCGACTTGTCCGCCTGGCACAAGATTTAGGACAGCCAGCAAGCTCCATAGAGTTACTGCGTGTCCAATGTTGCTCACTACAGAAGACGCCACAGAGACGTAGTATTCAAAATTTGGATTGTAGCCCGGCTGATCTACGAATATCGTAATGCCGCCTACTCCGCCATCTGAGTACATTTCCAATGCGTTACACACGCGCACGAGCTTCACGTCGTATTGTGTATGATATGCATATTCCAGAGCAGACCGGGAGAAAGGAGCGTTTATACCGCCTTGAGAGTCTGCGCTGTGGGCGTATACAACATACGCCATGGCAGGGTATCCAGTAGGCGGGGTCGCCGACTTGTTTAGCGGATGTTGAAGAGCCCAGACAGTGTATGCAAGCACGTCTCTTAACACAAATTTTACAGGTCTGTTCACGTTGGGGTAAAGAACGTCGCTTCTCCAGTTCTGCGCGTCATGTCTCCAAATCTCGGGCCATCTCCACCCTTGCAAGTGGAACATGGAAAATGCTACAGTGACGGGTTGCGAAGAGTATACCCCGGCATAAGGCTTTAGCGTGGGGCTGAATTCAAGCACTACTGGTATCGCCGTGGCGTTGCCTGCCAAGATGGGGGCGACGGCTTCTTTTCTCAACACGCCGCTTATCGTGGGGAACGTGTATGTATAACAGTCTGAGAGGCCGGTCCATGTCCTAGACGTGCTAGTTGCCGATGTCTTTAAATCAGGTCTCGTAGGCACGTAGACAGACACCGTCAAGGAGGAGTATCCTCCACAAGTGGTAACTCGAAGACCAGACAACATGAAAAATATGTCTGCGCCTGGCGGAATTCGGAAGGTGAACATAAGCCGATTTACGTTTATAAAGTAGTATGCATTGAACTCTTGGCCAGGTTGTACAGCGCTAGACCACCATACGCCGTGCATAAGGCCGTAGACGTTGCTCGTAGAGGGGGCCGGCCTCTGGTAAACCACAGCTATAGATCCATTAATCGGGCGCGTGCTATATACATCTGCGTAGAACCAGATATAGTTGTTAGACCACTGAGACATGCTTAGCCTGGCTACATATCCTCCGCCCGTGGAGGTAGCGGTTGCCGCCAGCCAAGCAGAGCAACGGCTATCGCTTATACTAGACGGAGGCCTTGGGTTGGGGGCAGAGTCTGCGCAGACCTTGTACCACAGCGTTGAGTTCGCCGTCCCGGAGTAGAAAACCCAGACCTCACTCACGCCGTAACCTAAGTAAGCCCACACAGTTTTATTACCGGTGTACCTCTGCCCCCGGGCGGAAGCCTCTACGAACTCCCCGCCTTGGCCTATGGTTAAATTGAAGTACCTAATGGCTTTGTAACCTGTATCGTAGCCGTCTATGGCTATATTGGCCGGCGAGGCGGGGGCAAATACGTAACTGGCCCAGTAGCTGACTGTGGTCCCAGTGGCAGTTTCGGCAACAGCCGCAATTCCGATGTCAGAAATGCCGCGCTTGTCTTGCCCACGCGGCGGCTCTCCTCTTATTCTCGGCTTTCTCACATCTAGCGGCCTTCCGGCTACGTATAGCTTTCCGTTTTTCTCCTCGGCGTTAACGTAGACGTACACCATATTGGCGGCTACGCCGGGAAGCTCTGTGGAGTTTCTCGCCAAGACAAGCCTAGCAACTCCCAGTCCAGGCACTTCTAAGTCTACCAACCTACCCCTCGTTCCTTTAGGCACAGACGGGGGCTGAGGCTTAAAGGCCCACCTAGGCACAGCCACGTAGACTCCCGCCGGCATCCTCACAGTCGTGTTGAGAGCAAGGTCTGCTATTAACACGTCTCTTTCTACAAGCGGAAGAACCACGGGGGCACTGTAAAGAGACTCGTTGTAGATAAAGTACACGTAGTAGTCGGCAGGGTCAAACTCAAGCAGTACTAAGTCAAAAAGATCATACTCTTTGACAAAAGGCCTATCATTAGCATAGATAAACATAGATACCAGAATTATTACAACCAGAGTCGCGACAACCCTTCCCACGTCCATAGCAAAAGAACACTACTTTATAAGAAGCTTCTGTTTGATTTTCAACGCAAGCTGTGCTTGATGTCTCGTGATTGCTAGAACTCGACGACCTTTGCTAGCCCTCTTTCTACAAGTACCGACGGTTTGAACTTTAGTAGCGTGTACTCGTCTCCTCCTCCCCCGTAGACGTAGTCTTCTGTTAATAAATCCTTGTCAATATACACAGGAATGTTGAGTACGGGTGGCACTCCTCCCACTGCGTACCCCGTTGTTCTAAGCACTTCCTCAGCCGTGGCGAGGCGACAGCCCAACGTCTCTAACTCCAGCTTCTTGTTGCCCCTAATTACATAGGCGTGGTACTCCCCCTTGCAGTACACGACAAGCGTCTTGACTATTTTATCCTCGCCTGTGCCTACGGCGCGGGCTGCTTGTTTTACTGTACGTACGGGGACGCCTAGTCTGATTACCTCGCCTACGTCTTCTAGCTTCATATATCTACTACGTATTGGACTGCCCAGTAGTCGTTTTCTTTTCTAATTTCCATCATGTGAAACGTCATGGCTTTTACTATTAGGCCGGTGAAGCCGTGTTTTTCCATGTCGTAGGGCTCTCCGTACACCACAGCCTTTAACTTGTAGCCGCTGTCTTGAGCCACTGCAACGTCGATTTTTCTACTTAAGGCGAACTTCTCGGCGTCAAACAAGTATAACAACTCATCTATCCACTTAAAGAGAAGGCCCTCCAAGTCGTCGTATTCTATTTCTACAGTTTTTGAAACCCTTGGCTCTACTCGTTGGCTGTAGTAAGTCAAGTCGGCCAGCGCCACCGCGGCGTTTTTAAACGCCTCGTCAAGAGTACAGCCGTATGCTAACACTAATACGTCTGCTGTGTGTTCGCCGTATTTAAAGTCGACAGGCTTGCCACAGGACACATTTCCAAGAAAGTAGTTTTTAAAAATATAGTTTATCGCCCATCGGTGAAGTTACAAATTGCCCTCGACTTACTAGACCTTAGGAGAGCCGTGGAGATAACTAAAGAGCTCTGTGGCGTTGGCCTTGAGCTTGTGGAGGCAGGCACCCCTCTTATAAAGCTATTTGGACTGCCCTCTGTGGGCGTCTTGAAGACGGCTTGTCCTTCGGCAGAAGTTGTTGCAGACTTAAAGACGGCAGATGTGGGGAGCCTAGAGGCGAGGCTGGCGAAGGAGTTCGGCGCAGATTGGGCTACTGTGCTAGGCGCTACTAACATAGAGACGATAGAGGATTTTGTAAACGAGGGGAGGAGGATTGGGCTGAAGACAGCCGTTGACTTAATTGGCTTAGCCAACCCGTTGGAGAGGGCACGAGAAATTATGAGAACGACGGCGCCTGATATGTTTGTGTTTCACCTAGGGATTGACGTACAGAAAAAGACGGGGAGAGAGTTCGGAGAGTTGCTAGACGCAGCTGTTCAGTTAAAAAAAGAGGGGGCCGGGGTGGCGGTGGCGGGCGGCATCACTGAGAGAGAAATTGAGCATATGGTAAAAAGCGGGCTGTTTGTAGACGTCGTAATCGTAGGCAGAGCTGTAGTAAACGACGTATCGCCTAAGTCGAAATTTGATATGATGAATAAAATTTTAAAACAAAAATATCGAGGCTTTACATGAGAATAGTACTTGTAGCCGTGCCAGGTGGTGGAAAGACCACAATTATGAAGTTTTTAAAGGAAAAGGTGCCAGACATCACTATTATAAACTACGGCGACGTTATGTTTGAACTTGCCAAGAAGAAATTCGGCATAGAACATAGAGATGAGATGAGAAAGAAGATACCAATTGAAGAGTATAGAAAATTACAAGAGGAAGCAGCCGAATACATAGCCTCTATTCCAGGCGATGTGATTGTAGACACCCATGCCTCTATAAAGATGGGGGGCGGCTACTACCCCGGCCTCCCTAACCGCGTGGTGACTAAGCTGAGGCCGGATGTCATAGCGGTACTCGAGTTTAACCCCAAGGACGTAGTTGAGAGACGTAAGAAAGACCCCGAGCGGTTCCGCGACAACGAGACGGAAGAAGACATAGAGGCGCATCAGTGGGCAAATAGACTATACGCCTTTGCTGCGGCAAATGCAAGCGAGAGCGTAGTACATGTCTTAGACTTTAGGAGAAAGGTACAGTCCAGGCCTTTTGAACACTCCGAACTCGCCGCGGATTACCTAGCCAAGCTTATTCTCAGCGCTAGGCAGCACAAGTCTTAAATAATAGTTAGATAAAGTGCGCCATGCCTAATGCATTGATATACGTCATCGACACAGCTAAGAAAGAGGAGTATTCTGTATTGAAAAACTTCTTACTAAAGGCGGGCTACGATGTCCGCACCGCCATAGGCTCCCGCGACGTGAATGTAAACTATGACATAGATCTAATGGCCTTACCTGTAGACGAGGTTCAGAAACTTGCACAAAACTTTGATCTCTTAGCCACCGCTGGCGGATTTAAGATGTATTATTACGTGTTGAAAAAGAAGCCTCCTTTGAAGACCTGGGATTTAAACATCGACGTAGACAAGCTTGAAAAATTAGTCGAGGGGTTTTACAGAGAGGGGAGGTTTCTCTTAGCTCCTCTCGCGGTGCCGGCCTACGTGGCACAACTTGGACTTCTAAAAGGCCACGATGCTACTGTCTACCCCACTACTGAGCTTATTAAAATACTAGTAAATAATGGAGTAAATTTTATTAAAAAGCCCATTGTAAAAAGCAAAAATGTTATTACAATTAAAGATGTTACAACACTAGGAGAAAAAGAGTTTTTAACTGCGCTCCGTGAAACAACTTGAAAGTTTTGAAATACCTAGGACGGTAATATTTGGCCCCGGCGCTTTAGAAAAAACTCATCATGTAGTAGCCCAGATAAAGCCTTCGAAAGTTTTAATTGTCACTGGGAAGACCGTCACCAGAAAGTACGCTGAGGTTGTTGCAACATCTCTACAAAATTACTCCGTCGAAGTGATTCCTTACGACGATGTAAATTTTGAAAAAGGAGGATTTGACCTCGTCATAGGAGTAGGCGGCGGCAGGGCGCTGGATGTAGCTAAGATCTGTTCCTACGTCCAAAAAAAACCTCTCATAGTAGTCCCCACCTCTGCTAGCCACGATGGCATAGCCTCTCCCTACGTCTCCTACACTCTGTCGCAGAAATACGCCAAGCTTGGGAAAATCGTGGCGTCGCCCGTGGCAATAATCGCAGACACTAGGGTCATTTTAAACGCCCCCTCAAGACTTTTAAAGGCAGGTATCGGCGACTTACTCGGCAAGGTCGTGGCTGTTAAAGATTGGCAACTCGCCCACAGGCTAAAAGGAGAGGAGTACAGCGAATACGCCGCTCATCTAGCCCTCACTAGTTATAAAATTGTGGCCAACAGTGTTACTAGGATAAGAAACTTCACGCGCGAAGAAGACGTAAGAGTACTAGTTAAGGCCCTGATTGGTTGCGGTGTCGCAATGGGAATAGCAGGGTCGTCGAGACCTTGCAGCGGTTCAGAGCACTTATTTGCCCACGCGATCGAGAAGAGGCTAGAAGAAGAAAAAGTAGAGGCCATTCACGGCGAGTTGGTAACAATTGGCACAATTATAATGGCCTATCTACACGGTCTAAACTGGAGGCGTATAAAAAAGCTCGCCACCGTCGTGGGGCTACCCACTACGTTAAAACAAGCAGGCATAGACGTAGAAGTGGCAGTAGAAGCTTTGACCACTGCACACACACTCAGGCTTGACAGGTATACAATACTCGGCGATGGGCTGAGTAGAGATGCGGCGTTGAGAGCATTAGAAAACTTAGAAATGTATTAATCAGCCGCTACGGCCCGCTCATAAAATCGCTCCGGAAACCTCTCCATCACCTATGTAACTAGGCTAGGAATTTAAAAGTTTTAATAAAAGTCTGCGATGTCCACGTCTAAGAGGTAGATAATTGGTGAGTCGAGAGGTATGAACCAGACGTGGACGCTTGGAATATATGGCGAAGCGACGATGCCCTTATCTCCAAAAAAGACGACTCCTACTGCGTATTTATGCTTGGGAAAATACAGCCAGCCAGTATTATGAAGCCCTTTGTTAATTTGTATTTTTCTATTAACTATCTTTATAATTTTTACTTTTTGAATATTTTCTGTATGTATAAGTTTTCTTAAATATATTGTTGTTTTATTCCTAGATATTGTTTTAATGATTTCTTTTTTATTACTTTTATTTTGAATTATTACGAGATTTATATTTTTATCTTTTTTAGATCTATATATTCTTATATGTAGTCGTATTTTGCTATTCTTTGATCTCACAACACACAAAATACTTAATTATAAATCTTTTACTTCACATATGGCAGAGAGGTGGTACCAGCTTTCAGTTGAGGTACACAAAAAGTACGGAGGTAAAATAGCTGTAATTCCTAAAGTGCCCATCCGGTCAATGGAGGACTTCGCCGTTTACTATACACCTGGAATCGCAGAAGTATCTCGACAAATATATAAAAACCCTGAGTTAGCCTTTGAGCTGACGGCTAGGTGGAATCTAATCGGCGTGATCACAGACGGCACCAGAGTCCTCGGTCTGGGCAACATAGGCCCCGAGGCGGCGTACCCCGTGATGGAGGGCAAGGCCCTCATTTTTAAATACCTAGGAGGAGTCGACGCAATACCGATACCCATAAGGGTAAAGACTCCTGAGGAGTTTATCCTTGTCACAAAGGCTCTAGAGCCCGCCTTAGGCGGCGTAAATCTAGAAGACATAGAGTCGCCCAAATGCTTTTACCTACTAGACAACTTGCGAAAAGAATTAAAAATCCCGGTGTGGCACGACGACCAGCAGGGCACTGCCACCGCCACTCTTGCAGGGCTGATTAATGCCCTAAAGCTTGTAGGCAAAAAAATAAGCGACGCGACTATTGCGCTCATAGGCGCCGGGGCTTCTAATATCTACACGGCGAGGATCTTAATAAAGTACGGCGCCAAGCCGGGCAACTTAATTCTTGTTGATAGTAAAGGCATACTCCACCCAGAACGAGAGGACATTGATAAGTTAATGATCGAGAACCCGTGGAAATATAAGTACGCAATTGAGACTAATGCAGAGAGGAAGAAGGGCGGCATTCCGGAGGCTATGAAAGGAGCCGACGTCGTCATAGCAGCATCTAGGCCAGGCCCTGGCGTTATAAAGAAAGAGTGGGTTGCCCAGATGAACAAAGACCCCATCGTCTTCGCGCTGGCTAACCCAGTTCCTGAGATATGGCCGTGGGAAGCCAAGGAGGCTGGGGCCAAGATCGTGGCCACTGGAAGGTCGGACTTCCCTAACCAAGTGAATAACTCGCTTATTTTCCCAGCAGTGTTTAGAGGGGCGCTTGACGTTAGAGCAACTACAATTACAGACGAAATGTTAATTGCCGCCGCGGAGGAAGTTGCAAAGTTTGCAGAAGAGAGGGGAATACATGAGGAGTATATCATCCCCAAGATGACCGAGTGGGAGGTATACGTGAGAGAGGCGGCAGCAGTGGCCGCCATGGCGTCTTCACAAAGAGTAGCTCGTATTCCGCGTTCATACAAAGAAGAGTTAGAAATAGCTAGAAGAATAATTGAGAAAAATATTAAAATTTTAGAGTTATTAATAAAAGAGAAAATAATTGAATAATTTTTCTTTAGCTAGTTTATTTATTTAGTAGATATCTCTATTCCTACGCGGCTGAGCAAAATTTTTTTATGACTAGAAATTAACTAACGCATAAATTAGCAAAAGTATTAGTCGTATATGAGTGAGCAAAAAGTATGTATCGACACGTCTGGTAAGGTTTTGCAATCCCCGTGTGGACCAATTATCCACGGCCTAGAGGACGTCCTTGTAAAAACTACTTCAATCACCGACATCGATGGCGAAAAGGGCATTCTATGGGTCAGGGGCTATAGAATTGAGGATCTGGCACAACACGGCTCGTACGAAGAAGTCTCTTATCTTATTCTCTACGGCAAGTTGCCTAACAGAAAAGAGCTTGAAGAGTATTTGACAAGGCTTAAAAACAATAGAGAACTAAGGCCAGAGACTGTAGAAGTAATCAGAAACCTAGCCCATGCCCATCCTATGTTTGCACTTGAAGCCGCCATAGCCGCCGAGGGCGCATACGACGAGGATAATTTAAAACTAGCAGAAGCTTTGAGAGCTGGGCGGTATAAAGAAGAGGAGAAGAAGCTCGCTATTAAAGTAGCAGAGAAGCTTGTGGCCAAGGTGCCTACTATAATAGCATATCATTTCAGATTCTCAAGAGGACTCCCCATCGTCAAGCCTAGGGGAGACTTGCCGCATGCCGCGAACTTCCTCTACATGATGTTTGGCAAAGACCCCGATCCGCTCGCGGCGCACGGCATAGACCTCTACCTCATTTTACACGCAGACCACGAGGTACCGGCCAGCACGTTCACCGCTCTAGTAGTGGCTTCAACTCTTACGGACATGTACTCCGCCGTGGCGGCGGCAGTGGGCGCGCTTAAAGGCCCTCTACATGGCGGCGCCAACGAGGCGGCGATTAGGAACTATTTACAGATAGGGGATCCCGCCAAGGCGAGGGAGATTGTAGAAGCAGCTACTAAGCCGGGGGGGCCTAAGCTAATGGGAGTGGGTCATAGGGTGTATAAAGCCTACGACCCCCGCGCCAAGATCTTTAGGGAATTTAGCAGAGAGTTTATTACAAAATTCGGCGACCCGCAGAAGCTATACGCTGTGGCTGAGGCAATAGAACAAGAGGTTCTCTCACAACCCTACTTCCAACAGAGGAAGCTGTATCCCAATGTAGACTTCTGGTCAGGCATAGCGTTTTACTACATGGGCATACCCTACGAGTACTTCACGCCTATATTTGCCGCTTCGAGAGTAGTGGGGTGGGTCGCCCACATCCTCGAGTACTGGGAGAATAGCAGAATATTTAGGCCGAGGGGGTGCTACCTAGGTCCGCACGACTTGCCGTACATACCAATAGACCAGCGGACTTAGTTTTTCGGCTAGGATCAATAGATCAACGGACTTTTTCAGCTAGGATGACAGTCTTCATGCATCTGGCGGGTTCTTATCATCACAAGGGGTTTAGCCCCTAGGATTTAAAAGCTTCTGCGCACTTTAACTGAATCACAGCTAATGCATCTGAAAAAGTGTCGCCACAAGCAACTATGGCAGCGCCTCCTTCTTCCACCTTATCCTTCAGTATAGCGACGAGTTGTTGGCTATAGGCGGCTAGATCCTCACCGCTTGGCGGTAATAAAAGCCTATCTCCTCTCTTCTCCAAGAGCATTACCCCACATGCGCCGAGCCTAATAAGGGCGTCCCGCGTAGCCAAGACGTTGCCTATTTTACCAGCTATTATGTGAGCCATACATCGCTTGCCGCATAGTAGCTTCTTCGCCTCGTCTACGGCAAAGACGTCGAGTATCCCACATATGCTCAAAGCCTCTTTGAGGAATAAGATCCCGGAGTCTGTAATCTTCACGCCGGCCTTATGTACAGAGACATGTCCCAAATCCTTGCCGCCTTCTAGCAACGCCCTAACCACGCCTTCCCCAATCCTCAACTCATTGGCTAGATTTTGCCGTCCTCTCGGGGTGTTTGATATAGTTAACACGGCGAGTAGTTGTAGGTAGGCCACTTCTCGTTGTTTCACATATCGAAACATTTAGATACTTAAAAATTTTTAAATGGGATGTATTGTTTAAGGCATGGCCGTTAAGATTGAAGAAGTTAAGACACAGGTAGAACGGTTTGCCGCCCATAGCCACATTAAAGGCTTAGGGGTCATAGATGGGAAAGTGGAATTCTCCGCAGACGGCTTTGTGGGACAGATGGAGGCCAGAGAGGCGGCATACATCGTAGTTAAGATGATTAAAGAGGGCAAATTCGCGGGGAGGGGGGTGCTGATTGTGGGGCCTCCTGGCACTGGCAAAACTGCTTTGGCCTTGGGCATTGCACGCGAACTGGGGAGGGAGACTCCTTTTGTGGCCTTGTCTGGGGGCGAGATTTACTCGCTTGAAGTGAAAAAGTCTGAGTTTTTAATGAGGGCGTTGAGAAGGGCCATAGGCATTAAGATTAGGGAGTGGAGAAAGGTGTACGAGGGCGAGGTGCGGTCTATTGAGCTGAAGTACGGGAAACACCCCTACAACCCGTACCTCCAGAGGGTGTTGGGGGCGACTATTAAGCTTCGTACACGTGACGAGGAGAAGACGTTGCGCGTGCCGGCTGGAATTACAGAGCAGTTCATCGAGCTGGGGATAGAGGAGGGCGACGTGATCATGATCGACGAGGAGACCGGCGCCGTGACCGTCGTGGGGAGAGGAGAGGGCGGAGAGCAGTACGACGTTGCCGTCAAGAGGAGGGCCGAGGCGCCAAAAGGCCCCGTCTATAAAGAGAAGGAGATAGTGAGGTTTTTCACGCTACACGACGTGGACGTGTCGCTCGCCAGACAGAGAGGCCTAATCTCAGCCATGCTTTTTGGGTTTGCAGAAGAGACACGAGAGATACCAGACGAAATTAGGCGGCAGACAGACGAGATTGTGAAAAAGACTCTTGAAGAGGGGAAGGCCGAGCTTGTGCCCGGCGTCTTGTTTATTGACGACGCGCACCTGCTGGACATCGAGAGCTTTTCGTTTCTAATGCGGGCGATGGAGACGGAATTCGCCCCTATTGTCGTAATGGCCACTAACAGAGGCATCGCCAAGATACGTGGGACCGACATCGAGGCTCCCCACGGCATTCCGCAGGACATGTTAGACAGGCTGGTAATTATAAAGACGAGGCCTTACAACGCCGACGAGGTGAGAGAGATAATTAAGATAAAGGCCAAGGAGCAGAACATCTCTCTTTCAGAAGAGGCGCTTCAACTACTGACTAAGGTCGGCACAGAACACTCATTGCGCTACGCCCTACAGCTTTTAACGCCTGCCTACATCATCGCAAAAGAGAGGGGGAAGTCTACAGTGGGCAGAGAAGAGGTGGAGTACGTAAAGGCGCACTTCGTCTCGGTGAAAGAGTCTATAGAATACGTCAAGTCGCTTGAGGAAAAGTTCCTTAAATAGACCTCTCGGACTTATAGACGTTGTAAACGGCGTAGGCGATTAATATCTGCCCGATGTCGAGGTAGTACTGAGTCGCTTGGCCTACCTTTATAGTGTATACGAGGGGGTATATGGACACGCCGTAGCCTGGGGGGGACGACGTGAAGATCAACGTTAAGTAATGCATAAGTGCCGTGGCTGTAGACAACATGGCAAGCGTCCACCTGGCTCTTGGATTAGGCTTTGTAAAAAAGGTGGCCACAATGGCCGCGAAGAGCAATACAGTGAGCACCACGGCGGCTCTCCACGGGTACAGCCAGGGGGACACGCCTGCGACTTCTTTCACGCCCTCTGGCGTCAAGACTTTGTTAGGCGGGGGCCTGAAGGCGTCTGATATGAACAGCTCCACCGGCATGAGGGCAGAGACAATCGAGACGGCTACTACTAGTAACACCGCCGTGACTGCCGTCCGCATGTCAGCGGATGTACTGTAGTATTTTATACTGTTCTCCCAAGACGCCAAGCGCTATGTTAAACACGAGCATTGCCCCTACGACGATAGACAACAGATTCACCACCTTTAACCCCCTCCTCTCCCCCAGCAGTCTTTGAAGTAGTGCGGCAAATAGTTGCCCTCCGTCTAGCGGGTAGATGGGCAGGGCGTTGACCACGGCGAGGCCGTAGTTTACTACTATGAGCCAAAACATTAACTTTGAGAAATCTGTGTTGTACATCTGGTCTCTCTTTACCCCCCAGTCGACTCCCCATAGAGGGAGGCTACCCGGCCCTAGGCCGTAGAATATCCTGCCGCCTTTTTCTAACAACGTCATGTTGAGCACTTCGACAGAGCCGTTGCGCTGTATCGTCAACTTCACAACGTCGCCAGGTCTACACAACGACCTCATTTCTAATAGGGTGTTTAACAACTGCCCGCTCGTCTCAACGTAGAGCCTCAAGCCGCATCCCTCTATTTTCTTCACAACGTCGCCAGGCCTTACTCCGGCTTTGTAAAGAGAGCCGTCTTCGTATAGCCATTGTATTCTAGGGGGGGTGGCAAACTCGGCGTAGTCTACAGACACCTCGCGCCTGCCGAACCAGCTACCGGCGACTATGACCACCTTGTCGCCCGGCTTGCAGTCGACAGTCTTGTTTATGCCGATCAGAGGGCCTAGGCCAGCCAAGACGTTGGCCTTTGTTATAAAGTCGTCAGGTGTGTACACCCTCTCGCTGAGGCCGCATCCGTGTATTTCTAACACCCTCTCGCCGGGCTGAAGGCCTAGGGCCGGTACGCCGAGGACTGCGCCTTCAAGGCCGACCCAGGCGCCCACCACGGCCAAGACCATGGCCACGCCGGCAAGCGCCACGTTGGCCGCCACGCCGCTTGCAAGCACGGCGGCCTTAGCCTCTACCCCCGCCTTCTTAAACTTCTCCTCGTCGGGTTCAACAAAGGCCCCGCTTACGACGTAAAAGAATGAAAACACGCCTACGTACTTCACCGGGATCCCATATCTGATAGCGGCATACGCGTGCATAAACTCGTGCAACGCCACCGACGCTAAGATGGCCACTGCTATGTACGGCAACTGGTCCCAAGGCAGAGTCAGGCCTGGTATCAAGGGCGTGACCCCCGCCGACCTCGCCGCAGCCTCTTGAACAGGCGCCCCTCCTATGAGCAACCTCGCTGCGTTAATCGTACCGGTTACTAACATGTAGAAAAAGCCTTGCATGAGCTGGACCTGGCCGTCTGGCCTGATGAAAGGCATTACGAAAAAGAGGGGCAACAAAGCCAAGAACAACGACACGGCGAGGTACAGCCGAAGCGGAACGAAGCTCAGCTTACGCGTCAACTCCTCTATGTGCTTAACGTACCTCTCGCTTTTGTAGTAAATCGCGACGAAGTACCTCACCGCCTCTTTCTTAACTAGGTACACGGCGAACACAACGGCGAACCAGCTGGCCACGAATACGAGCAAGGGGTCCATGCCGGTTACATGACTAGTATTTAAAAATTAGACCTCGATCGTAGAGCCCGCGCCGAGTTTGTAAACGTTAAAACGGCGTTCTAACTCCTTTACTAACTGAGGAGCTGTGTGTAGCGCCGCTATGCACCTCACGCCCATGAGCCTAAGCTCGGCAATAACTCTGTGGGCTAGGTACGGGCTCTGTGCAGTGCCACCGAGGCCACCTACAAAACAACGCGCCTTAATCCCTCTGCGCGAAAGCGCGTGGTAGGCGATGGTAAAAAGACCGCACGGAGAAAACACCACTCCGTCTGTCACAATTAGGCCTTCTCCCCTCTCTTTAACCACCACATACGTCCTCCCTCTTATCTTAAATTCCAGATTCGTCGGCGGGTAAACCACGGGGATTCTTAAAAGCCTAAAGCCGCCTATGTGGTGTTCATTGTCTAAGCCAACGATCCCCACCAGGGGAGAGGGGTTAAAACGCCTTATAAAAGCCGCCATTGCAGACTCCGAGCAGGCGTCGAACATCAACACGTCGTCTATTAACAAGCCGAAGCCGTGGCTCGGCTCAAGCGGCCCCGGGTATTCTGAACACGCCGCAGTCACCTTAACCACACCTACCCAATTTTCAAAGTTTAAATATTGTCCAAGAGAGGCGCCATATGAGAAGAGTGTTAATTAGCATTCTATCAATAGTCGCCTTCTCAGCAATCCTAACTTTCTTCCCAGGAGAGTACTTCACGGCAATAATCCTCTACTTCCTGCTCTTTTTCGGAGTTTCAATAGCGATGGGCTTGAGGTCGTATAGAAAAGGCGTCGCCGCGGCCCAGGAGGTCTCAAAGGGGAAGCCCCTCCTTGAAATAGACGAGAAAGAGGTCATGAAATTAATGGAAAAAGACAAGGAGTTAATAGACGAGTATAAGAAGGTCTCCAGATTGTCGCTAATGCCACTCATAACCCTTCCCATATTCATCATGTTAGCCACAGTGCTGTTCCCCACTTTGCCCTCTCTAGCGCAGTCAACACTAGGTAGTTACATAGGAGGCACAACCGCCAGATTCTTGAGCTACGTGGCTATTTTTGGAATATTCTCGGCAATCTCTATGGCCACTTTTAAGCCGCCTGTCTTCCCCAGAATTGTAAGACAAGTCAGGATATACGAAAGTGGAATTGTGTTAGACAAGTCCATAGGGCTTAAGGCACCTGTCTCCGTAGAGAGTTATAAAGTCAATGCCGAGAGAAAATTTGTAGAGTTTAAGTTAAACAACCAGATTTTTAGAATATATTACAAAGATGTGAAAGAGCTAGATACTATTTTATCAAAAATAATTAGGCCTTTAGAACAGGGAAGCCAGTGAGCCGGCGATCTCCTCCTCGCTAGGCCCTTTCTTCTCCTCCTCTTCCTTCTTCTCCTCGGCCTTGGCGGTCGGGGCCGCTGCCTGTGCAGCTGGAGCTGTTGCGACAGCCGCCGGAGCCGCGGCCACTGGCGCGAACGCGGCGGATTTGATTGCCTCCTCAATGTTTACCTCCTTAAGCGCGGCCACCAGCGTCTTTATCCTCACCTCGTCTGGGGCTATGCCTGCGGCTTGCAAAACTTTCGTCAGGTTTTCCTCGTTTATTTCCTGTTTAGCGTAGTGCAACAACAGGGCACCGTATATGTACTCCATGATAGAGGCCAGAAGAGTGCCTTTAAAAATTTTATACCTCCTCGACGCTTATGTTTTTCGACTTGAGCTCAGCAATTACTTGCTCAGCTTTTTCAGGCGGGAGCCTTATCGTGTACAAGTAGCCAGAGAGCCTAGCCTTAAGCTTTACATACTCGGGGTACCTCTTGACTCTGACGACCTCCGCCTTCTCGCCGTATTGTTTCCACAACTCTAGTAGAAACACCTCCTTTGGCATAGTCGCCAGTAAGGCCATGTATATAAATTTTAGAGGATTTGGCCGGGGTAACCCGCCAGGCTCATACGCCCCCCTACAGGGGAGTTGCCTAGGGCATAGTCATTATACCTTACGCTTAAAAACTTTACTCCACCTTTTGACACACGTATCGTGTGCACGCCTCTCCGTGTCTGTCCAGGGTCCCCAGACAGCTGGTAGACCCCCACGGCGCTGGCGGCCCTCCGAACCAGTCCACGTCCAAGTTTGTGCATACTTGCCCACTTGCGCAATTAGGCGGGCTAAGCCGCTTCGCAACTTCTCGAAGAGGTTTTCGCGTGACATGCCCAGTGGCAGGTATGAGGGGGCTACTCCACCCTCCTGTGTCTGTATCTTATGTGGGGAAGCGTCCTCATGACCTCGAAGGCGAGGTTGGACATCTGGTTCAACAGCTTGGCGGCGTGGGGGTCTAGCGACACGGCACGGCGCTCGGCCCACCTAATCCACACCCTGGCCTCGTCGACGGCTGAGCACTCTGGCGAGGCGCACGCCACCCACGTCCGCAACGGCTCCTCAGGCGCTGTTGCGTACGCCAGTTTGAGCGCCCTTTTATACAGCGCAACTGCGGTGTCGAGGTACTCGGCCCTCCCAGTGGCGAGGTAGAAGCCCAGCTCCATAAGCGTGAACCCCAGAAGACGCATGATGCGTGCTTGTGGACGCGGTAGCGCGTTGGCGGCCTTGTGGGAGTAAGCGGCGGCGCTGTCCAAGGCGCCGTACAGCTTCACCACTGGGTCGTCCTTCCTCGCCGGCCTGGCCTCCCCCTTCCAGTACACAGTGGTGTCGCCGCCGTCTCCCGGGCATGAGAATAAAACTAGACACGGCTTGGCTAGCACTACTTTGTTTTCAATGGCTAAATATAAACACATCAGATAGATTGATGATGAGTCCGCTGAGCTTCGATTAATGAGAAATGTTCAGCCGTCTGAACGGATATATACATGCCTCATTCTTTTTGTAGTGTTATTACGGAAGCCCAGAGTCGACGGCGCCCGTCTTTTAAGAGAAGAGTTGAAAAGGCCTGGCATTGTTTTGGTGCCAGGAGTTTTCAACGCCTTGACGGCGCTTATGGCGCAAAGCTTGGGCTTCAAGGCGGTTTACGTATCGGGGGCCGCGGTCACGGCCTCCATGGCCTTGCCAGACCTCGGCTTGATAACAATGGACGAGATGGTCAGGGCCGTTAAGTATATAGCTGACGCAGTCGACATCCCGGTGATTGTAGACATAGACACGGGATATGGAGAGGCGCTGAACGTAATGAGGGCCGTGAGAGAGTTCGAGACGGTGGGAGCCGCGGGCGTCCAGCTAGAGGACCAGGTGTTGCCTAAGAAGTGTGGACATCTCAGCGGGAAGGCGCTTATCCCGCCAGACGAGATGATGAAAAAAATCAAGGCGGCTGTGGAGGCTAGGCGGAGCCCAGATTTTGTAATCATAGCGCGGACCGACGCAACCAACGTAACGGGGTTTGAAGACGCCGTGGAAAGGGCTAAGATGTACGTAGAGGCCGGGGCCGACGTGATATTCCCAGAGGCGCTACGCACAGAGGAGGAGTTCAGAGAATTTGCGCAGAGGGTAAAGGCCCCACTCCTTGCGAACATGACCGAGTTCGGCGTCTCGCCCCTCATACCTGCAAAGAGACTTGAGGAGTACGGTTACAAGTTCGTCATCTTCCCAGTCACAGCGCTTAGAGTAGCCATGTACGCCATTAGGGAGGTGTTTAAGACCATCCTCGCCGAGGGGACGCAAGCCTCTTGGCTAGACAAAATGTTTACTAGGAAAGAGCTGTACGAGCTGATCCGATACTACGACTACGAGAAGGTGGATGGCGAAATAGCAAAAAACGTAGATGAATTGTATAAAAGGTTGAGGGGAGCCGCCTATGGATAGGGTCACGAAAATTCTGGCTGAATACGCCTCTCACATCGACTACTCTAAGGTGCCGTACGAAGTCCGCCATGAGGTTAAGAGACGTATAATTGACTCAGTTGCTGTGGCCCTTGCCGCCTATACAAGCGAGCCTGTGGCGCTGGCGAGGAGGGCGTCTTCGCGCTTTACGTCTTCTGAGGGCGCACGAGTGTTAGGCACTAGATACCGCGTTCCTCCGGACTGGGCAACTTTCGTCAACGGTCTCATGATCCGCTACCACGACTACAACGACACGTATCTTTCTAAAGAGCCCCTCCACCCAAGCGACTTAATAGGAGCCGCCCTCGCCGTAGGCGACTACGTAGGATCGAGAGGCGCCGAGCTCATAACAGCGGTTGCAATAGGCTACGAGGCCAGCGTCACCTTCTGCGACGGGGGAACGTTGAGAAAGAGAGGGTGGGACCACGTGAATTTCCTAGGCATTGGTAGCGTCTTGGCGGCGGCTAAGCTACTAGGTCTAGACGTGAATAAGACGCAACACGCCTTGGCGCTTTACGCAGTGCCCCACGCGGCTATGCGCCAGACGAGGGTTGGCGAGTTGTCTATGTGGAAGGGAGCCGCCGCGGCGAACTCTAGCAGAAACGCCGTATTCGCCGCATTGCTAGCCAGAGAGGGATTCACAGGACCGTACAAGCCGTTTGAGGGCGAGATGGGCTTCTTTAAACAGTTGTTACAAGGAGACTTCGACATCTCTGTTTTAAAAGATATGGAGAGCCTCAAGCCGCCGAGGAGGATTCACGACACCTACATAAAGCCCTACCCGGTGGAGTACCACGCCCAAACCGCCGTAGAAGCCGCCTTAAGGCTGAGAGAAAAGGTCAGGATAGACGAGATTGAAAAGATTAGAATAGACACATACGAAGCCGCCTACACTATAATAGGTCCCAAGGACCCCGAGAAGTGGGACCCACACACCAAAGAGACAGCAGACCACTCTATTATGTGGATCACAGCCGCAGCGCTGGTACACGGCCCCATAAGAATTGAACACTACAACGACATTAGAAACCCCGCAATCCTCTCCCTAATGAAAAAAATGGAAGTCAACCTAGACCCGGAGCTAGACAAGCTATACCCCCAGGCGTTCCCCATGGTAATTACAATATACACAAAGAGTGGGTCGAAGTACACAGAGCGCGTAGACTACGCAAAAGGCCACCCCAAGAACCCCATGACAGACGCAGAACTAGAGGAGAAGTTCAACACGCTAACAAAAGGAATCTTGCCAGAGGAGACCAGGAAAAAGGCCCTCGACATAATGTGGAGGCTCGAAAACTACGAGGTAAAAGACTTGTTGGAGGCGTTAGCAATTTAAGCTACGGCGTCAGGGATTAGTTTTTCCTAACCGATTATCTTTTCTCTGCTCTCCAGTCCACGAGGCTGTGCACCGGTTTGCCCTTCAGCTTCATTACATACGCGGTGGCTGAGAGAGCAGCGGCCACCCCCATGGCTGCGGATATCACAGCTTGTTTGTATGGATATGCCACGATGTCGCCTGCGGCGAAGACGCCGGGAGTCTTGGTCCTGCCCTCCCAGTCCGCTATTATCTCGCCCCTCTCGTTTAGTTCGACTAGGTGTTTTACAAAGTCGCTCTTCGTCACGTAGCCCACCTCTATGAAGGCCGCCGCCACCGGGAGCTCTTGCACTTCGCCAGTTTTCCTATTCCTGACCACAACCGACTTGACTTTGGTGTCGCCTTTTATCTCAACTACCTCGCTGTTGGGGACAAACACCGCCTTGCCGAGTCTTTTCGCTTGTTCTATAAACTCGTCGTCGTGTATTGGACTCTCGCCTGGGAAAATCCAGTAAAACTTATTTGACACAGAGGATAGGATGGTCACAGGCTCCCTTGCCAAGTCGCCCCAGCTCACCAGCGCCACATCTTGTCCTTTGAAAAACGGCGCGTCGCAGATAGTACAGTAGGACACGCCCTTGTTTTTAAACTTTGCCTCGCCGGGCACGCCCAGCTCCTTTGGCGTCTTGCCGAAGGCAAGTATCACGGCGAGGCATTTATACTCGTCGCCTCCCTCTGTCTTCACCACAAACACGTCGCCAGACTTCTCCACAGACTTAACCTCATCGAATATGACCTCGGCGCCGAAGGCGCGGGCTTGTTGTTCTACACGCTTTGCCAGCTCGGGCCCCGATATTTTGACTACTGCGGGGTAGTTCTCGATTAGAGTAGTCATGTTGAGCTGGCCGCCTAGGTCTTTGCCAATTACTAAGGTCTTTAGCCTCTGCCTTGATGTGTATAACGCCGCCGACAGTCCCGCAATACCTGCGCCTATGATAATCACATCGTAGTCTGCTTCCATGCTGTCCTCACGGATTTGAATTTATAAAGTTGGACAGGCGTGAAAACACGACGTGTAGAAAGAAAAAGTTTTAAAACCGTGTAAAAGAGGCCTCTTGATGTCTTCAAAAGAGGCCGAGGCACAGAAAGGCAAGCAAGGGTGGATCACTCCAACTGTTATACCTCCAGAGGAGTGGGGCGCCTTCCGATACCGCGGCAAGACGTTAGAAGAGCTACTCAATATGCCAATGGACGAGTTTATAAAACTCCTGCCGGCAAGGCAGAGGAGGAGCTTGAAAAGGGGGCTTAAGCCTGAGCATAGAAAGCTCCTTGAGAAGATTAGAAAGGCGAAAAGGCTGGCGGCACAGGGCAAGAAGGTGACTATTAAAACACACTGCCGCGACATGATAATCTTACCAGAGATGGTAGGCCTCACCGTACAGGTCTACAACGGCATTACGTACATACCGGTTTACATATCGCCTTGGCACATAGGCCACTACCTAGGGGAGTTCGCCCTTACTACAAAAGTAGTTCAACACGGAGAGCCAGGGCTGAAGGCTACAAGATCTTCTCTACACATCGCGGCCAAATGACGGTGGTCAAGCTACAAGCCAGGCCCCGCCCCGGCGACGTTGTCAATCTGCCAAATGGGAAAAAGATAAAAGTAAGAAACATAGGCATTCCCTACGTCTTGCCGCCCTCCGCCGTCTGCGACGACCCACTGTGCCCCTGGCACGGCCATTTAAAAATAAGGCTAAAACTCCTCGAGGTCACCGTAGAGAAGGTGAGGATGCACAAAGCCGCCGTGGTCACCCACGAGTGGGTGCACTACATCCGTAAGTACAACCGCTACGAAAGGAGGCGTAGGAGGATGAGAGTAAGAGTCCCCGAGTGCATAGAGGTAAAGCCGGGAGACAAGGTAGTAATAGCAGAGATCCGCCCCCTGTCGAAGACGATCTCCTGGGTGGTAATTGGCAAGAAAGAAGACGTGGTGGAGTGGAAAGCTAAACACGAGACTTTAGCCTAGTAAGATTTCTCATCGAGGCTTTTTGCACTCAGTTTGCCGTCAGCCACTATGGGCGATGGAAACGTCTGCTTCCGGGTTGAACTTTTGTCCCTAGCAATTCGCTGAGGGGGGCCCTATAGTCTACAGCTACAACGTTTTGGGATACACGGCGCAGGCTTATTACACATCTTCCCGAACCCGTGTGTCAGCTGAGCCGCAGTAGGCATCTTGTTCATAAGCGCGGTGGAAACACATCTTGCGGAAAGAAGTACTCGAGGTGTGCCGTTTCTGCCACTCCTACCACAGCCGTGGCCATACCTCGGTCTCTGTCTGACTTATGGAAGTGTACCTCTACATATCCATGTATCGGCTTGACTATCAAATCTACGGCTGGTTGGTGTCGGAAGAAAATAGAAGAGCCGGCCCCGCGTGTTGTTTTAATAACAAAGAAAATTAAGACGTGGGAGAGACGGTCTTAGTCGACTCGAGAGAACACGCCCAGGAGGTGGTGAGGTATATAAAAGAGACTGGTTGCGGCGTGTTAAAGACAAAGCTAGAAGTAGGCGACTACATCGCCGGGGACTTCGTCTTCGAGAGGAAGAGCGTCTCAGACTTCGTAAACTCTGTGGTAGACGGGAGGCTTTTTGAACAAGCCGCCAAGCTCAAAGACTCAGGACTCAAGGCTCTGGTAATTGTAGAGGGGGACCTCTGGGGCGAGCTGAGGTTTAGAAAAATTTCTCCCAACGCCGTGTTAGGCGCCCAGCTGGCTTTATACGCCATGGGCGTCGGGCTGGTGTACACGGTAGACAAGGCACACACAGGCGCCCTAGTCTGCCTAGCCGCGAAGAGGAGTGGAAAACGAGGCGTAAAGACGCCCGCCGTAAAGAAGAAAGCCGACGTAAAGACCATGCAGGTGGCGCTACTCGCATCTCTCCCCGGCATAGGGCCTAAGAGGGCTGAGCAACTCTTGAAAAAATACGGCACTCCCCTCAACGCGTTGTTGAACTACAAGTCGTGGGAGCTAGACGAGAAGAGACACGTCTTAATCAAAAAAATCTTAGAAACCCCCTACGACAATGGAGGCACCCTGGACGACTTTCTCTAACGCGGATTCGGCTTAAGCAATTGAACAGCCACCCAAGTGCCATTGACAGTCGCGGAGCTATCAGGCCGGAGAAACGCATCTACAGCGCCAACCTTGACCATGGCCGGGTACCACGTATACGAAGACGTGCCTCTCACCACGTAGTTTCCCACGGTCAGCACTACTGTGTTATAGTCTCTTGAAATTCTTACAGTTAGCGGTATACCTACGTCTAGGCTCAGACCAAACCGCTCATTTGCATAATTTACAAGAGGAATTGAAGTAAGAGACATGCCCCAAGAGCCGCTCTTGGTGACCACATCCGCCTGGAGTACGTAAAGGTTTTCAAGTTTCTGAGAACTGTAAGGCAGGTAGTACCAGCCGTATTTATCTATCACGGCTTTTATGGCACGGGTTTCAGCCATAGAAAAAGGCGTGTCGTCGACGATTAAAGTGGGGTAAAACGCGCCGTTGTACCGACTATCGCCGTAGGGGTAGAATATAAGCCCATACGCCGTGTCTAAGTCCCTTACTATACAATAAGTCAGAGGTGAGTAGAACGAATACACGTAAACCCACTTCACGACCCTCAGCTCTCCCCACAGCCCTAGGTACAACACCGCGTCGTCAAAAAACCACGGGGGAAAAGTAGCCAACTGGCGCACATTGTCGTAACACTCAGGTCTTGACTGATCGTGCCTGTAGTTATAAGTTGTGCAAGCCACATCTAGATATGTAACTTGTGTTGATCCAGAGCTCAGCACGAAAGAAATGCCGGCGCCGAGGCTGGCACGGGTATTCCCAATGCCAATCCCATAGTTAAACTCCAGCCTATTGGCCCAGCCGCTCTGAAGCCACAGCTTTGTCCTTATATACACTTCTCTTATTTTTCCCCCTTCTGCGCTGTCGAGGTAGACGGCGTTGATGGGGGCATATATGTTAGTGGAGGATAGGGTCGAGTCCAGGGCCCAGTAGTAGCAGTAGGAGTACGCCGATCCAAAATAACAATACTCTACCTGCTTGGGAAATCTCGGGTCTGGGCACACAGTCATCTTCTCCGGAGGCGTCCTTGCCGCGATGCTGATGGCTTGCGAGCTCTCTTCTAGAGGTTGTTCTATCTTGTACATAGGCCTAAACTCTTTTTCTACCACGACTCTCTTCCCCTTTATTTTCTCGGGGGATAGCGGAACGGCAAACACGTCTGTGTAGACTTCTAACACCTTCCTACCGCCTCTCTCAGTGACGTTCATTACTTGTGTGAACACCACAAGTCCCAGCTCTATGTCATAGCCCTTTACCCCCCTGTAGCCTAGTTTGTTTAGAAGCTTCTGCCCCTCTGCAATGAACTTGCCCAGGGGTACAGGCTTGGCGTCGCTACCGTTTCCCAACGCCGCGAAACCCAATTCGCTGGGGACAAACACAAAAGAGGCGTGCTCCAAGGCTTTGCCGCCTTTCTTAACCACGATTTGTAACTCCTCAGACCCCGGGCCAGCTTGTTGTGCATATACCACTAATCCGTCGCCGGCGTACACCAGCTCGACGCCTCTATACGACAACACAAAAGAAGCCAAAACAACAAATACCAACATAAGCCCCATTGCAATTACCCTCGACAAGCGCCATTGTGAAGAATTACTAACAGACCCGTTTTCCACAAGACTAAGCATGTATGTCGTACGTTATAACCTTTTTTTTACTTTCTACAGATGGTTAATATTCATTCGATAAGTGACTAAAAACGTCATGAGTCAAGACCAAGCCCTTTTTATGACAACGCCCTTACGACGGCGTCTTACTCCCGCGGCTGTCGCTCGGCGGGGCTGTTTAAAAAGCCGCCCCGCGGCTGGCTACTAAAGAGTCTCGATTACCCCAGCACTATTGGCTGTGAGTCGCTACGAAGTTTTTGTGTTTACAGGTTGCCACCGCCATTCCATTCCCATGTCAATTTCCTCCACTGGGCAGTGGCCCGGCTGGGTTAACACCTGTCTAAAAACTCTGGCGAGGGGGGTCAACACTCTGGTTGTGCCGACGATGTCGACGAGTGCAAAGAAGGGCTGGTAGCCCAGCCCCCATTCGTAGCCGTGTAGAAAAGACCACCATATGGCGGCTACGGGTTTTACCTTTCGAAACACTGTCGACATCTGGCAGAGGTAGCGCACGCGTAGTTCGTCGTCTCGTGTGGCTATGCCGAACTCGGTCACCGCCAACGGCGTGGGGGCCCTTACCTCTAACAACGCCTCGGGCTTGAGGACAAAACGTAGAGACAAGTCTTCGTACCTCCCCACTACGTAGAAGTTTATCGCAGTGTAGTCCATCTCCTTAAACATTTTTAAGTATTTATCATTCTGGCGGTTAAGGACCCATATGACTGGTTTGAAAACTAAATTTTTTGTCTCAAATCTTGTATATGAATATGTAAAAGATGCGGAGATGCCGTATGACTTCAACACGTCGCGGGCTTGTATTATCGCCTCGTCTATAACGTCCAACGCCTTGTTCATATGTTTTAACGAGAGGTAGCCGTAGGGGGGCAAGTCCCCTCTTACGTATGCAAGATATGTGTACATGTTAGGCTCGTTAAACACAAGCGCGACGTCTATCCACTCTCCCAGCTCTCTGACCACCAAGTCGACGTAGTTGAGAAACCTTGAAGCCACTTCTTTCGACTCCCAGCCCCCGTACTTCCAAACCCACGGAGGATTTGTGAAGTGGTGAAGAGTAACCCACGCCCTCAGCCCCCTCTCCCTAATAGAAGAGAGGTACTGTGCAAACAGCCTAAGAGCCTCTCTGTCGTATGCGCCCTCCCTAGGCTCTACAAGCGCCCACTCCACCCCGGTTCTAAAAACGTCGAGGCCCACGGCCTTAGCCAACTCTAAGTCTTCGTCGTAGAACAAGATGTGGTAGGCCCCCCTCTCGTCTGGCAGGTCGCAGTTACAAAAGCCGAAGTGTTGATACGGCGAAACCGCGGCTCCTATTAACACTACCTTAAGATTAAAACAGAGGTGTTGGCGGCGATTGCCACGGCCACCGACGTGCTGTTATACAACAAAGCAGAGGCGCCGTAGTAGCCCCTAGACAGCAAGATGACCATGTCGTAGTCGTTCTCAGACAGCTCTCTCACTATCTCCGAGGCCACGGTCTCCCCGTCGCCCATCTTCCTAATCTTAAAGCTGTGTTTCACGCCTTTCTTCGCCATGAAGTCCTCTACTGTCTTTCTGAGCTGTTCTGCCGCAGGGTCTTCCTCGCTGTGGGCCACGTATAGAAAGACTATGTCTGCTCCGTACCTCTCGCCGAAGTCCGCCGCCACGTTAAGCAACTCCCTCAGCCGCGAGGGGTTCAAAGGGGGGGTAGGGACTAAGATTTTTCTAAACTTATACGCAAGTTCGTAAAAAGGTTCGTCAGGCATACCTCTTCCCCTCTGTAATTAATTTAAGTGTTTTGTCCGTCTTCCGGATAGACTCCCATTTAGGCAACACGCCGAGGATGGCTCTGACGGCGTCTACGTTCTCGGGGACTACGATCGACTCCTGGTGAACGCCGTACATCAGGTAGAGCTCGTTTCCCCGGAGCGTGATAGAGTCTCTGATAAGAGCCACCTCTGGGAAGTCGCTACGCGGTCTACCGAGGTCCCGGGCGTACTCAATTACCTGGGCAAGGCTTTGGAACCCCGCACCCACCTCTGCGAGGAATATACGAGGCGTCTTAGCATAGGCCTCCTCTACTAAGTCTTTTGAGTACTGCCCGTCGAGTTCTATATACGCCATGTGCATGTGCATAATTGTCACTGGCACAGCCACGGCCATGGTCACGATGTCCACGTTTTTCAACACCGTCTGGACGTCCGGGCCGTGGTGGCTGGGCACTGTGGCCGGGTTAGGCACCACGTCGTTGATAGGCCCCTTCTTATACTCCTTAGGATCGGCGCCGCGGCGGGCGATGAAAATCCTGGCCTTCTTAACCCCGACGCCGTTTAGCAACAACGCAGTTAGCACCCTGGTGATCCCCGTCGTGTTACAACTGACCACTCTGACGAAGCGTTTCCCCCTCGCTTCTTCGTAGTTGGCCAACGCGTTGAAAGAGGCCTCTGCGACGTCGGCCTCCTCTCCCCCTTGAAACACTACCGGCTTGTTGTACTTCACGTAGTGCTTCTCCTTGTTCTCTCTGCCGACGTCCTCCGGCGAGGCGTCTATCACCACGTCAGAGGCTTTTATTAAGTCCTCGATAGTGCCCGCGGGGTCTATGCCCATTTTTCTAAACTTCTCCACTCTGTCTGGCAACGTGTATACGGGGAAGCCGCGCATGGCCGCCACCTTGGCCTCGTAGTCTGGCGTTACCTTCAACACGCCTGCGACTTTCATGTCGTCTTGAAGAGCCACCGCGTCTGCAATGCGTTTGCCAATTGTCCCGTAACCTACGACGCCGACTCTGATCATAGCCTAAACTTCTCGGCAGACGTTAACAAGGCTTTTACCGCCGGCATCTCCTCCCCTCCCAGCGTCTGTATAAAGGCGCGCCCGCCTGTGGACACGTGGTATGCCTTTTCAAGCACCTCAGCCTTCTCCGCCGCCATGATGGTGTGGCCCCCGCCTAATATAAGCTTCCTCCCAGCGGCTGTCCTCAACAACTCCACCGTTCCCACCGCAAATCTGTCGTCTTCGATATACCCCACGGGACCGCTGAATATCACTATGTCGCTCTGCTGGATGACTTCTTTAAACAAGAGGATGGTAGACCTCCCAATGTCTAGGGGCGGCTGGACTAGGGAGAACACGTCCACGTCTATCCTCCCTTGGTGACCGACGGCGAAGTCCACAGGGACTTGCACCTGAGAGCCCCACTTGCCCAACACCTGGCGCGCCTTATCTACGTAGGGGTAGTACCCACCCTTCTCAACTTCTCTCTTCAACTCGTTGTTTAACACTCCGTATTTAGCAAGGGCAAATACAAAGCCGACTAAGCCGCCTACCAGCACCTTTTCTACAAAGCTATTTTTCAGCAATTGCTCTACGGCCTTGATTGTGTCTGGTATCTTAGCCCCACCAGCCACGAGGGTGACTCCCTTGCCGCGTCTTTCAAACACGGCGCCCAGCGCCCTCAACTCTCTCTCAAACACGGGGCCTGCGCAAGAGGGCATTACCATGGGGAACCCCACCACGCTGGGCTGAGACCTATGCGCCACTGCAAACCCGTCGAATATGAGGTAGTTGCCAAGCGGGGCCAGCTTGCGGACAAGCATTGTGTCCACCTGCGCCTCGGGGACGCGTTCAATGACCTCTTCTGAGAGCATCCTCACGTTTTCTAGCAGTAATATCTCCCCGTCTTTCAGCTCTCTTATCTGCCGCCTGGCCTCGGGGCCCACGACGTCGTCTACAAATTTTATAGGCTTACCTACATATTTCTCGAGGTATGGCTTATGGATCTCCAGTGATGTAAAGTCGTCTTGGCCGGGCCTGCCCTGGTGTGCCAAGACCACTACTTTAGAACCAGCCTCCGACGCCATTTTCAACGTCTGGGAGTGTGCACGCATTCTATAGTCATCTAGAATTTTTCCATTTGCAATTGGTGAGTTTATATCTATTCTAATAAATACCACTTTTCCTTTTTCTAGGCACTTATTTACACTTGGTAGTTTGTTGATAACCTCATTAAGTAACATGTGAAAAGGTATAACCGGGGTTAATAAGTATTACTGGTTCTACTCAATATATATACATATATATTCTATATACTCGGCCTTGTGAACTGTTATTAAATTAAGGAGTTTGTTTAGTACATGCGTCTTGACAAATACAAAACGGCGCTCAAGTCCGTGGCCAGCGCGTTAGATAAAAAAGGCATAGAATATGTGTTGATCGGTAGCGCTGTATTGCCGCTGGTCTATGGCATAGACTACGACCCAAAAGACATAGACCTCTTTATATTAAACAAGTCCACCGTCTTAGACAATGAGTTGTTTGAAGAAATCGCGCAGGAACACGACTGGGACGTGGGCACCTCAGACCACGGCACGATTTATTACGAGCTTATAGTAGGCGGAGAGGCGGTTAGAGTAGACCTCTTAGAAAACATTCTCGACATTTACATACCGCCAGAGCTGTTAGCAGACGCAAGAGAGCTGACTATCGACGGCGCCAGGATTAAATCCATAGGCTTGGAAGAGCTACTAGTCCTCAAGGCGAAGATCGCCACAAAAGACGCAGAGGAGTTTATAAACGAGGTGGCGCGAATCGTAATGGAAAGAGACATAAAACTCGACTACAAGAAGATAAAGAAGTACGCCTCGCTGTACGAAGACGCCGAGGATATCTTAAAGAGGTTGCGCCGCAACGGCATCTACGTAGAATAATTTTTATAGAAGTAGGAGGTTTGCGACATGCGGCTACTTTACATACACGCAGAGCGTTTTACTTGGGAAGCAAAAGAGACGGCGCTTGACATCAGAGACGAGCCCGTCTCGGGCAAGGCAGAAAACGCCTTGGTAGTCTTTGTGGCTGTCGAAAGAGGAGACACGGCAGACGACGAGTTCCTACGCCAAGTAGCCCGTGACGTCGTCGACGTAGCGCAACGAGTAAAAGCAAGCACAATAGTGGTATACCCCTACGCCCACTTGTCAAACGACTTGGCAAGGCCCTATGTGGCGAGGGAAGTTTTGGATAAGTTATACGCCGCGGTTAAGTCTGGGTTCGGGGGAGAAGTCCTAAAGGCGCCTTTCGGCTACTACAAGGCCTTTGAGCTGAAGTGCCTCGGCCACCCGCTGTCTGAGCTAAGCCGTAGCTTCAAGCCGCAGGAGGTCCGCGCAGAGAAGAAGGCCGAGGAGAGGAAAGACGTATACCTAATCCTCACGCCCCAGGGCGAGGAGCACGACCCGGCGCAGTTCAACTACACAGACCCCGACCTCAGGGCCCTCGTAGAAAAAGAAGTATTTAAAAAAGAGCTGGCGGGCGGCGCAGAGCCGAGGTACTTGGACTACATACGTAAATTCGGCTTCGAGTGGGAGCCGATGTCAGACGCGGGGCATATGCGCTACGGCCCCGAGGCGACTGTGATGATGGAACTCGTAGAAGACTACGCATACAAGGCGGCCCAGTCTCTGGGAATCCCTGTGTTTAAAATAAGAGGCACCAACATGTTTAAACTCTCGGAAAAAGCCATCGAGACCCATGCCAAGCTCTTCGGCGAGAGGCTGTACATAGTAGAGTCCGACACAGACATGATACTCCGCTACGCCGCCTGTTTCCAACAATTCGCCATGGCCAAGGACTGGGTGATTAGTTACAAAAACCTGCCTTTTGGGATGTTAGAAATCGCCGACTCCTACCGCTACGAGCAACCCGGCGAGACGGTGATACTATTCAGGCTGAGGAGGTTCTACATGCCCGACCTCCACATCTTCACCAAAGACCTCAACGAGGCCATGGAGGTCAGCTTCAAAGTACACGAGGCCATATTCCGCGAAATTGAGAAGCTGGGCAGGACCTACGTGTCGCTTTACAACGTCACAGAAGACTTCTACAAAAGCCACAAGAACTACCTAGTAGAACTGGCGAGGAGAGAGGGGAAGCCTATCCTAGTGAGAATACTGCCAGGCCAGAAGTACTACTGGGTCCTCAACGTGGAGTACCACATAGTAGACGAGCTGAACAGGCCCAGGGAAATCGCCACGTTTCAAATAGACGTCGGAAATGCACAACGCTTCGGCATCAAGTACGTCGACGAGCAGAACCAGACCAAGTACCCAGTGATAATACACACGGCGATACTTGGAAGCGTGGAGCGGTACCTATACGCAGTATTTGACACCATGGCAAAACTAGAAAAACAGGGGAGGACCCCCAAGCTACCCACATGGCTCTCCCCAGTCCAGGTGAGAATAATCCCCATCACCAAGGAGAACATTCCCTACGCCCTCAAAGTGGCCGAGAGGCTAGAGGAAGAGGGGATTAGAGTAGACGTAGACGACAGAGACGAGACG
>JBEULK010000033.1:0-5460 GCA_041287325.1 Pyrobaculum sp. | reverse complement strand
TGTCATGCCGCGTTCTGCCATCTTGGCTACCTTCCGCGGCGTGGAGCCCGCCGCCGAGGCTTTGAACTTGTTCAACACCGTGTGGTACTACGCCCGCGACCGCGCAGTGGTGGTAAAGTCGGCGCTGGGGTGGCCCGTGAGAGAGCTTAAAATCGTGGAGGATGGGGGACGCTTTGTTTTAAAAATAAGTGAAAGTAATAAATAAGTGAAGTGGTAATTACGTGGATCCGAAGAAGGCTATTGTAGAGATTTTAAAGAAAGAGGGGCCTGTGCCTATCTACCGCCTGGCAAAGGCGCTGGGACTTTCCTACGGCGCCGTGCAGTGGTATATCTTTAGCCTAGAGAGGGAGGGGGTTGTCGAGACTATTAAAATCGGGAAGAAGAGGTACGTGGCCCTCAAGGCGGTGGACTGGAGCAAAAGCGTGAGAATTGCAGACTTGATGGAGGACTTCATGCTTACATTGGCGGCATACGGCGTTAAGCCCGACATGACTCTACAACAAGCCTTAGAGGCGCTGGAGAAAAAGGCGCCTCACATCGCCGAGTTGCTCAGGAAAATGGTGAGTAAAGAATAACCACCGCCGTCCTAGGCGGGGCGTTGCCCTGCCCGTACTAGAAAAAGTTTATTTCTGCCACTGCGTCTAACCTGTGCGGGCCGTCCTAGCCGTGGTCGGCCTCGTACTGCTGTTCGTCGGAATTTCTACACTAGTCCAGCCCACCCACGTCCCCGGCCGACCTCCCCCGATCGAGGGCCGGGGCGCCCCTCCCCCCACGCCCGCGGTCAGCGTTTCAAACGGTCTTTACTTCAAGACGGTTGTGTGGGCTAGGGGAGGCTGGGGCGTGATGTACCTCCGCTGTTTTGTCCTAGACGAGTATGTAGACGGGGCGTGGACCCAGGCGGGGCGGGGCGGGGCCGCCTCATACGGCGACGGGGTGGTTACAGTAGGCACGGGGCCTTTTAAGTGGGGAGGCGAGCTGAACCTCTCCGCCCCTCTCATGGGCGGCTGCGTGCCGGTGGCCACGCCAAGCGTAGACGGGCTCAGGCTGGGCTCTGTCAGATTGCTGGCGCCCGGCGCCGGGCTGGGCGCGTCTCAAGAGGGGCTCTACGTCTTTCTAATAGGCGGCAGGCTTACGCGTGTGGTTTCTTACTACGGCCCCGGGGAGGGGCGACTGTCGGCGGCGTATTTAGAGGTCCCCCCGGGCCTCAAACCCGTCTTGGCCTCTCTGGCGGCTAACATAACTGCGGGCTGTGTAGACGTTGCTTGTAAGGTAGCGCGCATCAAGTCGTATCTGTCTCGTTTTGAATACGGCGGCACCTTAGACGCGCCGTGGCCCAGCATCCCCCTCGGCGTAGACCCCGTATTGTGGTTTTTACAAGAGGGCAGGCGCGGGGTTTGTATACACTTCGCCTCTGCCTTCGTCCTTTTGGCCAGGGCCGCCGGCGTCCCCGCTAGGCTTGTCGTGGGGTACGTAAGCGACGGGGCCGTCTCCTCTCAGTGGAGCCTCGTGTCGTTTTCTCCGCACGCCTGGGCCGAGTACTTCGACGGCGTCGGCTGGGTGGGCGTGGAGGTCACGCCGGGCGCCGGGACTAACGCCCCCGCCTTGCCTCTGCCAGCCCCCGTTGTGAATCCCCCCTCGTTGCCCCAGCCCCCCTCGATCCCCGCGCCGCAGTTGCCAGCGCCTCCCGGCGACTTGCCCGTCCCAGCCGTCTACGGGCTGTTGGGAGTTTTCATAACAGCCGGAGCCGCCTACCTGCTCAAGAGGAGGGTCACCGTAGGCGTCGGAGAGGTCTTCCGCTTGGAGAGGCCGCGCGGCTTCTGGGTTTATGTAAACAAGAGGCGTGTGAGCCGCGTGCCCGCCGCGTTGGTTTTCGACAAGCCTGGGGTTTATGTAGTTAGGGCGGGGCCCTTTGTATACTTAGTGAGAGTAGTGGACTACAAGACGCTGGCGGGGCGGCTGTTTACTAAGCTGTTGAAGAAGCTTCAACTGCCTCCCTCGGCTACTCCTAGAGAGGTGGCTGCGGCCTATCCAGAGTACAGAGAAGTTGCCTACCTAGTGGAGAGGATTAGGTTCGGCCCTTCTGTAGGGAGAGAGGACTGGGAGAGGCTTAAGCAGCTGATATGATGTATGTCGTCTTGGGCTTGTTGCTCCTCGCCGTGGGCGTGTGGGAGCCTGTTTTTAAGCCAGTTGCCACGCCTCTAGGCCTATTCTTCTTAGGCTATGGAGTGGGCGGAGTTTTACACAAGTTGAGGCGCCACGTGGCGGGTTACGTGGCCGCCTTCCTAGGTGTGGCGGCGGCGATATGGACCGCGCCCTTCCCGGCGTACGGGCCGGCTCACAAGGCGCTTCTCATCGGCGTGGCCTTCGGCTTTTTGCTAAACGCCGTGCGCTTCTTCTTGAAGAGGGGACGGCGCGTCTTGGCTCCCGTCTCTGTCGCGACAGTCGCCGGGTTTCTCGGAGCCTTCCTCCAACTGGTGGGTTTCCCCGTCGCCCCGTTTGTGGTCTGGGGCGTTGGGCTCGGCGGGGCCGCCGCCTCTGCGCTAGGGCTACTGAGAGGGCGGAGGGGGCGGTTTTTCGCAAGGCGTACTGCATTTTTCGGGGCGTTGGGCGGCTTGCTTGCCTTGTTGTACCAAGTGTCTTTGGCAATCGGGAGGCCAGCGGTCTTCGCCGGCGCGGCCGCGGCGTCTGTGGCGGCTGTGTTAATACTTGGCGGAGATTTAAAGACGCGGGTCCGCCCCTACGACGACCCAGACGTGTTAGAGGCCAAGAGGGCAGAGGCCACGTTTTTAAAAACAGGCGACGCGGCGCTTTTGGCGGCTTACGTAGCTTACCATCTGGCTAGAAGCGGGGCGGACGAGAGGGCTGTGGCAGAGGCTGTTAGAGCCGCCGTGTCGTACAAAGACCTGAAGCCCTCCCCCTTCGCCCCTCCTCTTGTTGCTAAGCTGGTGGAGAAGTACAACAGGCGGCGGAGGGCGAGGCATCTAGAACGCGTAAAAGCTACGCTTCGCCGCTACTTGTAGGGGACGGGGGTCTTGGCCACCACTTCTTTGACGAGGTCTTGGGCCCTTCCGTCTTTCGGCGCTATTCTGTGGCTTAGGACGGGGACGGCGGCTTTCTTTACGTCGTCTGGGACGACGTAGTTTCTCCCGTCTAGCAGAGCCAGCGCCCTGGCGGTTTTTAACAACGCAATAGACCCGCGGGGGCTCGGCCCGTATGTATTCAGCGGGTGGGCTCTCAGCGACTGGACGATGTTCACCACATAAGACAGAATCGCGCCGTCTACGTAGACCTCCTCCACGCGGCGCATCCACTCCAACAACTCCTCCTTAGCCACCGCCGGCTTTATGTAGATGGTGGGGTCGTCGCCTCTCCAGGAGAGTCTGCGTCTTAGTATCTCCTCCTCGTCCCGGGGGCCTGGGTAGCCCACGGAGATTTGTACTAAGAAGCGGTCGAGCTCGGCCTCGGGGAGGGGGAACACGCCGCGGAACTCCACGGGGTTCTGCGTGGCGAAGACAATGAAGGGCTCTTCAAGCCTGTAGGTGACGCCGTCGACTGTGACTTGCCTCTCCTCCATGGCCTCGAGCAGAGCCGCCTGGGTTTTGGGAGGTGCTCTGTTAATCTCATCTGCTAACAAGATGTTTGTAAAGACGGGGCCTTTTATAAATTCAAAACGGCCCTCGTGCGGCCTCCACACGTTTACCCCCACGACGTCGCTGGGGAGCATGTCGGGGGCGAACTGCACTCGTTTAAAAGAGAGGCCGAGGCTCTTGGCCAGTAGCTTCGCCAGCGTTGTCTTGCCCAGCCCCGGCGGGTCGTTAAACAACACGTGTCCCCTCGCCAGGACGGCCGCCAGCAACAACTCAAGCGTCTGAGGCGGCGCCACGTAGTACTGCGACAAGAGCTCCGCCACCCTCCTCACGAAGACAAACTGAAATACGTAGAAAAATCTTTGCTTGTGAAAAACCTCGTCGTAATGGCGGCGGCTCTTCTTGCAGTTGGAACAGCCCTAGAAAACAGAGAGGTGGCCCTCCTCTCGCTCATGCCTTTGACGGCTTACATCGTCGGGTCCGCCCTCCCGCCTCCGAGAGTGTCGGCCAGCCGGAGAAGAGTAGGTAGCTACGTAGAGCTGTACCTACAAACAGACGCGGCTCCCGGAGTCCTCCGCATCTACGACTCCCCTCCCCCCGACTCGCCGACGCCTCCGCCTAGGTGGACTCTCTTCAAGCCGCCGTTTAAGAGACAGGTAAAGATCCGCTACAAGCTGGAGGGGGCGTCCTCTCCCGCCTCGCTCACGGTAGTCTCTTACAACTTGGCCATGAATAAAAACTCGGCGGCGGTCTACGTAGAGCCCCCCGAGAAGCTGAGAGAGCCCCGCCTAGAGGGGCCCGGGGCGGAGGAGTTTCAAGAAGTCCGCCCATACCAGCCGGGCGACCCTTTGAGATCTGTAAACTGGAAAATTTTCGCAAAAACAGGAGACCTCTACGTCAACAAATACGCGGGGACGGAGGCGAAACACGCAACTGTAGTTGTAGACGGGAGGCGCCTAAAGTGGCTCGTCGCGTCTGTAGCTACAAAGGCGGCGCAGATCCTCGCCGAGAGGGGGTACGAAGTCGCGTACTACGTCCTGGGCCACGGCCCGGCGGATGAGATACCCGCCTCATACACGCCGTCCTGCCGCGGCCGCCCGCCTTGCGGCGACCTCGTCTTGTACGTCGGGTCTCTACACGACGTATGTCCCGTCCAGTGTCCACGCGTGGTGTACCTAGACGCCGCGGCGTCGAACCCGCTGGTGGCAGTGAGGCGTCTGCCGCTGTACAACAAGCTCAAGGCACAAGGCGCCGTTGTAATCACGCAGGTAGAGGACCTCTGGAAAGTTCTATGAACCCCCTAGTCGGCCTAGCGTCCGCCCTCCTCCAGTACTACCTATTCGCCACACACCCAGTGCTCCGCATATACCCCCACATACTAGACGCAGCCCTAGGCCCCGGGGCCTTCGCCGCCCTTCTCCTAGCGGCAAACATACTCTTATCCACGCGGCACCCCTACACGTCGGCTTTCACGACGCTCACGCTGTACCTATCCGAGGTCGCCCTCTCCTCTCCGCCACTCCGCCTACTCCTTCCACTACCAGAACTGCCGCAACCAGACGCTTGGACGGGGGCAGCGGCTGTCCTACTGCTCATAGCTGCCTCTGCGAAGGGCCTACACGGAGCCCTCTTAGCCCTGGCGGCGACGCCGGCGCTACCAGCGCTTTATCTCAGCGACTGGCTTCCGCCGCTTGATCCGCCTGTCTCCATAGCCCTTGCAGTCGCCGGGCTGTTGTTAATTGCCTACGCTTTGAGAACGAGAGACCGCTATAACTAATGTTTAAAAATCGATGTGTTGTACTCTAAGGGGCCCGTGGCTCAGCCAGGTAGTTGAAAGCCGGGCATCCGGCCCGGCGTCAGCCAAAAGCGGCGG
>JBEULK010000032.1:0-5485 GCA_041287325.1 Pyrobaculum sp. | reverse complement strand
TCCTCTTTAACAGAGGTAGGCTTTGGCTGGCTGTTTGGGGGTAGGGGTTTTTTAAGGGGGGCTATTAGTTTTGTGTGTATCTCATGTCTATTAAGCCGAGGTTTGGGGAAGAGATTTTGGCCGGAGTTAAGAAGTTTGAGCTTAGGCGCCTTTTTTCGCTTGTGGAGCCTGGGTCTCTTGTGTTTCTCTACTTTACTAAGCCGGTGGGGGCTGTGGTGGGGCGGTTTAGGGCTGGGGTCGTGTTTGTAGTGCCTGTGGGCAACCTGGGCCGTCTGTTGTCGGAGCTGGGGGTGGGCGAGGAGGACTTGCGGTATGCGCCGGGGGGTGGGTACGTCTTGCTTATTGAGGTTAGGGAGCCTCGGCGTTGTAAGAAGGCGGTTTCTCTGGGGGAGCTGGGGGTGAGGCCGCCGAGAAGTTATTTAAGGCTGGAGAGGGGGGTGGGGGAGAGGCTTTTGTCTCTTTGTGATGAAGATACCGGGCCCGATGGGTGAAGAGGGCGTCCTGCACTGAATGATGACCCGCCAGTGGCCGAAAAGATGGAGAGCTCGCCCTTTGCTGGATATTTTTATTTCATTCATGTGTGATGTTGCGCCGTGTGGCCCCCTCAGCGATTTGTGAGCTGGGTGGGAGTGCTGATTTTAACAGTTCTTTGAGGACTTTGTGTTTGTCGAAGTGCCCCGTCTTGATCCACTTGCCGCAGGCCTTGTAGGGGGCTAGGACGTATATGTCGTATTTACACGCCGCCTCTTCTACGGCCCAGTAGTAGGGCTTCGTCACTGTGAGGACTACGGTGGTTTCTCTGGCTAGTTTTTCGAAGGCGTCTATTAGCCCGACCTCCCTGGCCCATTTTTTTACTTCTTCTTTGGGCTTTCCGGAGAGGGTCTGGTCGTATGGCTCCACTACCTGGTCTTCTCTGAGGAGGCCGTGTTTGGCGGAGATTATGTACAGCGCCGCCTCTACGCCCATTTTCCTGGCCTCGTCTACTGCCTTGGCCGTCCTCCTCACCGAGGGGCCTAGGTACAGCTCTCTTGCCGGGGCTGGCCTGTCCAGCTTCTTTGCTGTGCAGTTTGTGACGACTGATATCACGGCGGCGAGGCGCGTTAAGTTTATATACGTGGCGGCCCGCGCCTCTATGGACTTGGTCTCTGCGGCTGTGCTGGGGGTGGTGCAGGGCGTCGCCGAGTGGCTTCCTGTCAGTAGCAAGACGCAGGTGATGTTTGCCTCTGCGTGGCTTCTAGGCGCCTCTCTGGGGTTTGCCTACTCGCTGGGGCTCTTCTTGGAGGGGGCGTCGGTGCTGGCGGCCTTGCTGTACTTCCGCCGGCTTTATCTAAACGCCCTCTTGTTGAGGGGGGAGGGGAGGAGGTGGTTTCTCTACTTTGTGGTGACTACTGCGGTGACTGCGGCGGTGGGGGTGCCCCTCTACCTCGCCGTGAGGAAGAACCTCTCCGCGGCGCCTGCCGGCCTCTTGATGGTGGGGCTGGGCGCGGCGGTGGTTCTAAACGCGTTTGTTCTGCAGAGGGCGAGGGGGAGGTCGGGCCTTAGGGAGTTCAGCCAGCTGTCGCTGAGGGAGATGGCTCTTGTGGGCCTGGCGCAGGCCCTGGCAGTTCTGCCGGGGGTCAGCAGGTCGGGCGCCACCACCACCACGCTCCTCCTCCTCGGCCTCAGGCCTGACGAGGCTTTTAGAGCCTCTTTCGCCTTGGTGCCTATCGCAGGGCTGGGGGCCACGGCGCTGTCCTACTTGGCGGAGGGCGGGGCGCTGGTCACCGCCGGGTCTGTGGTGGCGATGGCCGTCGGCGTGGTGGTGAGCCTCGTCACTATCGAGGCCTTGCTGAGGCTTGCGAGGAGCCGGCACGTGGTTTTTGTAAACCTCTTGGTGGGGGCCTTGGCGGTGGCGGGGGGCCTTGTTCAGCTATTGGCCCCGCCTGCCTTGGGGGCGTAGCCTGGGGGTAGGCGTATTTTCCTAACCAGTTGCGCGGCCTCCTCGGCTACCTCCGGCGCCGCGGCGAAGTCGAAGTCTTCTTCTGCTAGTTTTAAAAAGCCGAGCCCGGCCTTCTCGGCGACGTGCCTAGGCGCGATTGTGTAGTCTCCCTCGCCTCTTGCCACGGCCTCCGCCGCCTCTCGGTGGGTCTGGGCCGTCTTGAAGTACCCTGGCGTCTCCCGGGGGGCGAGGCCCAGTTCTCGTAGTAGCTTGTCTAGGAGGACTCTGGAGCCGGCGCCGGGGGGCATGTTCACTACTCTAAGGCCTCTGAGGTCCTCGGCCGACTTTATCGCCAGCTCTTTTCTGTAGGCTATGCCGACCTCTCTCTTGAATCCGGGGATTAGGACGAGGTGGGGGGCGTAGGTCTTCACCGCGGCGGCGTTGTCGCCTAGGTGTATGCCGGCGAAGTGCGCGTCTCCGGAGGCCACGGCGAGTAGGCCCCTCAGCGAGCCGAGGTAGTACGCCTCTACGTCTGGGGGGAGGGACTCCTCCAGCGCCGGGTCGTGGCTCCCGGCGTAGATGAGCCGGCCGACTCTCAAGAAGACGCCCCTCTTCCCCGCCTCTGCGAGGAACTTGGCCAGTAGTTCTCTGCCCTGGGGGGTGAGGGCGGTCCCCACTCCCTTTGCCGACTCCACTAGCCTCTGCCCCAGGGCCCTTTCGGCTCTGGCGAGGAGGTTCCACGCAGTGCTGTACGGCACGCCGCAGGCCTCCGCGGCTTCTTTGAGAGAGCCCCGCATGTTTATGTAGAGGAGGAGCTTGGCCAGCTCTACGCCGAACGACTCCCTGCCAACCACAAGCCTCACCTCGGCGGTGAAGTACACGTAGATACTTTCTTCACACCTAAAACAGTTACGGCCGCCTCAAAGGCGCCGCCGGAGCGGGGAAATGTTTTAAAATCGCCTCCTTCGTATATCTTATGTCCAAAATTGGATATGTAATAATCGGGGTGGTGGTTTTGGCAGTCGCGCTTATAGCAACTCTCGGCGCCCCACCAGCCGCACAGCCGAAGCCGGCTACTCCTTCTTCCACCACTACCACCGGCACTAACACTGCGGCGACGCCCGCCGCCTCTAAGGTGGTTTTGTACATGGCCACCACTACCAGCGTCAAGGACACCGGCCTCTTAGACGTCTTGGTCCCGGACTTTGAGAAGTGGGCGAAGTCCAGGGGGTTGGACGTGGAGGTGAGGTACACGGCGGTGGGGACTGGGCAGGCCTTGGCGATGGCGGCTAGAGGAGACGTGGACGTGGTCATCGTGCACGCGCCCTCGCTGGAGGCCAAGTACTTGAAGAACGGGACTTTGAAGTGTAGAGACGTCGTTGCGTACAACTTCTTCATCGTGGTGGGGCCGAGGGGCGACCCCGCCGGGGCGCGGGGGGACAACGCCACCAGGGCCTTTGCCAGGATAGCGGCGGCGGGCGCCGAGGGCAAGGCGGTCTTCGTGTCTAGGGGCGACAAGTCGGGGACGAACCTCAAAGAGCTTGACCTCTGGAAGGCGGCGATCGGCCGCTACCCGGACCCCCAGCGGGACAAGTGGTACGTCTCCGCGGGGGCCGGCATGGGGCAGACTCTGTTGTTGGCTAACCAGCTGGAGGCCTACACGTTGACTGACGTGGGGACTTGGCTTAGGTACCGGGACAAGCTTAACGCCTTGGACGTGGTAGTCCCGGCGGCGCCGGACCTCATCAACATATACAGCTTCGAGGTCGTGAAGCCTTCCCCAGCGGCGAGGCTGATGGCGGAGTACATGTTGTCGAGGGGGCAGGAGGTCATCGGCAACATGACCGTGGCCGGCCAGCAGTTGTTTGTCCCCATCTCAAAGGCCGACCCGCAGGCCTTGCAGTGGATGAAGGATTTAAACGCCTTGTTTGGGCCCAGCTGTGTGGGATAGCGAATTCGCCGGCATTGTCTTAAACTCTCTGTACGTCTCTCTTCTCCCCACGTTGGCAGCGGTGGCGGCGGGCACGCCGGTGGCATTGTTGCTGTACCTGAGGGGCGGGAGGCTGGCGGGGGCTGTGGAGGCTTTTTTCAACGGCCTTGTGGCCATGCCCACTGTCCTCCTGGGGCTTGTGCTGTACCTCTTGCTGTCTCGCTCGGGGCCGCTTGGCTTTTTAAACATCCTCTACACCCTCGACGCGGTGGTGGTGGGCCACGCCATCCTCGTCTTTCCGCTGTACGTGTCTTTTGCCGTGTCTGCGTTTAGGGGGGTGGACCCCCGCCTCGTGGAGGTGCTCCGCATGTTCGCCGTGGGGAGGGCCAGGGCGTTGTTCGTCTTGACTTCGGAGGCGTGGCGGGGGCTTTTGGCGGCGGCGGTGGCGTCTTTCGGCAGGGCTCTGGGCGAGCTGGGGGTGGCCTTGATGCTGGGCGGCGACATTAGGTACAGGACCAGGGTGTTGACCACGGCGATTGCCCACGAGACTATGCTGGGCAACTGGGACGCCGCCATGGCGCTGGGCGCCGTCTTGTTGACAATCTCGCTGGCGGTCAGCGCGTCTGTATACGCCCTGGGCTACAAGTTCAGGGGATGATCTCGGCGAGGGGGCTGGGCAAGCGCTACGGCGACAGGTGGGTCTTCAGAGGCGCCTCCTTTGACCTCGACGGGAGGCCGGCGGCCTTCGTGGGGCCCAACGGCTCTGGTAAGACCACCCTCTTGAAGATCTTGTCGCTCCTACTGGAGCCGTCGGAGGGGGAGCTCTACCTCTTCGGCATGTCTAGACAAGAGGCCGCCGAGAGGCTGAGGGGGAGGGTCCTATACGCCCACCAAGAGCCCGTGGTGTTTAGGGGGACTGTCCGCGACAACGTCGCCCTCTGCGGCGACGTGGACTGGGAGGTGGTGGAGGCGCTGGGCCTCACGCCGGTGTTGGACCAGAAGGCGCACCTCCTCTCCAGCGGGTGGAAGAAGCTCGTCACGGTGGCGCGGGCGGCGGCTTGTAGGCCCAGGGCGGCTTTTTTCGACGAGCCCACGGCGTTTCTAGACAAGGAGAAGAGAGAGGCGGTGTTGGCGGTGTTGGACATGTTGTGGAGAAGGGGGGTCGCCGTGGCGTGGTCTACCCACTACCCGCCCGAGGCCGACAAGGCGGCTGTGGCCTACGAGGTCATCGACGGCGTCGTGAAGAAGCTCCGCTAGCCGTCGAAAAGCCGGCGCGTTTGCCTCTCATGGCCGTGCAAAGCCCTGTCAACGTCCATTGATCTTGTACGCCCTCAGAATTCTCGATTATTTGACGAATTCCCTGGAGGCCCCGTCGGCGACAAGGCCTCACTTGGCTTGAGCGTTTTTCCTCTGTCGCGTCAAGGTATTGACGATGCAGGTCATCAGCCGCCGGATTGAAGAACGTTGTCCTCCTAGGAGGACTGATGGCGCATGGCGTGATGCTATGTCAATTTAGTATGTAAGTCAATTTGTTATCAACATCGCTATCAGTAGTGCATCATTTTTGGGGGACTTGCGGCGTTTGGCTGGAGTGCCGTCGTGGGGTCAGTAGTCGAGCACAGAGCCTCTGCATTCTA
>JBEULK010000031.1:0-5623 GCA_041287325.1 Pyrobaculum sp. | reverse complement strand
GAAATAAAAATACCCTTTTTCCTATGTGGGCCCTGGCTTGAGAGAGGTGTGGACTTCTCGTAGAAAGACGCCGGACGGGTTTTACGTAGTCGCGCTCGGCTTGTATGCAAAAGAGGCTCTGGGCGTCGAGGCTGAGAGAGTTGGACGGTTTTACATCTATAAGACGAAGTCTTGGGACGAGGTGCGGCGTATAGTCAACAAGGCGAGGGCTCTGGGGCTCGAGGTGAGGGATTAGAGAATGGAGACGCCGAGGGCCTCTGCCCTCTTTTTCATCTTTTCGTCAAAAGTCACCACGGGCAGGCCGAGCCTCCTCGCCGTGTATAACACCACGGCGTCGTTGTAGTGGACAAGCCCCGCCGATGCCGCCCTTCTTAACGTCGCCGTGTCTTCGCAGTGCACTACTACTTTTTTGTAGTGCAGCAAGGCCCGCAGGACCTCGGCCCCCCTCTCAGGTGCCGTCTTTTTAAAAAACCACGCCAATTCGTGTACGACTACGGTCGGCATGTGCCACTTCTCAAGCGCGTCTAGTTTTTCCACAGCCTCGACGTGGTGCGGGGAGTCTTCGACGACGTAGTAGATAAGGGCGTTTGTGTCCACTACTGCCTCACTCATCTACGCCTTCTTCAATAATCTTATCGATGAGCTCCGGCGTGAGGTTCAGGCCGAGCCTAACCCTAGGCAACCCCGCCGCCGCCTTCTTAACCACGATCCTGTCTCCCTCCACCTCCACAACTAAGAAGTCGCCCTCTCTGATGCCGAGGCGCCTCCTCACCTCTGCGGGGATTGTAATCTGGTAGTTCCTAGTCACCTTAACCACAGCCATGTACTGCGCCTAGGAACTACTATTTAAATCTTTCTACTATAAAATAAAAACATGTCTTCTAAAACTTTTATTGTATTAAAACTAGTTATAGTTTTTAATAATTTCAATAACATAAAACTTAAATATACATATATTCAAATTAGTAGCGGCTTTGTGTAGTTTCATAGCTCGGAAATATTACTTATGCAGAGTGTATTTGGGGTTGCTTAAGCGTCTTGTGTGGTTATGTTTCTAGTGCGGTGGTTTAAGTATCGTTGTGTTAGCTGGTGCCAGCTAACACTCTCATGTTTTCTCGACGTCCGTGCGTCGTTAACAGTGTTAATACGGTCGGGGCATATGAGCAAAGTTTTTTAAAGAAAGTTTCCTTCGTAATTATGCTAATTCAGATACAGTTCGACTGGGGGAAGTTCTTCCAAGATGTAGTAAACTACAGCATTCAGGCCTTGGTGGCGTTGGTTATTATATTAATAGCGTGGGCAGTGGGCTCTATCGTAGGCCGGGCGGTCAACCGCCTTGTGGAGAGGACTGGCTTGGAGAGGGCTTTTGACAAAACTGATGTAGGTAAGGCGTTTAGGGCGGCTGGCATTGACCTCTCTAATCTCGTCGGCATGTTGGTCACTGCATTTATCGTGGCTATAGGCGTTGTGATTGCTGTCGGCTATTTAAAAATAGGCGGGGAGGCGGGTGCGCTTATTGCAGACGTGGCGAGGTATCTGCCTAGGCTGGTGGGCGGCATCGTTTTGCTGACGGTGGGCCTCGTCCTCGTGGCGTTGTTGACCGACTACATTGGGAAGCTACTCACGGGGCTCTTCCCCCAGCAGTTTGTGGAGATTGGCGAAATGCTTAGAAACCTCTTGTTAGTCGGCCTCGTGGCTCTTATCATCTCAGTAGCCCTGGACTTGATGTTGTTCACGGGGCCGTTGGTCTACCCGCTGATCTTGGGCACGGTCATCATAGGCGCCGGCATTTTCATAGGCCACACCATCGTGAGGAACATCGTGGAGGACCACCCGGAGTTCGCCGGCGCGGCTCCCTACGCTAAGTTCTTGTTATACCTGATATTCTTGACGGTGGGCCTCGGCGCCATCTTCGCAGAGTTTCCGCAGACCGCCCAAGTGGTCCAGAACGTGGCGTGGGGCGTGGCGATAGCCGTCGGGATTTTGCTGGCGCCGGTGATCTACACGCTGGCGAAGAGGATGGCGAAGGAGAGCGCTTAAAGCCCCCGCTCTTTCCCGCAACTTTTATATATTTTTACATATCTCCCCGTCATGCACATTGAGATAAGAGATCCATCTCTAGTGGAGAGGCTGAGGCGCCTTTTGCCGAGGCCCGACGCTCCCTTCGACGATGTGATACTAAAGTTGTTAGAACAGCCTTGTAAGCTTAGGACTAGGGAGGTTGTGGAGGAGGTCCTCAGCGCCCTCAACCTTGAGGAGAGGATAACGCTGGCGGTGGAACAAGCCTTGGCGAAGTTCCTGACAGATGTGGATAGGAGGGTGGCGCACAATGTTGAAAAAGTCGTGAGAGATGCCCTGCGTCATTTGCCCATCGGCGAGTTTGTAGGCGGCGGATGGGATGCGGTTATAAGAGAAGCCAAGAGGCGGCCAGACGGCTGTTTAAGCTTCGCCGAGATACGTAAATACTACGGCAAGAACCTAAACAGCATAATGTTGAGGAAAAAGGGGTTCGTCCAGCGGGAGAGGGGGCTTTGGTGCTTGCCAAAAGAAGACTAGTTCTTTAATAGTAACTCAACCACCTGGGGGAGTTCCTTTATTGTTTTAATTTTGGCGTCGGGGGCTGTGCTAGAGAGGTCTACGCCGAACTTCTCGGCGTATGTCCTCGACGAAGTCTCCCAGTCGCCGTAGAACACCGCCTTTAGGCCGTATTTCTTTGGGAAATACACGTCGAAGATGGGGTTGTCGCCTACCATTACGTCGGCGCCTCTGAAGTAATCGGGACACGACTTGGGGCACTTGTAGAAGTCCGACGTCCTCACGCCGTCTACCACTCTGTCTAAGCCCAGTTGGCTTATCACTGGTAGTTGATATGGGGCGTGGCCGTTTGTGGCGATCTCTACTCTGTGGCCCATTTCTTTTAGTTTGGCCAGGGCCTCTAAGGCCCTGTCGACGGGTCTAAACGTGTGGATGTGCCGCCTAAGCGTAGCTAAGATGTCGGGCGCATGGGGGGCTCCAAGCTCTCTAGCCGCTAGGTTGAACAAGTACTGCCAGTCGAAGGCCCGCCAGTCCAGCGACCTGGCCATTTCAAGGTTGAGCCGCCTCACTCTCCTCCACACCTCCTCGGCAGATACGCCAGCTACTTCGGCAATTTGTGTACAGACTTCTCTGAAGACGGGGTTCCACGCCGAGAGCGGCAGAAGCGTCCCGTCGAGGTCTACTAAAATAGTCGCCATAACGCCTCGCCGAGGAGGGCGACTAATGTGACTGAAAACGCTACTAACGTCCCTGTTCTGTAGGCGGCCCAGCGGCCTCTGAGGGCTTGGGCTGAGTAGTATAGGAGTAGGGCGCTGGTGGCCGCGGCGCCCGCCGCCAGGGCGTAGTAGCCGCTGGACGTCGAGAAGTATGCTAACAACACGCCTAGGGGCACAGACGCCGTGGTGATGTACGACCCGGCCGCCGCCGTCTTGGCTGGCCCTATGAGGGCCGCCAGGGTTTTGGCGCCTGCCCTCAGGTCGCCTTCGTAGTCCATGGCAGTCTTCACGAGCTCTCTCCCGAGATTCGCCGCTAGAGACGACGCGAAGAGTAAAAACAAGACTTGTGAGTACTTGCCTGCGGCGGACATGCCGTATATGTAAGTCATGGAGGTTAGGAAGGCTACAACGAAATTTCCGGCGAGGGGGACTCGTTTTAACTTGGCGTTGTAAGCCGCGCCGAGGGCCAGCGCGGTTAGGTATATGAGAAGCGGAGCGGGGCCGAGCAAGTAGGCGAAGACGGCGCCCAGCACAGCTGACCCCAACGCCACTGCCTTCGCCGCCGATAAGCTGACGGCTCCTGTTACGAGGGGGGCGCCCGGCCTGTTGAGTCTGTCTTCTTCTAAGTTTGCCACGTCGTTGTGGGCAAACAGCGCGGCCTCTGCTAAGAAGGTGGAGGCGGCTAGCAACAGGGCGGCTTCCAGCTCTCTGCCACCTGTAACTATGTACGAGGCGGCGGATGCGAGAGATGCTAACACGCCGTGCTCGCCTCGTATCAAACGCCAGTGCGACACAGCGCGTTGAAACACGGGTGTTTGAAAGTGAGAAAATTTATAAGCAAGCCCTTTGCCGCAGACGTGGCCAGGCTTAACTACAGCGTTACAGACGAGGAGGTGGTGCAGTTAGTATTTAGAAAATACGGCGTAAAGATTACGCCGGAGCAAGTCGCAAAGGCGTACGCGCCAGAGCAGAGGATGTCTTGGAAGAAGAGCGTGGAGGCGGCTAGGTTTATCAGAGGCATGACGTTGAAACAAGCAAAGGCGTGGCTTGAGGACGTGGTAAAGCTGAGGCGCCCCATACCCGTCAAGACGTATAAGAAGAAACAAGCCCACCACGCGGTCCCCTGGGAGGGCTGGCCTGTGGCTAAGTGGCCTGTGAAGGTGGCTAAGAGGTATTTAGACCTCCTTGAGAACTTAGAAAACAACGCCCGCTTCCGCGGCCTCGACGTAGACCGCGTCGTAATTGTCCACGCCGCGGCTCACAAAGGCATTAGAATACCCAACATAATGCCTAGAGCCTTCGGAAGAGCAACAAGATTCGACGAACAGACCGTAAACGTTGAAATTATAGCCGCGGAGTTACCTAAAGAGGTGATACCAAAGCAGTACAAACTGAATTTAGTAAAGAGATAGTCAGCAAGGGGTGAACCGGTCACCTGTCGCCTTAAAGGAATCTACATCATCAACGGGGGCACCCGCGCGTTGTTATATGTTTTCCCGCCTTTAGCAACAACACCGCTGACGTCTAGCTGTCAAAAACAAGAACGCGTGTTAGGCTTACCACAACGCCGTCGCCAACGGAACGGCTGCGCCGGGCAGGTTGGCACCAGCGCCGAGTCTATCAGCGGCGTTATCTCATGACTGTCAGTATATTTCTTCCTGCGTGTTTTTATAATCTCTCACAACAAGCAGTTTCTTGCTACTGGAAAAGCTTATAAACTGCCCGGAGTTTGGGGGTGATGTCTACTGCTCAGAGGAGGTTGCCTGTCTACAAAAAGATTTTGGAGGAGAATAAGAAGAAGTGGATGATTAAGGAGTTTCTTGAGTATAGGCTGAGTAAATATGGCTATATAGATTCTGAGATTTTGAAGACGCCTCTGGGCACGCGTATTGTCATATATGCAGAGAGACCCTCTAGGATTATCGGCAGGAAGGGGGCTATTGTAAAAGAGATTAGCCAGATCTTAACAACTAAGCTGGGGGTCGAGAACCCGCAGATCGACGTCATAGACGTGTCTAAGATAGAGGCGCCCGAGATGTTTCCCAAGGTGGTGGCGTACCGCATCGCCAACGCCATGGCTAGGGGCGTTAAGTTCAGACGGGTGATGTTTGTCGCAGTTAGGCAGTTGATGGAGGCTGGCGCCAAGGGGTTTGAAGTTGTCGTCAGCGGCAAGCTCTCCACCGAGAGGGCCAGGTTTGAAAAAATTACAGCTGGCAAACTCTACAAAATTGGCTACGACGCTAAGAACAGAGTGAGGAGGGCAGTGGTCCATGTGTTACTTAAACCTGGCATATACGGCATCGAGGTTAGGATCACCCCCGCCACGCTTCAGTACTCTGACGAGTATAAGATAAAGCCGCCGGTCAGGCCTG
>JBEULK010000030.1:24396-41411 GCA_041287325.1 Pyrobaculum sp. | reverse complement strand
GGCTTGACCGCCTCTGCCCCAGCTCTTATGAGTTTTGCGGCGTTTTTAAGAGCGTCTCTAGGCCCTGTTTCGTAAGTCATAAACGGCATGTCCGCCACCACCAAGGCCCTCGGCTTTGCCCTCGCCACCGCGGCCACGTGTATTAACATGTCTGTCAAGGTGACTCTCAGCGTGTTTTCGTATCCGAGCACGACCATGCCCAGCGAGTCTCCCACTAATATGCCGTCTACCCCGGCCTCGTCTACAAGCTTCGCCGTGGGATAGTCGTAGGCCGTGATCATGACAAGCCTCCTCCTCCCCTTAGACTCTAAAAAGTGGCGCACAGTCCTTTTCTCAGACATAGAAGTGGAGAGCCACGTCTTAAAATACTTGTTACCACACACAAGCCGAGCCGCGCGGTTGCTATGTGTCGCCTACTTGCGACGTGTTCAGAGCGCAACAACAGCCCCAAATGCGCCTCAGCAACAGCGCGCCTGGGGCTACGGTCCCCGGCGCCCTAGGCCGCCCGCCGGTCCAAAAGACGAAGAGCGGTAGGACGGGTGCTTCCCTTGGAGGTCGCCGTGAGCGAGTTCAACCGAATTGGCGCGACAATCGTCGAAAGCCGCTGAGCTTGGCAATGGGTTTTGGGCCCCTCTCGGAACTTCTGGCGGTTGCGGCGCCCTCGGCGCGCCTCCCCGGGCGCCCTCGGGTGGGTCCCAAGGCTCCGTAGGGACCCTTGAGACGGACCCAGCCGGGGGTGTCGTCTGCCTGACCTGCGGCCCACGGGGCGGGCCAAGCCGCTATAACCCCTAGTCTCCACACTTGTGGTGGTTTATATTGATATGTGTTTCTGCGCGGCCAGCAAGCGGCTAACTGAACGCCGACGTAGCATATTCGAAATTTGTGCACACTATCTTTGTTCAACTTGGAACTGCTACACGCCGTCTTGGCTCTACCAGGAAAACGTCAAGCCGCCCCTTGTTGTAATCCGTGTTGAGTCGGCGCCTTTGGATCAGAGGGTGGATATGTAGGCCCCCGTGGCTAAGATCGTCAAGCCGACGGCTTTTCTGAGGTTGCTGGAGGCGCCGCATCGTACCAGCCTCTGTCCTAGGAAGAGGCCGATTCCCATCAGCGCGCCGTCGAGTATGATGGCGTGTTTCAACGCCGAAGAGGCGGCTGTCTCCATGGTGCGCATCAGCGGGAGTAGCGCCTCTACCTCTCCGAAAAACGCCTTGGCCAAGGCGAAGGCGGGGGCGCCTCCCAACATGCCCTCTAGGAAGCCCGCTACGAAGTTCGCCAGCACCGCCAGCGGCTTGCCTCCTACTTCCACCGGGGGGAGTATATCCAACAACTTCACTCCCGTGGCAATCAGGGCGGAGGCCGCTATAAACTTTAGAATGTGCCAGTTTAACACTGTCCACATGGCAATCCCAGCCGCCACGCCCAGCAACGTTGCAACGCCCCCGTGGGTCCACGACACGGTGGGACGCCTCTTTGTCGTCGCAATATTGTAAATTATGTTTAACATGCCCACGATGGCCACCCCCAGCGTGAATTCGAGCGCCACTATGGGCGGGGGGACCCCCAGCGCGAGCATGAGAGGGAAGACGAACAATACTGCATATGCCGGCTCCTCCACTGCGCTGGATATTACACCTGCGAAGAATCCGGCGTAGAGCCAAGCCAAGTCAAGCTCGTTCATGATGTCAAAATTTTATCGCTTAATAAATTTTTTCTAAATGAAACATAATTAGTAAATATTTAAAATCTCATTATTCTACTTGTCACAGCTTCCGTTGTGGACCAACGCTGTTTGACGCCGTATGTAGATTTTAAAGTTTTGCATATGATTCTAGGCACGCCGCCTCGGCGCGGCCGGCGGTGCATATGGATTTAAATAGGCTCTTAGGTGTGGATATGAACTTCATTCCGCCCAGCCACCCCAGGCGGGAGTCTTTGTTGATCAGGGAGAGGTTAGTGGAGGGGTTTAGGGAGGGTTACGTGGCTCCCCAAGGCCTCATCGCCCAGGGTAGGGGGGAGTGTTTCGACTACCTCATAGGCGAGGTGACCACTGAGGAGGCTTGGGAGGCGGAGAGGGCGGCTGTGGCGGCTATGCTTCTCGCCAAGAGCCCTGTGATTTCTGTCAACGGGAACGTGGCCGCCTTGGCGCCCGACGGGGTGGTGAGGCTGGCCAAGGCCGTGGGGGCTAAGCTGGAGGTGAACCTCTTCTACCGCACGAGGGAGAGGGAGGAGCTTATCGCAGAGGTGTTGAGGAGGCACGGCGCGGAGGAGGTGCTGGGCGTGGGGGAAGACGCCGCGTGTACGATCCCGGAGCTTTTCAGCGAGAGGAGGAGGGTGTCCTGCCGGGGCATATACGTGGCGGACGTGGTCTTCGTCCCGTTAGAAGACGGCGATAGGACGGAGGCGCTTAGGAAGATGGGGAAGTTGGTAATCGCCGTCGACTTAAATCCCCTGTCCCGGACGGCGAGGGCCGCCTCGATTACAATCGTAGACAACTTGGTGAGGGCGGTGTCGAACATGGTCAAGCTTGCCGAGGAGATGAGGAGCTGGCCCAGGGAGAGGCTGGAGGCCCTCTTGAAGAGCTACGACAACGACGCGGTGTTGAAGAGGTCGATAAAGCGCATCGCGGCTAGGCTTCTCGAAATGGCGGGGGGCGTGGGTTGACATGGCTCTGGAGTTCGAAGGCGACAGGGAAGGGCTGGAGGCTTTTAAGAAGTTGCTTAAAGAGGAGTACGGCGCCGACTCCACTCTCATATGCTCAGACGGCGGAGACTGCCGGCTCGTCTTGCTGGGGGCAGACGCCGCGAAGTTCATAACGTCGATAGACCCCTTGGCGGAGGACATATACGGCGAGAAGGTGCTAGACAACGGACGTGTAAAGGTTTACGTCAAGCCTGCGAGAGGGAAGAAGGTGGAGGTAACCTTGGTCTTCCTCGACGAGCACCCCGCTGTGTACCGCCACGTCTTTAAAGTTTTTAAAAAGAGCCGGGGGGTCAGGACGAGGTGCCGCAGAGGGAAGTGCGGCATAGACCTCGGAGGCGACGTACTTCTCTTTCTCGTGGCTCAGAGTAGGAAGACCAGCGAGGCAGTTTTTGGCAAAATCGTATTAGAAGAGCCAGACTTCCGCGTCCACTTGTCAGAGGACGGCACGCCCACCTTCTGTCTAAAGAGAGGCGACAGGTGGAGGCCGTATCTCGGCGAGAAGATGGGAGACGGCTTCGTGGTGTACGGGCCGAGGGAAGAGGTGGAGGAGATTTGGAAGAGGCTTAGGAAGTACGGCCTAGACGTCGACGCGCCGAGGCCGGTGTAGGCGGTGGGAGAGGTTTTATAAGAGGGAGTATTTATCAACGTGTTCGGCATAGTGGGCCTTGGGGCCGTGGGGACGCTCCTCGCGTATTTTTTAAACCAGGCGGGCCACGTCCCATACGCCGTGGTTAGGAAAGGCGGCGGGAGGGTTTTGAAGTGGGGCGGCGAGCAGCGGGTGGAGGTTAGGCTTGTGGAGACGTTGCCTCCAGACGTGAAGTACGCCCTCGTCGCTGTGAAGGCTTACGACACAGAGGAGGCGCTTCCCAAAATCCGGGGCTTTCCAGTGGTTTTTCAAAACGGAGTGGGGGGTCTTGAGCTAGTGAGGGAAAGGCTCGGCGTGGGCGCAGGCGCTGTCTTGACCTACGGCGTCTGGAGGCGGGGCGAAGTGGTGGAGGTGGCGGGGGTGGGCGAGGTGATTCTTCCAGAGGAGGCGGGGGAGGTGGGCGATGTGTTGAAGAGAGGGGGGGCCAATGTGAGAATTGTCAGGGATGTGGAGCCCTACAGGTGGCTAAAGCTTGCGGTGAACGCGGGGATAAACCCCGTCACTGCTCTGCTCAGAGCGAAAAACGGAGTGATGCTGGAGAGCAAACACGCCGCAGAGCTGGCCGCCTCTGCGGCGAGGGAGGCGGCGGCTGTCGCCAGGATGAGGGGGGTGGGGCTCCCGGCTGACCCCGTGGAGGAGTTGTTCAGAGTGGCGGCGGCTACTAGAGAGAACCGCTCGTCGATGCTACAAGACTTGTCGGAGTGTAGGCGTACTGAGGTGGACTTCATCAACGGCGCGGTGGTGAAGTACGGCAAGCCGCTGGGCGCCTCTGTGTCTGTCAACGAGACGTTGTGGAAATTGGTAAAAGCCGCAGAGGAGACGTGCCTGTCGTAGCATACATTCCGCTACACATATCCAGCATGTGGAGCCCCGTCTACGACGCAGACGAGTTAAAAACGGGGTCGGTGGGCGCAGGGGTGTTGTTGTGGCCTGGCGTAAAGGTGTCGTTGAGGCGGGGCGACAAGTTGCCGCATGTCGACGCGGTGTTGAGGAGGCTAGGCATCTCAGTAGAGGCGTCGTACTCCTCTCCCGTCGAGCCCGGACGCGGCTACGGGGTCAGCGGCGCCGTGTCTCTCGGCACTGCCCTTGCGGCCGCTGCGGCGGCGGGGAGGCCCCTCTTAGAGGCGGCCCAAGCCGCCCACGTAGTTGAAGTGGCGATGGGCACCGGCCTCGGGGACGTGGTCGCCCAGTTCCACGGCGGCGGGATAGAGGCGAGGGTCAAGCCAGGGGCGCCGGGCGTGGGCTTTGTGGACAGAGTGCCGCACCCCGCCGGCCTCGTGGCGTTGGTGCACGAATACGGGAGAGAGGAGACCCCCTCTATGTTGAGGAGACTGGCGGGCTTTTTGTCGTCGGAGGGTCGTCGCATAGTAGAGAAGTTTTTAAAAGAGCCTACGTACGAGGCTTTTTTGAAATACAGCGCAGAGTTCTCCAGGCGGGCTGGCTTCTTGACGCAGGACGTGGAGGCGGAGATCTCGGCCTGCAGACGCCTTGTAGAAGGCTACTACGCGAAGAAGGGCGTGTTGGTAGCCCTGGCGTATAAGGACGTGGCCGAGGAGGCGGTCCAGTGCCTAAGAGGCGTGGGGCTGTCAGTTAGGCTTTTCCGCCTAGCGCATTCCGGAGCTCTTGTTTTTCGCAGTAGTCCTCGTACTCGGCCATGAGCACTGCGTCTTGGGTGTCCTCCGTGACGAGTCTGGCGATGGTGCATACGTCGCTAATCACGTCTTCTTTTCTAGAGTAGAGGCTGAGCACGGCCTCTGGGTCGAAGCCGTTGAAGCTGAACTGGTACAGGGCCAGGGCGGTGAGGACGTACTTGCCCAGCCCAACTCTCTCTGCCAACTCTCTCATAGCTGATATCGGCACGTATGCCACAAGCACGTCTCCCAACTGCACTACGTCGGTCCCCACGCGCCTAATCTCTGAGTAGACTGAGTTCAGCTCGTCTCTAATCTTGCCAGCCCTCGCCGCGACGATAGACCTAAAGGCGAGGAAGGCCATGGCGGCGGCGTTTTTAAAATAGCCGCTTTGCAACATCTTAATTGCGAGAAGAGCCTCAGAAACCGCCGCCCTGCGCCTAGCCGCCACGTATTTTGAAGGATACTTCCAAGGCTTGGGAAACCCTCTTAAAGTAAGATACTCAGGATCCATAAAGAGGAAATAAATAGCATTTAAGTCTTTTATGTGTATAACAAGAAAAAGGCCGCCAAGATCCCCAGCTCAAAAATCTCAAAAAACGAGTATTACAGCCCGTATCTGGCGTATCTGCCCAACACCCTGGCGAAGCACAGCGGAACTCCCACAAAGTGGACAACGGCCATGAAGAGTAACAACGGCCGGAGGGGCCGCCACGGGCGAGGGCCCATGCGTAGACGCCGCCTCGTACAACGCAACGGCCTTGGCCCAGAGGCCTTAGGGTACCTCCCCCTCTTTGAGTTAACAGCTGTCTAGGCGTGTTTGTAAAGCATCGGGACGAACAGTACGGCGCTAAAGTCCATACTTTTTCAACTCGTCGAGCATGGCTACCCACTTGTCGTGTTCATGTTCCTTTTCAATGTCTTCCAAGCTTCGGCTCGCGGAAATATCAGTCGCCATGGACTCCAACATGGGGAAGAGGACGTTGTTCTCTTTGTCGATGTGCTGTGCTAGGTGGTCGATGTACAACTTGGCGTAGTCCACTAGCTCAGCCAAGGCGCCTTGGTCGCCAGCCCTCCACGCCTTGTACAACTCCTCCATCATCCTGGCCAAGTACCTCCCGACGCCGTGTTCAGACACCATGACGTATATAGGACCCCCCGCGAAGGGGAAGCCAGCTCTGTTTGCCCCTTGGAATAATATGTAATCCTCCACGCCGTGGTGGCACGCGTCTACGAAGTACTGGGCGAAGCGTATGAGCTTAATAACGTCCTCTGGGTCCGGCGACGGCGAGGACAAGACCTTGTCTAAAAGCTGGAGAGCTTCCAAAATCTTGTCGTGGTGTTCTCTCAAAGCCGAGGTGACGTGTTTAACCCTTACCTTAGCCATGAAAAAAGTCGTTTTACATTTAAAAATATTTTTATGAAAAATTATTTTATTTTAAAAATTATTCTAATAATTTATGCTAAGGAATATATTTGTGAAAAAGCCAGCAAAAGGCCGAAGGCGGCAGTTATTAAAAGCCCATCTGTGGGGGCGTATGGCGCCATTGGGTAGATGCGCCGGTTTACGCTTCGGCTTCTAAGCCATGAAAGTGTATATAGTAGCCCAACGGTGGCGATAAAAGTCGTGGTGATGTGGACATAAGCGGCTCTGTCGCCTATTTTGCTGGTCAAGAGTAGAGACTGATGTCGGTAGATCCCAGCCATATGAGGTAGACAGCAGGTAAAATAGCCATGAGGTGCGCCGTGGCGAAACAAGTACGTTGTATTACAAAAGAAAGGCCGATGGTGCGGGCAACATGGTCAAGAACCCGTCTGCTATGTACACGGCAAAGCAGAGGTAGGCGGCTAACAACGGTGGCGAGAATTTGGCCTTGTATTTTGCCAACGTGGCCGCTATGTTGAAGACAGAGAACGCGGCGCCGAATCCCACCAGCCGGCTGGCAATTTGAGAAACCACGCTTAAGCCGAGGGACTGAATAGAGGACGTGGTGTATAGGTGGTGGCCGAAGGCGAAGGGCGCTACTACTGTGTAAATTAAAATAGCCACACGCCCAAGGGCGCCGCTGTATAACACGACTTCTCTACTCTCGGTGCGTCTAGAAACGACCCAGTAGGCGGCGCCGAGGGCCATTACGCCCATCACCTCCATCAGAGTGTGAGCAAATAGCTAAAAGGCGTAGTTAAAGTTTACAAGCTCTAACAGCTGGATAACTGCGGGTAGCCCCAGAGGAATAACGCCGCAGACACGGCGGCTAACAAAACGGGAGAGCCCACTATGGGTAGTATAAAAACTGCAGGGGCCATGCCCATCATGCCCCTCGGGCTGAGGTTTCCCAGCGACTTTTCTAACACGAGGTCCGGGGTAGACTTGCCGAAAAACAGTAGGCGGGCTAGGGACGCTGGGTAGACCAAGGCTATGGTCACTACTAGTATACGCCTATTACAAAAAGAGTCAGCCCGGGGCGGCTCCGCATCAAGCAGAGCCCCGCCGCAGATAAGGGGAATATCAATGTATAGCTAGTCCTAACCCCCACAGTCACTGTGGCTAATACTAACAAGCCGCCTAAGTTTAGGCAAATGAAAAACAGTTTTCAAGCCGCGTATCAGTCCGTCTGCCGTTGCAAGAACCTGCCCTTAAGAAAGAAGGCGAGGCTGTGAACTGAAAAAGGCCGGGGAAGTTGGTAATGAGGCCGTGTAGCGACATGGCTATGTAATACTCGGCAGGGCTTACGCCACGCGTAAGCTGAGCTGAGACCATGCAGGGGCCGAAAAAGGCGCCGACAAATAGCCAGATCAAAGATGCGAAGAACATCCGGCGGGGTATTTTCAAAAGAGCTTCTATGTATTGCAACAAACCGCTTATGGCTTTACGTTAAGCCCTGCATCATGAAGGCGTGTCCGTCGCCGCAGAACTCAAGGCAACGTAGTGTATACAAGCCGGGCGGCAGGTACAAATTACCTCTTTACGTCCTGGCATCAACATAACTGTGGCAACGAGCCCCCCGTCTTTGTCGTATATCCCCATACTGTGCACAGTATCTCTTGGCGTGGCCACAAACGTCACATATCCGCTCTTCACCTCCGCAGATGAGAGCTGAAATCCCCACATATAAGCCGTGACGTACAACGCGGCGTTTACCTCACCGTGGCTCTTGCTCACGTCGCCAGGAATCCAGCTGAAACTCGTTACATTTATGACAAGCCATAGAGCCGCCACTGAGAGTAGCCACAATACCTCTGTTACTGTGGGAGGATTCCTCTTTCTTTTAACTGAGGTGATAAATATGTATAGATATACAATAAATAGAAGAGTCGTAACTAGAAGAAATACATAGACGCTTAGGGGTATTTGTGATCAAGTAGAAAAATTATATAATATTATAAATATTCTAGTGAAAAAATGCAGTGTATAGTATAAATTATATTAATTAATAAAATTTTGAAATTGAAATAAAATTTAGTTCTATTTCTTATTACGCCTCAAATCCAGATAGTAGAACTAAACTCTCTGTGGTAAACGCTGGCGCCACTCCCAGGGTTAGGGATAGCCAGAACTTCGGGCTCATGACACCGCCCGGCTTCGACAAGGCGTTTAGGTTTACGTGTAACATGACGTAGACAACAGAGGCGTTGGCCACTGAGTTTAATAATGCCGGCAGTAGGCCGTGTGAGATGCCCAAGTACTAAACCCCAGCCCCGGCCGCGGTGGGCAGGCCTGCGAGGAGCTACAGACCAAGTATTGGCAAATGCAAACGCTGGGCTGATTCCAGTGGCGGCCTCCACAGTTGTAATTAACAGCACAGAGGGAGGGGCGGTGTTGCTGTGCAGTATCCTCGCAGTGATTCAGCCAGGTACTTTTCCTATACGAGGGTAAGACGGTGTTGTCAAGGTATAACTTCACCTTAGTTTACTACGCGGCAAATATTACAGGCACAGACGGCAAGGCGCCGTTGTTCGGCTTTGGGTTTGCTGTGAATGGAAAAGTTTCAAGAACTTCGACGTTTGTAGACAACGCCGGCGCGCCTATGCCCATCGTTACAATAGCCTCGGTGCCTCAAAACACGACGTCGTGGACGTGGCTTCCTCAAGAGGAGGAAGTGAAATACGACGAAAAGATCTCCCAGAGAAGCTACGCATTTCCTAACGCTTGGATAAAAGCGGGGCCCTAGTGGGTAAATCTTCAGTTTATAAGACCTGTTACGTGAGTTTTCCTAGCAGGCGCGTCTTTGCCCAAGGCCGAGGGGTACAAATATGAAAAATTAGGGCTATTCAAATAGACGCCACTGATTTTAGATTCGCCCTGTCAGAGATAGGAGTAAAGAAAGGTGAGGTGGTAAAATTCGTCTTAGCCAACATGGGAAGTGTTAGTCATAACTTGGTAATACCAGCTTTGGGCGTCGACTCTTTGCTTATAAGACCAGGCGGCTTCTGGGAGAGCTCTCTCATTGAAATAACCCTAGAGCTGGACAGATACGAATTTTATTGTAGGCCACATAGAGGCTTGGGCATGGTGGCGTATTAATTGTAGAGTGGGGCGTTTAATCCCTCGATTTTCTTTTTTTTACTATTTCGAGATATATCGACTTAATTCGGGGGTCTTCTAACGCTGCCCATATCGTCTGGTATGCCATGTTTATAAACTCCACGTAGCTCTGCCAGTACCTCTCGTCGTTTGAAGCGGCCATCTCTGCGTACTTCTCCACGACGGCTAGGTTAGCCCTCCTATTTCTCTCCCGTTCTACAGCGATACCCCAAACGTCCTCAGCCACATGTTCAACTCCTCTTCCTCTATATAACTCTTAAGCGCTTTGTATAGGAAAAGGGCGTCTTCCACGTCTTTGTCGCTTCCCAGCTTTAACTTATATGCAATTTGAAGTTCTATTGGCGATATGTATACTATCTTGCCTCCTATTCTTACAGACACCCTATTTTCTAAGGCGTATTGTTGTGGGAAGGCGCGCGGCGGCTTTAACTCAAACGTGGGCAGAAGGCGCGGTGGCTTAAAAAACCTAATTGAGGCAATGGCGTACTCCTCGACGACAGACTCCCTCGACGTGAGCAACTCGTAGCCGCACTCCACACACCTTTGGTACACCTTTGACCCGTCTGTCTCTCCGACTATCACGTCGATGTCGTCTGTGGTGCGAGTTATGCCGAATAGTATCGCCACGTACCCTGAGACGATGATGTATTTAAATACCGAGATGCAGTCTACGATCTAAGACAATTATCCAACTCTGTGAGAGGCCTGTCTACTACAAGCACACAGAAGCCGTCTCCTTTGTTTATATTTTTAAATAAGGCGCGGCGGTGCGGAAGAGCGCCTTGGACCGGCTTCTCATGACGAGGCGGGGGAAGTCCCGCCCGTATATTAGCTGTAACGCCTTGCGGGCCCCTTCCTTTGCCTTATCTGCGTCGTCTGCCACTATGTTGACGTGGCCCGTCTTCCTCCTAGGCCGTGCCTCCTTCTTGCGGTACCAATACACTTTGCCCAGCTTCTCCAGCTGGGCTAGGGGGAGCTCGTCGAAGCTTCTCCCAAGTATGTTCACCATGGCTGTGGGCCTCGCCACGGCTGGTCTGCGGAGTGGTAGTCCCAGCACTGCTCTTACGTGATTTTCAAACTGGCTGGCGTCTGTTTCAAGCGTCCAGTGGCCAGTGTTGTGGACTCTCGGCGCTATTTCGTTGGCGAGTACTCTGCCGTCTTTAGCCTCGAAGAACTCCACGGCGGCGACGCCTACGTAGTTCCACTTTTCCAATACTTTATAGACGTAGTGGAAGGCGTCCTCGGGCGCTTCGGCGGGGGCGTAGTTCCACACTAATATGCCGTCGACGTAGTAGTTCTCGGCGGGTGGGTAGAAAAGCACGTCGCCGTCCTCCCCCCTGACTGCGACGATTGAGAACTCTCTCTTCAATTCGACGTACTCCTCCACCAACAGCGGCCCCCCCAGCCTTCTGATCTCCTCCGCCTCCCAGGGGTAGTAGAACTGCCCCTTGCCGTCGTAGCCCCCCGCAGGCGTCTTGACAACAGCCCTGCCCATCTTCTCGGCGATTTCCAACGCCTCGGCGCCGTCTTTAGCCACCCTCCACGGAATTGTGGGGATCCCAAGCGACTGGAAGAACTGCCTCTCCTCAATCCTACTCTTCTTCACCTTGAGGTAGGGGAGTGCCGGGCGGAGCTTGCCCCTCCTCTCCGCGTACTCAGCCGCCGAGAGGTCTACGTTCTCAAACTCAAAAGTCACGACGTCGCTTTTATCCACCTCGTCGAAGGGGTCCTCCACGGCGCGGGCGCAGGACTTAGCCGGGGCGTGCGGGTCGGGGTCGTACACCGCCATGTCCACAGGCAACCTCTGCGCCTCCCAGCACATCATCAAGGCCAGCTGGCCCCCGCCCAAGACCATGAGGCGCATGATACATAAAAATCGCTTAAATAAAAATTAATCTTAGAAAGAGGCCTAAGGACGGTTCTTTAAGCATATACTTAATTGCGATACCCAACCCCCCGGCGCCGCCGCAACGAACATCGCAACCACGTAGCCAACGGCGTAGAAGAGCGCCGATCTGCGGCTGTGTAAATCGGGAGACGACGTCTTCGCCGTAGCGTGCAGACTCCCCACGTGGTGTTTAGAGCGTAGCGGCTTTTAGTAAGCACCGAGTCTGGTAGTTCCGAGGAGTCTGCGGGCACTGGAGGCGCTTATATGCGACAAAGCCGCCTCCGGGCGGCTAACCCTCTTTGGAGGAGGACTTGCGGACCGCCTCGGCGGCTAGGGGTTCGACTTGATGAACGAGGTTTTCAACACCTCGTCTCTCATAGACTCCATGTGTCTTCTTACTTTTTCTCTCACCTCTGGGTACTTGACGCCGAGTATCCTCGCTGCGAGGAAGGCTGCGTTTGCCGCGTTTCCTATCGCCACGGTGGCCACGGGGGTGCCTCTCGGCATTTGTACAATAGAGAGGAGGGAGTCCAGCCCCCCGAGGTGTCTCGTAGGCACTGGAACGCCGACGACGGGAAGGGGAGTTAGGGAGGCTGTCATCCCCGGCAGGTGGGCGGCGCCTCCCGCTCCTGCAATTACGACGTCGAACTTCCCCTCTGCCTCTTTGGCAAACTGGTACATGAAGTCCGGGGTGCGGTGGGCGCTCACGACCCTGGCCTCGTAGGGTATGCCCAGCTGTTCTAACACCTCCACTGCCTCTTTCATAACTTCCCAGTCGTTTATCGACCCCATGATCACCGCAACTCGCATATGTTGCGAGGCGACTCGTTTTATAACCGCTGTTTTCAACAACCCGTAATTTCCTAAGACAACTCGCTACACAGAGGCAATGCGCCGACAAGGCGCGGAGCCGCGGCGACTAGGCAGAAGAGCCGTGCCCAACTCGGCGTTGCAACTCATGCGACGCGTCGCAATTCGTTGGGCGCATCGGCGTGTGCGCGACCTACTTAGCCAACGCGTCTTCTCTGGCCGTCTGCTCGGCGCTATCAACCGCCGGGCGTGTAGAGCCGACTTCTGGCGACTCTACGTGAAGTACGCGGCGACTCTCTCAGCAGTCGCCTTGAGGAGGGATGCAACTGCAGAGGCGGTCTGATGTAGTCGACGGACTTGGCCCCTTAGAGCGTGGAGGGCGTCGAAGAACGACGACTATGGAACACAGCGCCGAAAAGAATCGAAAACCGAGAGAGGGGGGGAATGAAAAACCCTCAGCATTTAAACAGAAAAGAGATGTTTTGAAACGCCACGTCGGCGCCGTACAGCTGTTTGTAGCCTTCTGTGAAATCTTGCGTGAGTGGTCTCCCTAGAAGCATTTTGTAAATCTCGTCGGCTTTGGCGGCGGGGTCGACGTCCTTAAACTTATCTGGGTATAAAACCTTGCCTATGAAGTAGGCGTCGGCAAAGACGATGGGCACGTTTGTGCCGTAGAAGTTTACTGGGAGTATGCCGTAGACGCGCCCTTCTTTAAACGCCTTTATCATACAATACTTCGACGGATCTTTTTGAAAATCTTGTAACACGGCGTCTAGATTTATCACATCTATGAAGATGTAGTCTGGCTGTGTTTTTATTATGTACTCCATGTCTACTGCCACAAGGCCTGGCTTGCCTAACGTATCCGCAATGCTAGGCGTGTTTAAAAGCGCCAGCGGCGGGTATCTACCCCACGTAGATGTAAAAGGCTGGCCGCCTTTGGCAGAGACAGCCCCCACGTATACGCTCGGCCTGTTTTTTACGTCCTTGGTCCTGTTGTAGAGGTCTTCTATGAGAGATTTTACATAGACGATAAGCTGGTGGGCCCTCTGCTCTCGGCCAAGGGCTTTTCCTAAAATTGTAACAGACTTGTAGAAGCTGTCAGGCGCCCCTCCCGCCAGATCTATAAATCCTGATACCACAATAACGGCGGCCCCGGTGACTCTGGATAATTCATCTGGGTCTATAAAGCTCTTGTAGGCTTCTGACATTACGATTACTTGAGGCCTCACGGCGATTATGGCCTCTACGTTAGGCGGCTTGCCCGGCCCTCCTTGTCCTATTGTGGGTAGACTTTGGAACAGCTTTAGGTAGGCCATGCGGTAGTCGCATCCCAGGGCGGGGGCCTGTTGGTCCATCTGCTCAACGCCTACTAGCAAGTCCGTGGCGTTTAGATAAGCCACAAGCCTAAGGGCGCCAGGGCCAATCGCCACCACCCTGGTGACGTTGGTCGGCACCTTTACAGTTCTGTTTAGCAAGTCCACCACGATGACGTAACCCGCCTGGCCGCTGGGCTGAGTCGTAGTCGTCGGCTGGGTGGTCTGTGACTGAGTTGTAGACACGGGGTGGGTAGTAGTCGTAGATGTTACAGGCGGTTGTGCGGGTGTAGACTGAGGCGAAGTGGACGTGCCAGGCGGCTGGGCGGTGGGCGTCTGTGAAATAGCTGGCGCGTTCGGCCTTTGTACTACGAGGTATGCGACAAGGGAGGCGGCGACGATGACCAGCGCTATTGTAACTGCCAGAATTGTTTTCTTCATAGAGATGTAAAAAGAGGTTGACTATAAACCTTTCTTGGAAAAAATATATAAAACTTAAAATTTTTTGTTAAAGTATTTGCCTTAAAAAATATTATTTATTGTTTGGTGGAGTAGAGAGATGGGCGGAGTTTAAAATACTCTGTGTGCCTCTGTGCGGGGGGCCGTGGAGTGCAAAGACTTTTAGTACGTACGAGAGGGGACGGCTTGTACAGGGCTGTGTTTTTACGAGGGAGGTTTTAGGATAACAGAATCGAGCAGTTTACGAGGACTTTGTCCACGCGCCGTCTAGTTACGCCGTCGAGAAGCGGTGGGGCGTAATTGACTTCACTGGGCTGTGTTCTGAAAGCCGAGCCTTGTCCCTGGATTACATGTGATGTCGGCGGAAGCTTGGTGAAGACTACGCCGAGATGAGCAAAGGTTTGGCGACGTGGGCGTCGTTGGGTAGTTGGCTAAACTCGCGGCGCCGATGCACATCTCTATACGGGCATGTGGATGAACTGCGCGTGGGATGCGGCTTTTCTCCGCGGATCGAGGTAGGGGTCTTAGGCGGAGAAGACATTAGAAACGATGGCGCCTTCTGGAGTAATGAAATTTCGTTGCTCTTTGGCGCTGGGCGCTAGCTAGGGGTTGGGCTGTGTGGCGTGTCTTTGGGGTCGCAGATGCCCACCGTGTTGGTAGGGTGTGTGAGTGGCTACGCGCTCTGTTTAAGCCACCTGGTGGCGGGTGAGGTGCGTCAGGTACGCCTTCTGCGCCGACCTCCGCCTAGACGTGACGGCTTTATGTCGGCCAGGGGGCGAGGCGGCATGTGGCCGGGGCTGGGGTGTGGGGTGGAGTCTTGTGTTGGGACGTGAACATTTAAATAGATAAATCAGTTATTGTTCATGGATAAGACAATTATTAAAAGGGCGAGGGAGGGGCGTATAGACGACGAGGTTAGGCTGATCGCCAAGGTGGAGGGGGTTTCGCCGGAGAAGGTTAGGGATAGGATTGCGAGGGGGCAGGTGGTGTTTGTTAGAAATGCGGTGAGGCCTTCTGAGAGGGTGGTGGCGGTTGGCAGGGGGATGTCCACTAAGATTAACGTGAACCTCGGCACTTCGACAGAGGTTGTGGACGTGGAGGCGGAGCTTCGTAAGGTGGACGTGGCGAACAAGTGGGGGGACACGTTGATGGACTTGAGCATAGGCGGGGACTTGGACTACATTAGAAGGGCGGTTATTGCCAGGTCTAAGATCCCGGTGGGGACCGTCCCGGTCTACCAGGCGTTTATAGAGGCTTTTTCGAAGAAGGGCGGCGGTGCGTATTTCACAGTGGACGACCTTTTCAACACGGTGGAGAGGCAGTTGAAAGACGGCGTCGCCTTTATGACCATTCACGCCGCCGTGACTAAGGAGGCCGCTGTTAGGGTTTTGAAAAGCGACAGGGTCATACCAGTGGTGTCGCGGGGCGGGGACATGATCATAGGCTGGATACTACACAACGATGCGGAGAACCCCTACTTGACGCACTGGGACTACCTCCTGGAGCTGTTTGCCCAGTACGACGCGGTGATTTCTATTGGCGACGCCCTCCGGCCCGGCGCCACGGCGGATGCACACGACGAGTTTCACATAGGTGAGTTGGTGATGGCGGCGAGGCTGGCTAAGCAGGCTGTAAAGGCCGGCGTGCAGGTGATGATAGAGGGGCCGGGCCACGTGCCTCTAAACGACGTGGTTTGGAGTATTAAGCTAGAGAAGAGGCTGACAGGGGGCGTCCCCTACTACGTCTTGGGCCCCCTGCCAACGGACGTGGCGGCTCCGTACGACCACATCGCCTCCGCCGTGGGGGCGGCCCTGGCGGCGGCTGCTGGGGCTGATCTGTTGTGTTACATAACTCCGGCGGAGCACCTCTCCCTCCCAAACGTGAAGCAGGTGGAGGAGGGCGCCGTGGCGTATAGAGTCGCCGCCCACATCGGGGACGTGGTTAAGCTGGGGGCTAGGGCGAGGCGTTGGGACGACGAGGTTAGCCGCTACCGCGGAAAGCTGATGTGGGACGAGATGATTAAGAGGCTGATCGACCCGGAGGCGGCTTACCGCGTCTACACCCAGTACGGCCCGCCGAAGACAAAGGGCTGTACGATGTGCGGGGGGTACTGCCCGATGAACTTGGTGATGGCCCAGGCGAAGAAGCTCGGTCTGTAAAATTTTTTTCACATAAGTTTTTAATCTAGTTCGAATTTGTTAATTATGTCGGTGACGGAGAGCGTCCCGGTCTTGGAGAGGTTGAGGGACTTGTTCTACGATCTGCTTGAGGTTAGGGATAGGCTCAGGGAGCAGGGGTTTAAGTGGCCTTCCGGCGAGGCTCCTCTTTCTGTGAAGTACGGCTTTCCAGCCATGTTGAAACACGGCGTGATTATGGACGTCACTAATGTGGAGCAGGCCCAGGTTGCTGAGGAGGCGGGCGCCGTGGGTGTGATGGTCTTGGACAAGCTTCCATACGACGTGAGGAAGGCGGGGGGCGTGGCGCGCACCGCCGATTTGAAAGTAATCGAGGAGATCATGAGCCACGTCACTATCCCGGTCTCTGCCAAGGTGCGCATTGGCCACTACTACGAGGCCTTCCTCCTAGAGGCCGTCGGCGTGGACCTCATCGACGAGTCTGAGGTGTTGACCCCTGTGGACGAGCAACACCACATAAACAAGTGGCTTTTCGACGTTCCTTTTGTAAACGGGGCGAGGGAGCTCTGCGAGGCTTTGCGCAGGATTTCGGAGGGGGCCGCCATGATTAGGTCTAAGGGCGAGGCTGGGACGGGGAACGTGGCGGAGGCTGTGAAACACTTCAAGGCCATTATGGGGGCGATTAGGTCGCTGTCTCTAGAGGAGGAGAGGGTGAGGGACTACGCTAGGCAGTGTCAAGTGCCTTACGAGCTCGTGGCGCTTACTGCGAGGCTGGGCAGGGTTCCGGTGGTGACCTTCGCCGCGGGGGGCATCGCCACGCCTGCAGACGCGGCTTTGATGATGTGGCTGGGGGCCGACGGCGTGTTTGTCGGTAGCGGGAT
>JBEULK010000030.1:0-24296 GCA_041287325.1 Pyrobaculum sp. | reverse complement strand
ACGCTGGCCACCTGCGCCGGCGCCATTTTCCTCGCCAAAGAGGTGAGAGACGCCGTGGTGGGGCCGACGAGGCAGTCAACCCTAGGCGTGTTGGACATCTCGGTGGTCCGCAACGCCTACGGAAGGCAGAAGCACTCGTTCGAGACGGAGCTAGACTTCGAGGGGGTGGGACGGGTGAGGGCGGTCTTCATCAGAGCCCCTGCCATTGTGCGCGTGTGGGGCCGGGCGAAGCCGGTAGCTTACGTAGAGACGCCGGGCTTTGGCAAGACCGCCGCCGCCGTAGTGCAAGACGCGCACATAGCCACCACCTTCCACCCAGAGCTCGCGGACGAGAGGGTACACGCCTACTTCCTCTCCAGGCTTTAACTAAAACCACCTCCCCAGAAGGCGGTATACCACGTAGTAAGCAGCCCAGTACAAAGCGGCGACTCCTACCACGGCGCCTAAAGCAGTCAGCGGGTCCCCGCCCACGACCATCACATTACTAGAGATCGAGGCTAGGCCTACAAGGAGGGCTACCAGGGCCACAGTTATGGCAAATCCGCCGAGGGCAACGGCGAGGGGGCCTCTTTTGCCAAGAGCCACGTCTATGACAACGCCGATTATCAAAAGTATTACTAAAGTGTTTGCGTCAAACCACCCGATTAAATACAGCACCGCGGCAGGCACCAACGCCGATATGATGCCCCTCAGCATATGCATCTATAGCGCCTCCTATAAAAATTTTTCTATTATACCAGAATATTACGTTGCAAAAAAAAACTGTTAAAAAAGTATAGGGCATTTGTTTCATGAACGCAAAGAAGGTAAAGCGGTACGAGTTAATGGTAAAAGCCGCCCCCCTCGTAATGATGGCGGCTACAGCGTTGGTACCACAGCTAGCTCATGCTGCGGCGCCTAGCCCCAATGAAATATGCATTGGCAGCGCTTGTATACGTTTTTGCTTCAAGTGGGGGATTATTTCGATTTGTCTCTAAATAGCAAAGATTAAATAAAGAAACCTTTTTTGATGCTCTCTTTAGTTTCCATCTATTCTAGGGAGCGGAGGTTTTTGATGTTAGCAATCTTTTTCGTCTCTGCGCTTGCCTCTTTGGCTATTGCTTTTACCCTGGCGTTTGTGGAGCTGGGCGGCGGCATTACGAGCCAGTTGTCTGAGGTGCTGGGGGCTGGGCGGTATATAATCCTGAAGGGCGAGATGGATAGGCCTTTCACCGACGCGGACTTGGCCGCGGCGTTGGCGTCGGTGTGCTCTGCCGAGGGCTATGGGGTGGCGTATAGGCCTGTCTACATCCAGTACCTTAACGGCACGAGGAGGGCTGTTACGGCTGCTTTTGTGCCTACGGGCGCCGTGGAGGGGGTGAGGTTTCTGGAGGTGGTGGCGTCTGGGGCTTTGGCGTCTACTGGCGACTCGTTCTACTTAGACGTGGGCGGGAGGAGGTATTTGGTGTCTGTGGCGAGGGTTAGGCCGGTGGGGGTGTACGTGCCGGGGCTCAGCGCAGATTTGTACGTAGACGGCGCGTTGCTGGGCGGAGCCCGGCAGTACGACGTGTTGGTGGTGGGGAAGGGGCCTTGCGGCGGCGCCGACGTCTTGAAGGCCTTGTTTCCCAAGTCCGAGGTGTTGGACGCCGACTATGTTCTCGGCGCGTTTTGGGGCCAGCTGTTCTTATACCTGGCGGCGGCTGGCGTGGTGGCTTTGTCGAGCGCCGCCGCGGCGGCGTCTCTTACGTTCACCTTGGCGTCTGCCTTTGTGGCCTCTAGCTTTAGGGACTTCGCCGTGATGCGCGTGCTGGGCCTCAAGCGCCGGGGGTTGTTGGCTCTGGCGCTGGCCGTCTTGCTGACGCCTTCCCTGGGCGGTGTGGCCGTGGCGGCGCTGGCCTCCGCCTCGGTCTATATGGCCGGAGTGGAGCTGGGGCCGAAGATGGCGACTTCGGCGGCTTTTGTGGTGTTGCTCACCGCGTTGTCGCTTCTGCCGTCGCTTGTCAGGCTGTATAGGCTTAGGCCTGTGGAGGCCCTCCGCTACGAGTAGTTTACGCCGGTACTAAAAGTTTATAAATATATAGTTCCCTAGGCGCATGTCTTCAGCAGTTAGGATAGTGGAGAAGCAACTGGACGAGATCTTGGCCATTGCGAAGAACCCGGCGCAGATCCGAAACGCCGGCACGCTGGCGCATGTGGACCACGGGAAGACCACTACGTCGGACTCTCTGCTGATGGGCGCGGGGCTTCTGTCGCCTAAGGTGGCGGGGAAGGCCCTTGCCATGGACTACGTCCCGATTGAGCAGCTGAGGCAGATGACTGTCAAGGCTGCCAACATCTCGCTGTACTTCGAGCACGGCGGCAAGCCGTATCTGATAAACTTCGTAGACACTCCAGGCCACGTGGACTTCACAGGCCACGTGACGAGGTCGCTCAGGGTCATGGACGGGGGCCTTGTGGTGGTAGACTCGGTGGAGGGGGTCATGACGCAGACGGAGACCGTGGTGAGGCAGGCCCTGGAGGAGTACGTCAGGCCCGTCCTCTTTATTAATAAAATCGACCGTCTTATCAAAGAGCTACGCCTTTCGCCTCAAGAGATTCAGCAGAGGATTTTAAACATTGTCAAGGACTTCAACGCCTTGATTGACATGTTCGCGCCGCCGGAGTTTAAAGACAAGTGGAAGATCGACCCGGGGAAGGGGCAGATGGCCATGGGCTCTGCGCTTCACAAGTGGGGCATCACCATACCCATGGCTCAGAAGGCTGGGATCAAGTTCAGCAACATAGTAGACGCCTACGAGAAGGGCTACGTAGATAAGCTGGCTGAGGAGTTCCCCCTGTACAAGACCATCTTGGCGATGATTATAGAACACGTGCCGCCTCCCAACGTGGCTCAGAAGTACAGAATTCCGAGGCTGTGGCGCGGCGACTTGAACAGCGAGGTTGGCAAGGCCCTCCTAGAGGCCGACCCCAACGGACCTACTGTTATTGCGGTGAGCAAGGTTAACAAAGACCCCCACGCCGGGCTGATCGCCACAGGCCGCGTGTTTTCGGGGACTATTAGAGAAGGCGACGAGATTTACATCATTGGGAGGAAGTTGAAGAAGAAAGTTTTGCAGACCTACATCTACATGGGCCCCTCTAGGATAATCGTCCCGTACATGCCGGCTGGCAACATAGTGGCTTTGATGGGGGTGGACGAGGCGAGGGCAGGCGATACGCTGGTGGCGCCCGCGTACGGCGAGGTCCCGCCCTTTGAGAAAATGCGCTACATCTCTGAGCCCGTGGTCACCGTCGCCATTGAGCCCAAGAATCCTGCCGAGCTGGCGAGGCTTGTGGAGGCGTTGAAAGACTTAGTCATAGAAGACCCCACTCTCGACCTCAAGATCGACCAGGAGACTGGGCAGATCCTCCTCTCTGGCGTAGGTACGCTTCACTTAGAAATCGCGACGTGGCTCCTAAAGGAGAGGACTAAGACGGAGTTCACGGTGTCGCCGCCGTTGATTAGGTTTAGAGAAACTGTTAGAGAGAGGTCGCAGGCGTGGGAGGGCAAGTCGCCTAACAAGCACAATCGTCTCTACTTCTACGTAGAGCCGCTTGACGAAGCCACCGTGGAGCTTATAGCAACGCGCGAAATTACCGAAGAACAAGACCCCAGGGAGAGGGCTAAGATTCTGCGGGACAAGGCGGGCTGGGACGCCGACGAGGCGAGGGGCGTCTGGGCCATCGACGACCGCTACTTCAACGTGATTGTGGACAAGACCTCCGGCATCCAGTACTTGAGAGAGATCAGAGACTACATCGTCCAAGGCTTTAGGTGGGCCACTGAGGCTGGACCTCTTGCCCAGGAGCCGCTGAGGGGCGTGAAGGTGGTGCTCGTCGACGCCGTCGTCCACGAAGACCCCGCCCACCGCGGGCCTGCGCAGATCATGCCTGCTACTAAAAACGCCATATTCGCGGCGATACTGTCAGCCAGGCCCACTGTACTGGAGCCGTTGATGAGACTTGACATCAAAGTGGCGCCGGACTATATAGGCGCCGTGTCGTCTGTTCTTAACAAACACAGAGGCAAGATCTTAGACATGACGCAACAGGAGTACATGGCCTTTGTGAAGGCGGAGTTGCCAGTCCTCGAGTCGTTTACAATCAGCGACGAGCTCCGCGCGGCAGCCGCCGGCAAGATCTTCTGGTCTATGCAGTTCTCTAGGTGGGCGCCCGTGCCAGAGTCCATGTTACTAGACCTGGTGAAACAGCTGAGGAAGAAGAAGGGGCTGAAAGAAGAGATGCCCAAGCCCACCGACTTTGTAGAGGTATTCTAGTTTTTTCGAGGTTAGCCCGTGCTTCTTTAAGTATTGGACCCTCCGGCGCGCCGATTTTTAAACTTCTTGGTACTCTGAAGAACAACTTTTTTTAAACTTGTTGGTAATTTGGAGAAGTGGATGTTTTTAACCCGTGGTGGAGAGGTAGGCTTGAGGAGGACCCCCACTTGGCTAGGTGGGCTGAGCAAGAGGTTAGGTGGGTCCCCGACTTGGTGTACCAGATTGAGGCGAGGCCCTATTCTCTACACTTTGTCTACGGCCCCAGGCAAGTGGGTAAGACCACTGCGCTTAAGCTTTTTATCAAGAGGCTACTGGAGGAGGGGCGGGACCCGCGCTCTATTTTTTACTACAGTTGCGACATGTTAAGCGACTACAGAGAGCTTGCCGAGGTTTTGCAAGAGGTGGCGCGGCTTAAGAAGACTTGGAGGGTGGGCTCGGCCGTCGTGGTGCTGGACGAGGTGACTTATCCAAGGGAGTGGTACAGGGCTTTGAAACATTTTATAGACCTAGGCGTCTTTAAAAACGACGTGGTGATCGCCACGGGATCTCTCAGCATGTTCGTCAAGAGAGAGGTGGAGACCTTCCCCGGGAGGAGGGGCGGGGGGCTGGACTACGTGCTGTACCCCCTCTCCTTTAGAAAATTCGCAGAAGTGGCCGGGGCGGGCGAGGACTACGAGGCGTGGAGGACCCGGCTAGAAGAGCTGTTCGACCTCTACCTAACATGCGGCGGCATGCCCACCTCCGTGGTGAGTTGCCTCTCCCGGGGGGCGCCGGACCCCGGCGCAGACCACCTCTTCGTCTCTTCGCTTAGCTTCGACCTGGCGAGGCTGGGCCGAAGCGAGGCTTATGTAAAAAGAATTCTCAAAGCCGTCATCGCCAGGGCGCCCTCTCCGGTGTCGCTAAACGCGCTGGCCAAGGAGTCCGAAATCCCCAGCCACAAGACGGTCTTCTCCTACCTCTCACTGCTAGAAAACCTGTTTGTGTTAAAACAACTGTACTGGGTAGACCCCTACACCCTCCAGGAGGACTACAAGAAAGAGCGGAAGATCCACTTCCTAGACCCGGCCATGCACCGCGCCTTTGCCCGCTGGGCGGGGGCCAGCCCCCCCGGGCCCGAGGTATTGCTAGAGGCCGTGGTCGCCATGCACCTCGCAAGGGCGTACAAAGTGGGCTACTGGAGAAACAGCAGAGAGATAGACGTCGTAGTGCCGGAGCTCGGCCTCGGCGTAGAGGTCAAGTGGGGCAAGGCGGGGAGGGGGGGAAAAGTGGGGCGTGTTAGTTACATAGAGCTGTCCCGCGGCGACGCTGTGAAGTTTTTACTTCAGCTTAGAAACACCTCGTCACAGCTCTAGTCACGGCCGTCTCATCACGTCTGCAACTCTCTTAATGTTTATAAAGTTACAACACCTTTCTGCCATGTCCATAAGAACTTTATTAGTTATTGTTGTCGTAATCGCGGCGGTTTTGGCGGCGTTTTTAGCAATCCAAGCCGCACAACAAACGTCGGCTAAGCGTCTTGTGATTGTAGGTCCCGCCGGGATCAGCGACTTAGGCCAGGCCCTGGCTAAGAAGTTTAGCGAAAAATACGGCGTCAACGCCACCTTTGTGGCGCTGGGCGGCGCCGTGGAGATGGTAAACGAGCTTGTGAGAAATAGGGACAACCCGCCGTGGGATGTCGCGATAGGCATACCCGAGTTTTACTACACTGTCTTGATAGACAAAGACGTCTTGTACTGCCCCGGGTTTAAAATCGAGGGAGTCCCCCAAGAGGAGTTTTGGGACCCCAGGGGATGTGTCTACCCCCTGGACAAGTCGTACATCGGCATTGTGTACAACGCCACAGCGTTGTCAAAATTAGGCATCCCCCCGCCGCAGACGCTTGACGACTTGTTAAAACCGCAGTACAAGGGGCTTGTCACCTACCCCAACCCCGTTCAGTCCGGCACGGGGCTGGCCGTGTTGTCGTGGGTAATGTCTGTAAAAGGCGAGGAGGCAGGCTGGGCGTACTTAAAACAACTCTCAGGACAAATTGCGAAGATAGGCTATCCCAGCGGCTTCACCTCTCTCCGCAACGCGCTTAAGAGAGGCGAGGTCTTAGTAGCCTTGTCGTGGTACAGCCACGCAATCGACCCGGGGACCCCCGACATGAAGGCCGCCACATACAGCGCCTTCCTCTACCGGGAAGGCTTGGCCGTCCTTAAAAACGCCAAAAACAGAGACCTGGCCGTGGAGTTTGTAAAATTTGCCCTCAGCAAAGAGGGGCAGGACTTGGTAGACCCCTATAACTACATGCTCCCCGTCAGGCCAGGCGCCGTTGTGGAAAACAACAAGGGCCTGCCGCAACCGCAGTCCATTGTTGTGTACAACCCAGCATTAGGCTCAAAGGCAGACGAGTGGAGGCTGAGGTGGCAAAGAGAAATAGCCTCTGGTTAATACCAGCCTTTTTCCTCTTCGCCTACGCCCTGCCGTATTTAATTTTATTGACTAGGTTCAGCGCCGCGCCTGCGCCGGACTCGTACGTCTTCTGGGTCTTGTTATACTCGCTGGCCCAGGCCGCGGCCTCGGCCGCCCTCTCCTTAGCTGTGGGCCTTTTGCTGACGCCCGCCTTTTTAAAGACGCCGTGGGTAAAGCCGATTGTAGTCATTCCCTTCTTCGCCCCAGCTCTCTCTACCGTGGACGCCTTGGTGAGGCTACACGGCGACGTCATGTACGGCCCACTAGGCATTGTAATAGCCCACACGGCGTACTACGCCCCCTACGTCGCCTTGTTGGCGGAGTCAAACCTACGCTCCGTGCCCGCCGACTTGTTAGACGCGTTGGAGATATACGCAATGCGGAGGCTTACGAAGCTGAGGGTAGTGATCTGGGAGCTGAAGCCGTCGCTTTTATACGCCTTCTACACCGTTTTTGTATTCAGCTACTTAAGCTTCACCACCCCCCTGCTCCTCGGCGGCCGCTACCCCACGCTAGAACTACTCGCCTACGTATATGCCACGTCCTTCGCCTCGACTCAGTTGTTATCCACAGTAGTAGTCTTAGTCTTACTGACGTCCCTCCTCTTGGCAATCCCGTTGTTAAAACTGCCCGCGCCGCCGTCCTCTGCGCCATCTCCCCGGCCCCCCCGCATCGGCTGGCTCGCCGCAAGTGCCTCACTTGCCGCCGTCGCTTACTACGCCGTCTTAGTTGTACACATTTTACAACCCCTCACAGCCCCCAGAGGACTCTCCGAGCTGGCGCCGCACTTGTTAAACAGCTTTGTCGTAGGCGTTGTATCTTCGGCTGTGTCGATAGCGGCTGTGCTGGCCTTCCTAGCCGCAGATCTGGCGGGGAGCAGAGCCTCCATTCTCGTGTACGTAGTATCAATGGCCATGTCAAAAAGCCTCTTTGCCATTGGCTACTTCTACCTTGCGCAACCGTTATACGGGACTCTCCTAGCTCTGGCCGTGGCTCACGCCTTGGTGATAACTCCCCTCACCTACTCTCTGTTAAAGCCGGCGTTTGAAAAAATTAGACTCGACGTCAGAGAGGCGTGCACGCTCTACCTGACGCCGGTTAAGTGCGTTGCCAGGGTGATAACAGAGGCGCTGGGGCCCTCTGTGGTACAAGCGTGGCTTCTTTCGCTCGCCTCCTCTCTCTCGGAGACTACCCTAGCCTTCATTCTCACGGCAGGCGGCGCCACGACTCTGTCTGCACATGTGGCAAAGTTGCTGACGTCACGCGCCCCCGATTTCATAGAGACAGGGCACTTCTACTCGGCGGTGCTAGCCGCCGTGGTCATTTTAGTAATGGCCGCCTCAAGATTAGTAAAGACTAGGCCCTACTCGTTTTAAAACACTTCCCCTTCACTACTCTAAACTTGACCCGCGGCCCCGGGGGGCTTGGAAGCCTGAGCCTCAGAGTCCTCCCGCCGTGTTTCACAACGGCCTCGTAACGCCCACCTGCGTACCAGTAAGCCACCACTTCGCCCTCCAGAGGGCCCCCCAGTTCTACGTCCCAAGGCCTGAAAAACAACTCGCCGCATTCAGCCTCGACGGAGTTGTAATAGCCCAAAAACTTGGCTACCTCTACGGTGGGAGGGTCTTCAAAGACCTCCGCCACTCCTCCAACCGCTGCAACCTTGCCCCCCACTATAACGACGACTTTTCCAGCTATGTAAGCCGCCTCTTCGAAGTCGTGCGTGACGTACACCACTGTCCTCCCCTTAGCCGCCTCGTAGATATAGGGCAGAACCTCTCCTCTGAGCGGGGCGTCGAGAGCGGTCAACGGCTCGTCTAGGAGCAAGACAGAAGGCGCCACAGCCAACGCTCTCGCAAGCGCCGCTCTCTGTTGTTGACCTCTACTCAACTCCGCCGGGTATCTCTCCTCCAACCCGCCCAGCCCCAGCCTGGCCAAGACCTCCTTCGCCCTCGCCTCGGCCTCCCCTCTGCCGAGCCCGCGCGCCAGAAGGGGCTCCACCACGTTTTCAAACACTGTGAGAGAGGGGAAGAGGGCGGGGCTTTGAAACACTACCCCCACCCCCCTCTCCCAAGGCTTCTCATTCGTGACGTCTGTTCCGTCGATTAAAACTTTCCCACGGTCAGGCGTCAATAAGCCAGCTACAATCCTGAGCAAGGTGGATTTGCCAGACCCCGAGGGGCCGACTACAGCTACTCTCTCGCCTCTGCCAATTTTGAGATCTATGGGGCCTAGGCGAAAAGAGCCTAGTCTCTTCTCTACGCCTTGTAGAACTACCTCGCTCACTTCTTAGAAGCTTGTATTCTCAATATCCCCGGCGCGGTTATTATTTCCTCCACCTCGTAGCCCATTTCCTCAAGTAAACAAACCACAGCTCTCGCAGTGGCCTCTACGCTCTCTATGCTGTACCCCACGCCAATTGCGTCAAGAGTAAAGTTGTTCCCCTCTGCCTTCACTTCAAACCTCTTCGCAGGCACAAGCTTGGCGAAGTAGGGGGTGAGCTGGGCCGCCTTTTCTAAGGAGCGGAACACCGCCTTTATGTAACTAGCTAACATCCTCCCAGCCTCGCACTAAGACTTCAACACGGCGTCTTTACCCTCCTTAAACATCTCTGCAACTAACCTGTCCAACAGCCTCCCCGGAATGGGCACTGTTTCTAGCTCCGTCAAGACTTTGTAGAAGAAAGCTATGTCTCTAATCTGCGACACGCTGTAGCCTTGGCGTATTAGCTCAAGCCCCACTCCCAGTATTTGATTTGCCAAGGCGAACTGGGTCATGCCCAGCTCTTCGGCAGTTGAGGCTAGTTGCTCAGCTACGTCTCTAGCCACTGCAATATTAACTCTGTCCTTCTTCATCTGACTCACGTAATAGAAAATATAGAAATGCTTTTAAATTTTTATGTTCATTAAAAAACAAATGTATCTACCTTTTCACAGTTTTCGACCCACTCGAGTCTTTATACAAAATAGTTTTAGAACGTGCTTCTTGTTTAATATCTAATTACTGAAAATTCGCATATTAACATTCAGAGCTAGGCGCCATGCCCTCACAAGGCCTTTAAATGTGGGCAAGCCCTCGCTATTTTACACGCCTAGACCGCCATGCCTACGCCGCCTGTTTACTCTTCTCCATCTTAGCTTAGTAGCTAAATAGCTTACCGGAGCCGTTATGTGCGACATAAGGGTAAACGGGACCAACGCCGCGAGGACGCAAGCCGAAGAGACGTGTATGTAAAACAACGTCTCGAAAAAACCTGATAAGGGGGGCGGGGAAAACGCCCAGGTAATAAAAACTTCTCTGCGTCCTGTCGCGCTCATGGCGACGCCGCTCCACACCACAATAATTGTCGTTGTCAGCGCTAACGCGCGCTGGGCAGATCCCCTCAGCCTATACACAGCCAGGGCTGTTGCCGTGACAGCGGCCGCTAGCCCCGCCGCAGTCCCTGCTACGGCTAGTCGGCCGGGGGCTGGCATAAATATAAATAAGTGGCCTGTCAGAGAGGTGATTAACGCGGCGTGGAAAACCAAGGATAAGGCCCTGATCCTTAAGTCCTGGATAGAGCCGAAGGTGAAGAACCTCCACGCCTCTTGAGGCGTTGTCAAGGTGGGAGATTTTAAAACCGCAGAAAGAGCCTTGGCTGTTGTATATACAAAAGACGTGGCTAACACTACGAGGAGTAGGTATACCATGGGGCTATTTTTAATTTTGTTAAAAACTTTCACTATGTAAAATTTGCACTATTCACATTCTTAAAAATAAAAATATTTATAGCCATGGACTACGCCTACTACGCCTCGAAAAGTTGTCTACAGTGCGGCAACTGCGTCGAGGTTTGTCCCGCGTATTTAGCCACGGGGGAGTTGAAATACTCGCCCATGGGGCGCCTCGCGGCTTTGAGACAAAAAGCCGACGCCGACAGCCTTCTAGACGTATTCACCTACTGTTCTATGTGTAAGAGGTGTGCATACTTCTGCCCCCTCGGCCTAGACGTCGCCGAGGTTACGAGACAGGTTAGAGACATGTTGTGGCGCATGGGGAAGTCGGTTTCATATGTGGCAAAGGTTGTGGACAACTTTGAAAAATGGGGCAATAACATAGGGCTCACGCCGAGGGTAGTTCAACAAGCGCTACGTGCCGCCGTTAAGAGAGTGGAAAGAGAAAAGGGGCAATCTCCAGCCGTTTATCTCTACAACAACGGTGTTTTCATAAACGTGGCAGATGGAAAAGAGGAAAGGCCGAGGAGGCCAGCTTTGCTGTTCCCATCTTCTTCTGACCTGTTTGAATTCGACGAAGCCTTGAGGGGGTACATGTACTCCTTGTGGAGGCTCGGCCTAGACGTCGTGGTGAGCGCCGCTTTGGCAGACTCGGCGAACTACGGCTACTACCTCTCCACCGAGGCTATGATGAAGATAGCTGATAGGTACACAGAGGTGGTAAACAAGGTGAGGACAGACGTCGCCGTATTTGGCGAATGCGGACACGGGTGGCACGTCTTTACCCGCCTCGTGGCGCCTAGAGTAGACCTTCCCGTCTATCACATACATGAAATACTCGCCGAGGCGTACTTAAAAGGAGTGTTAAGACTCAGGAGAGTGGAAGTGGCGAAGCCCGTGGCCTACATGGACCCGTGCAACTACTCAAGGGGGGCAGGCCCTGTAAAAGAACCTAGGCTTTTGTTAAAGGCCGTGGTAGGCGACTACTTAGACTGGGGAAATCCAAAAGAATCTCTCTGTTGCCTAGGCGGCGGGGGGCTCATAGCGCCAGACAAGCTTGAGCTGGCAGTCGCCTATTGGAAAAAGACATTTGGACACTTGTTGGGAGTCTTCAAGACGGCGGTTAGGCCCTGCGCCGTGTGTAAAGCCCAGTTGAAGAGAGTGTTTTCAGGGCTAGGCGCAGAGGCGCAAGTGGTAGGGGTGTCAGAGCTGGTGTACAGGGCCCTGGACTAGACTTGAGAAAACACCTTGGAGAGACAGCCGCTGGGCGGCTCCGCGCCAGCTAAGATGCACATAACATCGTAGTTGCGAAACATCTGCATCAGCCTCCCTCTATCTATCCCCAGCTCCTCCTCAATTATAGACACCGGGGGGCACGTCTCGTTTTCAAGCCAGAAGCTTCTTACAAACTTAAGTACCCTAAGCGCCTCCTCGTCTAGCCGAAGCCCGTTCACCTCTGCAAGCAACGAGGCGAGCTCTGGGCTCCAATCCTCCCGAGACTTGGGAAGACAGTTAGTTAACTCAATGCGGCGGCCGCCGATGACCACGGCGGGCGGGCACTGCATGTATGCACGTATACCGTGGTTATAAAGCCGTTTATGTGCAATATATGCATTTATGCATACCCCATATATTAGCCATGTTTCCACAACTAGAAGAGGTGCACGCGCTCGTTAGAAAAACAGTGAGAGATTTTGTAGAAAAACGCGTAGAGCCAAACGCCAGGCGGATAGACCAGGGGTGGTACCCCCGCGAGTTGTTAAGAGAAATGGGCGAACTAGGGCTATTAGCCCCACACGCCCCGCCTGAGTACGGAGGGCCTGGGCTAGATTTTAGAAGCCAAGTATTAGTAGTAGAGGAGTTGGCAAAGGCTAGCCCTGCCCTGGCCACGATTGCGGAGGTGCAGGGCTCTATGATTGTGTATAACTTGGTCCACTACGCAGAGCCTGTCTTGAGAGAGAAGTGGCTACCCCCCGCAGTGAGGGGGGAGAAGATAATAGCCTTTGCCCTCTCTGAGCCTTGTTGCGGCTCAGACGCCTTTTCTATCGAAACAAAGGCCGAGAGGGCTGGGGGTTCGTGGGTTATAAACGGCACTAAGCTGTGGATAACCTCAGGCATGTACGCCGACGCCTTTCTAGTAGCCGCCAGGACTGGCCTGCCTGAGGAGAGGTACAAGACTATCACACTCTTCCTAGTTGAACGCGGCAAATGTGTAGAGACTACGCCTGTTTATGTGATGGGGGCGAGGGGCACTGGAACCGCCGAGGTGAAGTTTAAAGACTGCGAGGTGGGGGACGAAGCCGTGGTGGGGGGAGTAAACGGCGCATATAAGGTAATACTAGACGACTTAAACAACGGCAGGACTTGCGTAGGCGCTATTGGGCTTGGGATTGCACAAGGCGCCCTGAAAGAGGCTGTGGAGTACGCAAAGAGGCGTGTGGCGTTCGGCACGCCGATAGTAAACTTCCAAGTAGTTCAGCACTACATAGCCTCGCTGAGGGCGCAGATCGAGGCTGTTAGAAACGTGGTCTACACAGCGGCGTATTTCAGAGACAAGGGAGACCCGCGCTTTCCTCTCTACGCCCAGATCTCTAAACTCCTCGGCTCGAGGCTGGCGGTAGACGCCTCTAGGACAGCCATGCAGATAATGGGCGGCTTCGGCTACTCCACCGACTCAAAAGTAGAAATGTTGTACAGAGACGCAAAGGCCACCGAGATCTACGAAGGCGCCAACGAAGTTGTGCTAAACACCTTGTTCAAGCTTGCAGAGAAGACAGAGCTATAGCTGGTACTCCTCGCCCCCCAAGAAGACCATCCCCCCCACCCCAGTGGCCACCACCTTGCCAAAGGCCTTGAACCCCTCAAGGGCCGTGTGTTTACAAGAGCCGGCAAACTCCTCACCCCTGACGACGTACTCCTCCAGCTTCACGACTGCGAAGAACCCCTTCTCCACGCTTACGTCAACGCCGAGGAACTTAGCTGGACGCTGGGAGTAGAGCCTAACCACGTCGTCCATGGACAACACCCCCCTCTTCCAAAAGGCGAGTAGAAGCCCGAGGGCCACGTCTAGGCTACAGATCCCCGGCGGGGGGCTCTGCGACCTCTTCTCCTCTAAGGTGTGGGGCGCGTGGTCCGTGGCGTAGATGTCCACAAAGCCGCCTGCGAGAAGCGCCAGCAACTTCTTCCTCACCTCGGGCTCCCTGAGCCGGGGGTTGACGAGACAGAGGCCGGGGTCTCTGCAGTTCTCCACGTCGAGGAGGAGGTGGTGAGGCGTCACGTCCACCGTGGCCCACCCCCGCGAGAACTCCACAGTCTGGGGCAGGGTGACGTGCGTCAAGTGCACCGTGGCGCCGGTCCGGCGGGCCATTGCCCACACTTTCTGCGCACAAGACCACTCAGCCTCGGGGGGCCTCTCGCCGTCGCGGAAGAGGGCCGGGTCTTCGCAGTGAAACACGGCGGTGCACCCCAGCGAGGCGCACCTCTCCAAAAGCCTCTCCACGTGGCCCCAGCCGAACTCAGCCACATCCTCTGGGTATATCTTAACGCTACGAGGCCTCGCCGCGTCGAGCTCAGACAAGTCTGAGGGGACGCCCATGTGGAGCCGGTAGACGACCGGGAGCCTCGACCCCTCCTCCAGCCTTTTGCGGTAGAGCTCAGCCGTCCTTATGTGAGGCTTGGTGTTAGGCATGTCGCCCACCGCCACCACGCCCCCAGCAAGCGCAGACGTGGCCCCGCCTTGTAGAGTCTCCTTGTGGGCGAGGCCCCAGTCTCTAAAATGGACGTGGACGTCCGCCATCCCCGGGAGTATGACGTATTTGTTTGAAAACTGAAGCGTCTTGCAACCGGGGCGGCCTAGCCTAACTCTTGAAAAGACCCCGTCGACGTAGGCCCTCCCCTCTATCCTAACACAGTCCATTAACAACGTATCTTGGTCTCCTCAGCCTTGCACACCGTCTTGCCGTGGGGGGCGTAGACCAACGCCTCCTCCCCTTTCAAAACAGCCATGTAGTCCGCCAGGTGGCGAAGTCCCCAGCTCTTCTCACATCCTATAAACAACGCCACACCCAAGTTTTTCAACTCTCTAATTTCATAAAGGTTTATCTCAAAAGCCTTGCGGCCGTATAGGAGAAACTCCACGTCAACTCTGTCTGAAATCACCACGTCGGCGCTGGAGTTTGCCAACGCGTCGTAGAGAGACTTGACGTGGGTGAAGTAGCTTTGGGGCTTGGGGCTTGCTTGCTGGACCTCGACCTTCCCGCCGTATTTCTCCACAAGCTTAGACACAGTTGAGGCGTCTCGAGACAGCGTTCTGTACAGCACCTTCAGCCGTTGTTGTGACAGCTCGGCGGCGGCGCGCGCCAGCAGAGGAGTCAACGCCTTGCCGAGCAATATGTAAAAGTTTCCGCCTCTAATTGGGCCGAACGCCCCAGACAGAGACTCAGCCCACGCCTCCCAGCTGGGCTTAGGCGGAGGGCGGGGAAGTTCGTCTATAAACACCACGCCCATGCCTTCGACTATGTCAAACTCTATGTAGTAGCCGCCCCTCCTCCCCCGGGACTTCACCACGTACATCCTCCTCTCCGTCACGCCGTTTGAAAGCCTCATCTCGAGGCGTAGCAAGTTATCAGCGACGTAGTCAAGCGGTGTCACAGACTCCTCCTCCGCGACGGCCACGAGGTTTGTCTTAGAAGGCTTAAACACGCGGTACACAGCGTTTATTAAATACTCACGGCTCTGAACTCCCTCTAACATGGAAGAGAGAGAGTCCACCACCACAAGGCCGTAGTCCTCCTGGCTCACCGTAGACACTATCTGGTTGATCATGACGTCGGTCTTTACAAATATCATGTCCCAAAAATCTACGCCAGACAAGTCGTAGCCCAACGCCGTTGCGTTTTTAACAAAAGTATCTTTATCCTCGTAGAGAGACACCCACAACACTCTCTGCCCCCTCTTTACATGCTCATGGGCGATACGCATAGCCAGGCTAGTCTTCCCCACCCCCGGCCTGCCGTAGATGGCGGTGACGCCTTCAAAGTTGAGATCCATATAAAATTGTATTCCTTAAAAAAATAACTCAACTACATTATATGTATTACTGAATACAACAGTTCCCCTCTTCACCTCCACCTCCGTCCCCCACCTCCGAATTTTTAAAACTCCACGTCTAGCCTCTGCGTAGACGGGACCCCTGCCGAGTTTCCAACTACGCCTAACCTTGTAAAGTTTCTTAAACCACTCTACAAGTTTGTGCTTACACGGATTAAAGGGGGTGCGGTTACTGTGATCTGAGGCCAGCCCCTCCACCCCGCATTCGCTGCCTGCATATATAGAAGGCACGCCCGGAAGGGCGAACAACACGGCGTAGGCGCCTGCCAGCTCGTCAGCTAGCTTAAGCCGGGCGGCGGCTCTATCCACGTCGTGGTTATCTAAAAAAGTATTCATGTAGGCCATAGAAGTGGGCGGGGTTAACGCTATGTATGTGTTTATAGCCTTGGCCACTTGTTGCGCCCCCTCCCCCCATTTGAGAAAGGCGCCGTAAAGTAAATACGCGGTGAAGCCCCTAATAACTGAGAAGAAAGAGGCTGGGTTCCCTACGTGTTCGCCAAATACATAACGTCCAGACGCCGGCGCCAAGGCCTCTTTCCACACCCCAGGCGGTATGCCGTGAGAGACGTCTAGCCTAAGGCCCTCTGCCCTCGCCGCCCAGAACTCCACAACCTTCTTGGCGTACTCCACCGCCTCGGGCCTCGTGTAGTCAATCCTAGGCATAAGCCAGACTTTGAGAAAAGTATCGTACGGCGGCTCTCCCTGCAACAATTCTCGGAGGTGCCTCTGCGGATATGCGTCTGCCAAGGCCTTTGCCAGACGTGCCGCCGCCGGGTCCCGCAACAGAAACGGCCCCGCTGGAAACATGGAACTCCTAAGCCCAACGTGGTAAAGCACCACGTCTAGGACAAGCCCCATCTTCAACTCGCTGAGCCTACTCTTCAGCGCGTAAAAAGCCTGCCACCCCCCAAGCCGCTCGTCAACCTGGAAGTGGTCTACTACGTCGTATCTGTGGTAAGACATGGCTGGGTATATGGGGTGTAGGTATAAGAAGTCTGAAAAGGCCGATGCCCAATAGGCGAGTTCGGCAACGTCTTTTAACGTGCCGCCGCAGAAGTCCGCCTTCAAGTTTCTACAACCAAGCCTATTACTAGCTCTGTCTGGGAGCACTTCATACATGGCGACAGCTGGAGGCTCGCCGGCGGGAACGGCGGCCGCGCCCCTCACCCTCTTCCCGCAACACCTCACCTCGTACCTAGAGGAGGCGGTTGTCGCTAGGTATATTGAAAAGGGGCCTACGTCTGCTAGTTTATAAACCGTGCCTTTAACAACTTCGGGCTCTTCAGGCGCGTATATGCGCAACTCCGCCACGCCGCCCCAGTCCGCGGCCATGTAAGGGACTGGGAGGTGCCAAGGATATGTAAAAGGCTCTACTACACACTCCTCGCCGCTTGCCAGCTTGTACACCCCGGGGGGCAACTCCACCACGTCTTGGAAGGCGCCTTTGACCCAGCCAGAGAAGTCGCCCACGGCCTCGCCGCCGGTTTTGACCACAGCCACGTACCCGTAGTACGGGTCTTGGCGCCACTTCTCCACTACGCAACCCACTTCTCAACAAACGTTAAATAAATGTAAACTCTGCCTCCCGTGATCAAGCTGGGGAAGTACCCACGCCTCGTTAGGCTGAAGACAAGGGGAGAGGCGGTGTGCCCCATAAGCAAGACCGTAGACGTCTTCGAAGTGACTCTGGAGTACATACCCCGCGACGCCGTCATTGCCATAGAGGAGTTTAAAAAATTGGTGGACAGCTACAGGGGGAGGGAGATCTACCACGAGGAGCTTGCCGCAGACCTCTTAGAAAAAGTTAGAAACATGCTAAGCCCACCCTACGCCAAGGTGGTGCTGAAGTCCGTCTACATAGGCGTCGAGATTGAGGTGGTGGCCGAGGCGGGGGGCGTCTCCCCCCTCTACATCTAGGGCTGTCTCCACCTAGCCACTTTAAATAGGAAGTACAGCCCGGCGGTGCTTTGTAACGCCAAGGCCGCCGCCGCAACGGTCACGAGCTCGGAGGAGTAGCTGAACAGCCCCGTGTCGTGTTGTATGATAATCCCCGCCGCGCCTGTGGGCAACAAGACGCCTAGGTAGGGGCTGGGCAACGTCGTGGCTGGGTAGTAGACTGGGCTACCCACTGTAAAGACGGCGGAGAGTATCTGGGGCAGGGCCCAGGCGTAGCGCATGTGTCTAATCAGCCCGGACAGGGTGAAGCCCAGCCCAGCCGAGGCGAGCCAGAGGGCGGCAAGGGCGTATAAAACCAGGGGGCTGAGGAACGGCATTCCCAAGATCGCCATGGCGGCTAGATACACGGCGAGGGCGGGCAAGGCGAATACAAAGGCGCTGAGAGCCAGCCCAAGGGCGTATCCAGCCGGAGAGACGGGCGCCGCCGTGAGCATAGACTGGTACTTTATGCCGAGTCGGTAGTACGTGGCGTCGCCGATGAGCGAAATCCCGTTAGAGGCTATGGTCCACACAAAGCCCCCCACGAGGCCCCACTGAAGCCCCTTAACGCCTCCGTAGATCCCCAAGAGGACTAGGAAGGAGACTGGGCTAGCCGAGCTTGCCAACACCCAGACCCACCCCCTCACGGCCGCTATCCAGCCGTTTACCCACGCAATCACAAGGGCGTCTCTAATCGTCTTCATAACCCTCGCCCTCCTCTTCTATGAGCCCTATGTTTAACAAGACGTAGTCCTCCAACGACGTGGGCCTTACCAACACCTTCGCCCCCCTGTAGGCCAGCTCAGCCGCGACGGAGGGGTCGTCTACGTAGTAGAGCCGCCTCTCGCCGATTTCCAGCGACGCCTTGCTGCCAGCAAGCGAGCCGTCGACGCCGTACACCTCGACGGCGTATCGGCCGGGCACCTTCTCTACCAGTTTGTCGGGAGGCGCCAGGTCCACCGCCCTCCCCTTGTTGATCACAAGCACCAAGTCGCTGAGCGCCGCCGCCTCTTCCACGTAGTGAGTAGTCAACACCACCGTCGTGCCTCTGCGCCTCATCTCCGACACGGCGTTCCACACCACTCTGCGGGAGTACACGTCTAAGCCGGTGGTGGGCTCGTCTAGAAACACCACCTCAGCATCCGCGGCGAAGACAGCCGCCACTAGGACCCTCCTCTTGTAGCCGCCCGACAGAGCGTCCGCCTCTCTGTTGCGAAAATCCCAAAGGCCAAACTCTTTCAACGCCTCCACCGTCCTCCTCTTCGCCTCCCTGAGGGAGAAGCCCCTCAAGAGGAGGTAGCTGTAGACAAACTCGTAGGGGGTGAGGAAGTCGATGGGCCTGCTCTCCTGCGGGACCGCCGCCACGATGCGCCTCACCTTGTCAGCCTCCTTGACGACGTCAAAGCCGCCTACCAAGGCCCTGCCCTCAGAGGGCATCAGCTCGGTGGTGAGGATCCTAACCATCGTGGTCTTCCCAGCGCCGTTGGGGCCGAGCACGCCGAGCACTACGCCTCGTCCAACGTCGAAGGTGACCCCCCTTAACGCCCAGAAGTCGCCGTACCTCCTGCCCAGATTATCACAAACAATCACTCTATATGTTTGTAAATGGGATTAAAAAGCTTTCCTCCCCCGTGGCAATACGCCGTAGCCGCCGCGGCGAACCACAAGTAACCCAGCCCCTTCGGAGTAGGCCACATGACTTGTAGGCGTCGGCACAAAAAACAGCCCCACTGAGGCCAAGACGGAGGCCACGAGCCTCTGCCTGTCTCCATATGCGTCGAACATGAGAGCCGCCGCCGCGACGGCTTTTATCAAATAGGCAAGCTCAGGCGGCAAAGAGGAGCTTAGGCTGTGGTACGCCGGTAGTGAAAACAGCGTAACTCCGTCTTGGTAGAACAACGGCGCGACGATGCCAAGCCCAACAAGCGCAAGAGTAACCGCTAACAAGATAAATAAGTGGCGTTTATAAGACGTGGTCCGCGGCATTCTTACAACGACTTGGTGCAACGTGGGCGGAGGCGCGGTGGACTGGGGTTGGCGTGGGGGAGGCTATGCTTCTTAGGGCTAGGTACGTCCTCGCCTGGGAGCTTGAAATGTTGCAAGACGCCGTTGTGGAAGTGGACGACGCCGGCGTGGTGGCGGGAGTTGGGAAGTACACAGGTGGAAACGCCGTGGACCTGGGGAACGTGGTTCTCATGCCCCAGTTTATAAACGGCCACGTCCACGTCCTCGACGCGGTTATGATGGACAGAGACGACTTGTACATCGACGACTTGGTGGGGTGGCCCCACGGGGTGAAGTACCACGTGGTCAGAGAGCTGGTGCGGAAAAAGAAGCACGTCAATGTGGTTAGAGCCGTGGCGCGTAGGATGAGGAGCTACGGCACAGGCTGCGCCTTGGTCTACGCCGAGTACGCCGCAGGAGATGTGGAGGAGGAGTTTAAAAAGGCTGGGATAGAGGCGGTGGTTTTCCAAGAGGCCCATGGCGACTTCCCCAACTACCCCAACGTACTGGTGGCGTCGCCCGTGGACCACGACCCCCGGTACCTCAGAGAGCTCAGAAGGCGGAGCCGCCTCGTCTCTACTCACGTCTCAGAGACGAAGGATTGTCACGACGACGGAGACTTGGAGCTTGCCTTAAAAGAGCTGGACGCAGACGTCTTAGTACACCTAGTCTACGTCGCCGAGGAGGAGGCCGCCGCCATACCGCCGAGGAAGACCGTGGTGGTGAACCCCAGGGCCAACGCGTACTTTGTTGGGAGGGTGGCGCCGGTGCCCCTCTTGCTTCACCTAAAGCCTATCCTCGGCACAGACAACGTCTTTATGAACGAGCCCGACCCCTGGGCCGAGATGAAGTTCCTCCACGCCTACGCCGCCGTAGCGGGCTGGCCGTTGGGGGAGAAGGAGGTGCTTGCAATGACAACCGTCTGGGGCTGGGAAAAGGTGGGCTGCCCCCCGCCCATCCAGCCGGGAGTCAAGCTGAGGGCCCTAGCAGTGGAGGCTCCCTACGCCGGGGACAAGGTGTTGAAATACTTAGCCAAGAGGGCGACGCAAAAAGACATTATAGCATTCGTGGAAGGCGCGGCTATTGTCCCTGTTGAGTAGAGAACTTTTTAATAAGCACGGGCGCCGCGACGCCGACTGCCACAGCCGCCAGAGAGCCGGCGAGGTCCCGCACGAAGACCGCCTGGTCGGTGGAGGGGTTAGACAACGTACTAACGAGGTACAACAAGCCCAACGCCACGGCGACCGCGCTCAAGACGTAGACCAAGATGCGCATAGCCAACAGACCTCAACACTATATAAAAGTAACGACCTACCGCCTCTTGTGCAGGCGGCCTGCCTCTAGAGTGACCTCCTTCCACCTCTCCCTCAGCCTCGCCAATGCGGTGGGCTCGACGTCTAGGGCAATTGACGCGTCTAACAGACGCTGGTAGCGCCTAGCCAAGTCGCGGTACCAGCCAGAGAGGTCGCGGCCCCCCTTGCCAGACCTCATCCTTTCGAGAAGTCGGCCCATCTCCTCATACATCGCCTCGGCCGCCGCGGCGATGACGGCCCGGGCAAGCGGCCTAACCTCGTTGAACTGAGCCTCAGTGAGCTCCAAAACTGCGGCCTCCAGCGTAGGCCCGGCGCCCTCCTCCTCCCACTTGCGCACCACCTGGCTCTTAACCGCGCCGATTGCCTTAACTGCCTTCTCTCGCGGCGACCACGACAGATAGACTCCTGGCAACAGCTCCAAGGCGTCGAGCATCCTCCCCACCCTCTTCGCCACCTCCCGGTCGTCAGACTTGACAATTATCAAAAGCACTTGGAGATATAAACCCACGTTTATAACAATGTGTGATGACTTCGGCAGGGACAGAAAAGTGAAGACACTTAGCCCTAGCTGAAGCCAGAAAAACTTCAGCAAACCGAAGAGACGAGTGTACAAAAAGACTTAATTAAGTTTCAATTTTCAAATTGTGATACTGCGAAATGTGGTTTTGCGCCTCTTGGAGCAGGCCGGCGGGCCAGTGCCAAAGACCAAGTTGGTAAAGTTACTGTACCTCGTGGACAGAGAGCTGGTCACGAGAGGGCGCCGTCCCCTCTTCCGCTGGAGACTGTGGCTCTATGGGCCGTTTAGCCGAGAAGTTTTAGACATACTAGACTGGCTGGAGGCCCGCCGCGACGTCGAGAAAAATGTAAAAGTCGAGGGCCTCAAGGTCACGGTGTGGTACAAGGCGGTTGGCAAGCCCGGTCAGCTACCACCACACGTCGAAGAGGCGGTGAGTGCGGTAGCCGCCAAGTGGGCGACCGCCCCGCTAGACTCAATTTTGCAACATGTATACAGCCTACCGGAGGTCAGGGAGGCGGAGCTCGGCGAGGAGATAAAATGGCGGTAAGTCTCGTAGGTCTGACATCTGACGAGTACGATATTCTTCGACTTAATTTACTAAAGTTAGAACTTTTGCAGTACCTCGTCGAATCTGGTTGTGAAGACGTGGAGGAGGTCAAGAGGTGCATAAACGATTTTTTGAAAAGGCCAGAGGTAGCGGCTAGATTAAAGATAAAAGATGTAGATAAAATTTATATTGCAAACGTAGAAGCATTTGACGAGTTTTTAGATGCGCTTTTTGAAGACTTGGCATTTGTACAACAAGATGAGATGTTAGCGGATGTCCTTGTTAGCTTATTAATTATTTACAAGATTTTGGCCCGACATCCGGAGCTTAGGTCTGACTACTTGTTAGACGCGGTGGCTTGTGAGTACCTCCTTCACGTAGCAGTACGGCGCCAAAGAAAAGACTTGATACAAAAGGCGTCAGAGGCACTTCAAGACGTCAAGCAAAGGCTCTTCGACCGTTTGGCAGAACTCGAGGAATCCGAATGGTAGTCTACCTTGACGTAGGCGCTGTAATTAACTGCAATCCACCGCCTGATGAGTGTTTTGTCACCAGCGCCGCTCTCGACATACTAGAACTAAGAATACGTTTCGCGATCGATAAGTTCGTCAGACATGGAAAAGACGTGACAAGAAGTGTATATATGCTTCAATCGGCCTACGGATCGAGAGCCAAACGGAGGCTTACAGAGCTACTTGACATATTGGCTAGGCAAGGAGCTTCCTTCTCAATCTCAATCTTATTCCAGGCGGTAGCAGTGGTGGCGTCTGTAGACATGCGCAAACCCGCCATCGTTGACGCGCTAGAAACAATTCTTCCGAAAAAGGGGAGAACTACACCTGTAAAACTAGTTAAGATCTTGTACAATTACATGTTGACAAGAAACTCACAATCGCTAGCCACCTCGTTAAGACGATTCTTTGAAACTTACGTGGAGACAGTGCTGGGTTGTGTAATAGTGCCGACAGATGCCTATAAAGAGGTAAGAAGAGAAGTCGAGACAGCTTTAAAAAACGTACACCAAGTCGACATGGAAGACGTCGTACAAGTCTACTCAATTGTGAAGCATATGTTAAGTTTAGACGTCAGCTACGCCAAGGTCTACAGCCCAGATGCCGAATTCGCAGACGCCATAAGAATCGCAAAAGAGACTCTCCAACCCGCCGCATCCCTCTCAATAGAACATGTACGTTGTAGTTAAGACTTATGCCCCTTAGGTGCGTGTTTTTTATTTGCAACCTTGGAGGGGGCCTCTAGCTTTTTCGCTGATATTACTAGAGTATTATGGCAGGTGGTTCATCAAAAGTTTTGGAGAAGTCCCCCCAATTGTTTTTAAATCCATCGTTTAAAATAAAGTGATCGTAATGCTAGGCACCCCCCTGAACGCATCGCCGAAGCCGTGGCACTACTTCCCAGTCCCGGCGTTGATGATAAACGCCCTAGAGGTAAGAGGCGACCCGCGCGAGGTTTTGGGATACGAAGGAGAGTTGTGGATAGACTCAGGTGGTTACCAGATACTGCGCAAGGGGGTACAGGTAGACGTGGACAAAATCATCGAAGTGTACAGAGAAGTAGACGCCCAGGCCTACCTCGCCCTCGACGTGCCCCCCAGCCCCACCGACGACCCCCACGCCGCGGAGAAAAAGATGGAGAAGACGTACAAAAACTGGGAGAAGATGAGAAGAGCGCTGGGAGACTCCGTAGTCCCCGTCCTCCACGTGACTCCACAGCCAGACCTCTTCTACAAATACCTGGAGAAGTACGCCGACTCGCCGGCGCTGGCGATAGGCGGCGCCGTCCCCTACGTCTTAGTCACGAGGGGGGTGCCGAGGGGGTCGAGGGCCTACGCCCTCCGCCTGATAAAAGAGGCAAGGAAGAGGTACAGAGGACACCTCCACGTCTTGGGCCTCGGAAGCCCCTCCGTGACGCCCCTCCTAGAGGCGTTAGGAGTAGACAGCACAGACACAGCCACGTGGAGAGTAAAGGCGGCATACGGAAAGGTGATACTCCCAGGCGGAGGCGAGAGACACGTCACACGCCGGGCAATCAACTTCGGAAAAGCCAAGCCAAAAAACGGCGAACTCGAAGAGCTGTACCAATACTTAAAAGAGACCGGGTTCCCACACCTCCAAGACTTCCACACCAGAATACAGACGAGCTTCGAATACCGCGCCCTAGTCAACGCCTGGGTAGTACTACACCCCACGCGTCATCCAAGACCCCGCGCCTTCTACCAAATATACCAACACGTCTTATAAGACGCCGCACGAGTATTTAAACTAGAAGATAGATATGGACGTGTACGAGGCTGTCGAGAGGCCGCTTCCGAGGCCGTCGGCAGAGGAATACGCATCTGCCCGCCTCTTGGAGGCGCTAGTGGAGTCTCTACTGGCGTTGGAGTTCTTAGAG
>JBEULK010000029.1:0-5676 GCA_041287325.1 Pyrobaculum sp. | reverse complement strand
ACGGCTCCCCTGCGCCCGGGGCGTTTCAACCTTTGGCGTGGTTTAAAAGTTTTTCGCTTGTTAAAGTATATATAACACGGCGTCTTGTTTAGTATGCAGGTGGTTGTGAAGTATCTCGAGGGCGTCCCCCTAGTTACGTCGTATGTAGTGGAGGTCGGTGGTGTGAAGGTGGTGGTCGACCCCGGACCTGCGTCTCTTCACGAGCCTTTGGAGGTTGATGCCGTTTTGTGTACTCATATTCACCTGGATCACTGCGGCTCTGCTGGGCATTTGGGCAAGCCCACATACGTCCACGAGAGGTATGCTAAGCACGTGGTGGACCCTTCGAGGCTTTACGAGTCTAGCAGGGCCGTGCTGGGGGTATATGCGGAGAAGTTCGGGGCTCCGAGGCCTAACCCGAACGTCGTGGGGGTGGGGGACGGGGCCAGGCTTTTTGACGCCTTTGAGGCTTTACACACGCCGGGCCACGCACCTCACCACGTTATGTACTACTATAGAGATGAGAAGATATTGTTCGTTGGGGATGGGGCGGGGGTGTACGTCCCAGACGTCGGCGCCGTTATACCAACTACCCCGCCGCCTTTTAGGCTTGACTTGTATCTCCAGTCTCTAGACAAGATAAGGGGGTTAGACGTGGAGCAAGTCTGCTTCCCACATTACTACTGTACTCGCGACGTGGAGGTCGTAAGGCGCCACGTGGAGCAGGTAAAGGCGTGGGTGGAAGTGCTGAGGGATAGGACAGAGCTGGGGGTTGACGACGCCCTGCGCCTGTTGGCGAGAGCCGACGAAAACGTCGAGAAGGTCTTGTTGTCGGCCGCCTCTCTCTACGTGGACTTCTACCTGCGCTTTACTGTGTTGGGTTTTCTCGACTATTTGAAGGGGGGCCGCTAAGACGCCTCTTCTTCGTACGCCTTGGCTACGGCTAGTAGCAACTCCTCGTCTTTGGCGGCTATTTGTAGGCCCACGGGCAGGCCTGAGGTAGGCGCGGGGACTGATATGGCTGGGTGCCCCGTGAGGTTAAACAACTCGGTGTATGCCAGTAGCTTCGGCCTCACTGCGATTGTGGCGGCTTCTTCTATTGTGACGGCCTCTGTTGCTGTGGTGGGGCTGACCACTACGTCGTATTTCTTGAAGAGGGTGTTGAAGAACTGGGTGACCTCCTCCTTCACTTTTTTTGCGGTTATGTAAGCCACAGCTGGCAACGCGGCGCCTGTTGCGAGGAGGGTGGCCACGTCTCTGCCCATGTGCTCGCCGACGCCTCTCAGCAGGTCGTAGTAGTTGGCGGCGGCTTCCGAAAGAAGTATGGCGGCCCTCGCCGCGGAGTACTTTGCGCCTTCTATAAACTCCTCGTCTCTCATGCCTCCCATTGACTCCAAGACGGAGACTGCCTTCCAAAAGGCCTTCTCTACATGTCTTGTATTCTCGGCGACGCCCATGAGGACGGCGAATCGAAACCTCTTGGGGGCGGCCAGCTCTCCTACCCACCCCACGGCGGCCAGCACCTTGACGAGGTCGTCTACGGTCTTTGTTATAAAGCCCACGTGGTCTAGGCTTTGGGCCAGAGGGAGGACCCCCTTAGTGGGAATCTTTCCATAGGGGGGCTTGTAGCCTACTACTCCGCAGAGGGCGGCTGGTATCCTGACGGAGCCGCCGCTGTCCGTGCCTATGCCTAAGTCGGCGACGCCTATGGCCACCGCCCCGGCGCTGCCGCCGCTTGAGCCGCCGGTGATTCGAGACTGGTTGTGTGGGTTTTTAGTTGGGCCGAAGTGCGGGTTGACGTTGGTGACGCCCAGGGCCAGCTCGTGCATGTTTGTCTTGCCTATCACCACGGCCCCCTCTGCCGCCAAGGCGGCGACCACAGGCGCCGTTTCGCTGGAGATCCTCCTCATATAAGGCGCTCCGTTAGTAATAGGCATGCCGGCCACCTCGATGTTGTCCTTGACTGCGACGGCCAGTCCGCACAGCCGCCCGCACCTGCCGGCCTTCTTCAAAGCTTCTAACTCCTCCTCAGCCCGCTCGTTTAAGTACAGGAAGTAGTTGAGGTCTGCCCTCCTCTTCGCCTCTTCCAGCTTTTTCGAAATCATATCAGTTGCAACCCTTCGAGAATTCTCCTCACTTGCCTCTTCGCCTCAGCTACGTCGCCGGCCGAGATTTTTAATTCTTTTAACAAGACATCTATGTAATCCATGGCGGCGTGGGGGCGGGGCTTTATAACTCTGACAGCGTTTACTCTCCTCCCTCTTGTCGGCAGGTCGTTGCGTAGAAGAGCTTCTCTGCCATCCAGTTGGCTTGTGAGCCTACGTAGTCTACCTTCTTCCTAAGTTCGTAGTCCCTAGGCTCTAGGGAGAGGAGTTCTAGGTACAGCCTCTCCACGGCCTCCTTCAGCCTCTTGGCGGCGTCTACGTTTTTCCGGATTAACTCCTCTGTGGCGACTCTGCCGAGCTCGCCAGCCATATCTGCTAGACCCATTAAGTAGACGTATACGTCTACCCCGAGCTCCTCCTTGGAGGGGAGCCTCCCGTCTTTTATAAAAGTGTACAGCGCCGTGGCCTCTACGTATTCCTGGAGCCCCGTGGTGGCGCTTCCGTAGAACATCGGCCACCGTCTTATCAGCGTCTTGAGCCTCTCCGCGGCTTCGTTCATGTCTCTAAGCGCCTTCTCCGCCGCGGCGAAGTCCTTCCTTATCACCGAGTAGACCACCGCCTTGGATAGCCTAGACACCTTTATAGAGGTCTGCACCACCTCGTCTTTCGCCGCCTCGTACCGCCTAAGTTCTTCGTATAGTTCCTGTACCATGGGGGGCGGGAGCCATCTCTATATATCTTTTAGACAACGGGAGGTCTGCAGAACTGAGCCGCAGAAAGGACCTTAAACGCCGGCCGCCTCGCCACAGAGCTACGCCGAGGCGAACCAAGCGGCGGCGATTAAAGGCGAGAGGAGGAGTAACGGAAGCGGAAGCGCGGGGCCGTAGCCCCACCGTTTGAGAAACACGTCTACTGTCAGGAGGAAGCCCAGGTATATCAACAACGCGCCGGCCCCCACTAGTAGCAAAACGGCGGGGCCCATTTGCGCAAGTCTCATGGCCACAAAGGAGAGAGCCATGGAGTATACCACAAAGTCGCCGACTCCCAGCGATATGGTCTTAAGCCTAACCACGAAGCCGAAAAGCGGCGTGTCTCTCCGACCCCCAGCCTCTGAAGGAGCCGCCTCTTTAGACTTCTTAACAATCTTCCCCAGGAGGCCTCTGCTAACCATTAAGTAGTCGTACACAGGGAGGGCGGCCAGTAGAGCCATCACTGTGGAGTCGGGGAGGAGCCAGACAAACATCGCACCCGCAAGCCCTCCTAAAAAGCCTAAGAGCAAGTCCCCCCTCCTTTTGTACACCAAAAAGACGACAAACATCCCAAATAACAAAGAAGCCCACATAAGCCAGACGGCGGTGCCTTCGTTTATAAAGCCGTACCAGTAGTACAAAATTACGTAGAACTGGAACACCCCCACCGAGAGTATAAACCACACGAAATACAGGAATAGGTTGAGAAGCCTCCTCCTGGAGAAGAGCAAGTATATGACCACCGTGGCCGCTACGAGAAGTGCGAAGAACACAGCGAGGTTGTGTAGAGTGGCCCCCGGGTCCTCGGCCTTTACATAAGGCGCCGCCTCCACCGGCAGAGCCTCGGAGGACCTCCCGGCGAGTGCCGGGGCGACGCCCAGCAACACAGCGGCGACAACCACAGCCAAGGCAAGGCCGATCACACACAGGCGCCGCAAGTGAAGTTTTAAACATTTTCAGCGCTACGCAAAAATTTTTAACCTGGAGGCACGGCGCCATATGCTCACGTTGGCAGAAAAACTAGGCCTACTAGCCAAGGCCTTTCAAGAACTAGGCATCGACCCCAGATACCCCACCAGCTTGTTGATGCCAAGAATATACTTCCTAGCCCCAAAAATAGTCTCCAAGCTGGCAGACGCCTCATAGATATAAACACGAGAAGAGTCGCACACAGTGATGAGGAACTCGGGTCTTACGCATGAAGAGGACATAGGCCGCTGACGGCCACAAAGCGGCGCCCTAGGCGGAGTCTTAATCGCATCTCGCCGGACAGGAAGCGATGGCCAACGATGTAGGGCACATTATTCTTATTGCACAGAGTTAAGAACAAATGAGAGGGACTGTGGACGCGTGGAAAGTTAACAGTAGCGGCCGCCTTGCCGTTCCTGGTCTCGCCAGCGATGGCACGTTGCTGAGAGGCAGTAGAGGAGAGCTACTGAAGCCGCAGGCAGTTTAAGCTCTCCGGACTAAACGCCTTAGAAGCTTCTTAGGCCTTTTTAACAGCCGGCGTTTTCTGCAAGGCCTGCCGCTCTTACGTCTAACGTCTTCCTGGCGGCTTAAGCGGTTGTGCGGTTTTGCTTATGGTTATCTCAACAACGCCGCCACGAGTTTTGTTGCGGCTACTGGCCTTTTGGCTAAAAGTGTGAATAGAGTCTTGGCCGACAAGTTCTCTTCTACGTAGTCTTTCAACACGCCGTCGTCGGCCAGTTCTAGCAAGGCCGTCCCTCTTCTAGCCGCCTTGGTTGCGAAGGCGAGTAGCTTTTTCTGAAACTCCACCTGCTTGACTATGGGCGCCACCTTCCTTCTGTACTCCTCCAGCGGCTTCTTCGTGGAGAGTGCCTCGGCGAGGGCGATGGCTGAGAGGACGCCTGGCCTTATGCCCTCCCCAGTGAGCGGGTAGACCAGGCCGGCTGCTTCGCCGATTCTGAAACCTTCTCCGTCGTGGAGAACTACGCGGGGCTTCACCGTCAGAGGCGCGCCTCTTACGTCCACGACGCGCCCCCCGCCTAGCCGCTTCTCTACGAACTTTTTTACATGCGGCACTGGGTTGTCTACGCCGAGGAATCCGCCCCCCACGTTTAACACGCCGCCGTGGGGGAAGACCCAGTAGAAGCCCACCGCGTCTCTAGAAAAGATGAAGTCTGCAGTCTCGTCTAAAGGCCGCCGAGCCCCCTCTACGTAAAACCGCACCACGGTGATCTTCCCGCCCAAGCTCTGGTAGGGGCCGCCTGCCTTTACTAACACGTCGTAGGTGTCCCCGCCTGTCGGGGCCCTCGCCCTCATGGACTCCACCCACCTCCCCTTGTCTATGATGTACCACCGCGGCTTTGAATAAGACACCTCCCCCACCTCCCGGTCCCAGAGGAAGAACCTAAAAATCCTCACCTTGTCCACCACGTACCGCCCCTCCACCATGGGGGTCTCCACAGGAACCGACTCTCCGCACGCCTTTACATACCTCTTGGAAAAGTCGACTCCAAACCCGCGGCGCCTTAGCAAAAACACAGACCCAGAAGGCCCAAGACCAACTACTTTCGCCGACACGGGGCTGTTTCGCGAGTCTGTAATAAAAAATTAACTCCACGCCCACTGCCTCGGCCCTCGCGGCGTCGCCACAACTGCGAGAAAGCCCGGTTGCGAGAAGCCTCTACAACGTGAGAGCCGGCAGTTCCCGACCCACGCGCTTGGGTGGAAGACGGAGCCCGCCGGCGGCGGGGACCCCTGCGCGGACCGTCGGGGCGCGCTAAGACGCTGAGCCGCAGGCACGGCCGCGTGCACGTCTGCGGCGACCTCGACCAGGCCGCGGCTGGTGTTGTGAAGCTCAGCACGGCGGGTGCCGCCGC
>JBEULK010000003.1:53464-56424 GCA_041287325.1 Pyrobaculum sp. | reverse complement strand
TAGGATAAGGGCTATGTGGAACATGACCCGCGAAGGCTTTAAACAATTGTACGACCTACTGCCAGGCGAAAAGCCTCCCTTCGACGACGTGTGGAAGTGGACCGGCGGGAACCCGGAGGCGTTGGATGAGTTGTATAGGGCTGGGTGGGATGTCGATGCTGTGGTGAGAGGGTTGTTGTTAGAGAGAGGTCTTGGGAGGTTTGTGGAGGGTCTTTCCGACGAGGGGCGGCAGATTTTGGAAAAGGCGTTAGACGACCCGGACGTTCTGCTTAAGGAGATTAGAAGGGCGGGGGAGCTGATAGAGAGGTTGATAGAGTTAAACTTGTTGTCTGAAGTATACGAGTTGAGAGACCAGCGCTTCTGGTTAGACGCGCCTCCGCCTGAGCGCGACCCCGAGATTGGAGTGGGCAAGTACTACGCCTGGCAGACCCCCCTCCACCGCGAGGCTGTGAGGAGGGCGTTGGGACGCTAGTCTATTGCGCGGACTAGGTCGTCTTCTGTGTGGCCCAGCGGCTGTGTCAAGTCTTTACACATGTAGGGGCCGCATCTCTCGTAGCCGAGCTTTCTGTAGTACTCCCTGACGCCGATGCCTGAGATAACGGCCGTTTTAGAAACGCCGTATTCCTCAGCCACTTCCTCTGCCTTCTGCATCAGCCTTCTGCCCAGCCCGCTGTGTTGCCACCATATGCTGTCCTGTCCCACGGGGACGGCGGGGCCGTAGACGTGGAGCTCCCTCACGAGAGCGGCGTCGCGGAGCTCCGGCCTGTGGGGAGAGTGGGGGACTCTAAGCCTTAATATGCCGTAGAGCGTGTCGTCGGGGCCTACGGCCTCTAGAAAGACCTCCACGCCCCCCGACGCCTCGTACACCAGCTTCTTAACGTCGACGGGCCCCGGCTGTACTGGCAACGAGTTGGCAAGCTTTATCCCCACTTCTCTACACCTAATCTCTCTGCACTCCAGGCCTAGTCGCCTCATGTGGGCGAGGACTACCTGCCTCATGTTGCCCCACCCAGGCCCGTCTACTACGTGGTGTAGTGGGATGTCTCGGCCTAGCCTCATAACCCTAGCCCACCTGGGCACTGCGGCGTATATCTTAGCCAAGAGCTCTAGCCACGTCTCCTCGTCGTAGCTTTTGTACTCCCCGCGGCGCCACATCTCGAACAGCTCGGTGCCGGGGACGACGTACGTCGGGTATATCTTGACGCAGTCTGGCATAAACGCCGGGTTGGAGAAGACTTCCTTCACCATCTCTAAATCTCTGTCCGGGTCGCTCCTGGGCAGGCCCGGCATTAGGTGGTAACATACCTTGAAGGCGGAGTCCTTCAAGAGAGCTGTGGCCTCTGCCACCTCCTTAACCCCGTGTCCTCTTTTGACGGCCTCTAACACGTCGTCGTATACAGACTGCACGCCGAGTTCTACTCTGGTGACGCCTAGCCTAAGGAGGAAGTCTGCCTCTGTCTTGTCTACGTAGTCGGGCCTGGTCTCCACGGCAAGCGCCACCATTCTGAGAAAGGCGGTTTCGTTTCTAGCCTGCTCGGCCTCTAGGCTGGGGGAGGGTTCCGCCGAGTTTGACCAGTTGGGGTAGTCGTTAAGCGCTTTGTAGATGTTGGCGACGAACCACTCTCTGTAGCGCCGGGGATGGGCCGAGAAGGTGCCGCCCATGACCACCACCTCGATTTTACTCGGCAAGTGGCCGTTTTCTAAATAGACCTTAATCCTGCCGGCGGTTTGGAGGTATGGGTCGTATCTGCTCCTCTTAGCGCGGAGCACCACGGGGCTGTCTGGCATGTAGGACTTGGGGGCGTCAGCCGAGGTGGGGCAGAATACGCACCTGCCGGGGCAGGGCATCGGCTGGGTCATTACGGCTACTACGTGTACTCCGCTGGCGGCGCGGACGAAGCGCAACGGCTTTTCCACATGCGCCACTTGATAGGTATTTAAAGAGCTTCTCCTATTTAGGAGATTTCCCAGAGAAGTCGCCGAGGAGAGGCTTGAGAAAATTATCGTAATGGCCGCGCGGGCGGGCAAAAACGTCGTGTGGCTTTCACAGGACGTTTTTACAATTAGAGACTGGCGCAACCACGTTCGTTACAGGGCGAGGGCTGTGGGCGGCGTATACGTAGTAGATGAGCTCTTGTAGCCCGGCGCTGGCTTTTTTAGTAAGGCTAAACGAGGAGTTAAAGCGCCGGGGCTCGGCCGCGTTGTAGTGGTGGGCGGGTTTGCGGTAGAGCTCTACAGCGGGGCGCGTATAGGACTGGAGACGTGGATTTTGTAATTGATACCCATAAGTCGGAGGAGGCTTTCCAAATATTTCAAGAGCTGGCTGAGCAATACGGGTAGCGCCGCGTGTCTAGAGTGTACGAAGGACCTGGCGCCTTGTTCCTAGACCTAGTGGGCTTTACCTACGTGGGCCGCGTAAAAGAGCTTGTTGCATGCGGCGGCGTCTACGTACAGTCGCCAGAGGACTCGATTGTGTCTAGCCTAAATGCTTGCGTCTACTGGGACTCCCCCGCCGATTGCGAGAGGGCGGCCGCCGTTTTGGCGGCACAGTGGACCGTCCTAGACTGGAACTATTTATACGACAAGGCGTCTCGCGAGGGCGTTGTTAAAAAACTAGAGGCGCTGAGGGATAAGGTAAAAAAGTTTTACGCATAGCGGCTTGTGTTGGTGGTAGTTGCCCTGTCAGTCCTAACCGCTTTGTACATCAAGAGGTGCAGGCCTGTCAAGACTTCGCTTAGAGAAGAGGCGGCTCTTGAGGCCGCGGTCTTGGCGGCGTCGGCGGGCGGCCGCCCGGCGACTCTGCAGTCCCTAGCCGTGCTAGTGGGGGCGGAGCCGTGCCAACTTGTTCCCGTGTTAGACAGGTTAGTAAGAGGGGGACTAGCCGCCGTCGCGGAGACGAGGCGCCTTACTACTGTGTTAAGCTGAACTTCTCAGCGTAGCGGCTAGGCGCTCGGCCACTT
>JBEULK010000003.1:0-53364 GCA_041287325.1 Pyrobaculum sp. | reverse complement strand
TTCTCAGCGTAGCGGCTAGGCGCTCGGCCACTTTGTGCGGACTCTGGTATTTTTCTCACTAGATAATAGTGGTGGCTAGGCTACTGGGGGCTCAAGAAGTTTTTCAAATTCTGAGCTGGCCACGCGCTCCGTCGTCAAGTATGTAGCCGGTGGTCCACTCGGCCACGTAGTCTAGCCACTGCTCGAAATCCTCGCCGTAGGGATCGAAACGGCCCCAAGACGCGTTTTTACCCAGTAAGACGGCCTCCAATATCACTAAAGCGGATGGGATAGCCCTGCCCCGCCTGCCCGACAGCTTATACAGCTTTTCGGCGTCGAAGAGGCCCTTAGACTACAACAAGTCTACTAAATACGGCCCGACCTCCCAGTATGTGGGAATATCTGCGTAGCACTGCTCAACCGTGCACACAAACTCGCCTAAACTGTCGTCGTAGTAGTATTCCTTGTTCTCTATGTCGTCGACGACAACCGCCCCCTCTACGCACGGCCTGTCGGCTACGTAAAACAGCTCGCGCGGTCCAAGGGCCTTTCCCAGCCACGACTTTGTAAAAACGACACATGCCGCTACTTACGTCCTGGTTTAAATTTCTAGCGCCTCAGCGACGCGGCCAACGCCGCGTACCCCAGAGCGGTGATGAAGAGGCTGTAGTAGACGTAGGCCGCGGGGTCTAGTATTTTTAACGAGACGGCGTCTAACGCGCGTACCACGTCTTCGCTGGGGCTTTTCACATGTACCCTCGCCCACCAGCTGACAGGGTATATGAACACCCACGCAGACGCCGCAGAGGCGTGTATAAGCGCAAGGGCCTTAGAGAGGCGCGGGGCCCTAGAGGCGGCGTAAAGCGCGGCGAGTCCGACTAGCGGCAGGAAGTACTGGTAGTTCACCCTCCAATACGTCGTGACGTACGCCAAGTAGGACAGATACGCCGCCTCCGCCGGCGCCGCCTTCTTGGTTAAAATCAGCGCGTAGACAACCGCGGCGGGGAGCCACCACGACCTTATCAGCCACAAGTAGTCTCCTCCCTCTGTTTCGTGTAAATACGTCGCCAGGGTGGTCAAGCCGTTGAAGCTGTAAACCACAGGCGGGTTGTAGTTCGGAGCGCCTAGGTAGGCGATCACCCCGGCGAAAGAGGCGAGGCTACCAGGACAAGCCGCCTCAAACGGGAGGAAGAGCAGTAGCGCCCCCGCGGCGAAGCCGGCCGCCGCCTTCTTGCTGGGAGAGGCGAGGAGGGCCGCCACAGCCGCCGGGGCCGCGTTTGCCTTCGTAGCCGCGGCTAAGCCGAGTAGAAAGCCCCTCGGGAGGTCCCCCCTGGCGGCCAGGGCGGCTAGGAGGAGGGCCAGGGGGAGGGAGTCAAACATCCCGTAGATGGAGGTGACGTACACGACAGCTGGGCTTAGGTAGTAAAAAACAGCGGCCGCCACCCCCCTCCAAGAGCGGCCTGCCAGGTGGTATAACAACAAGGCGTTGACGACGTCGAGAGTTGCGTATACGGCCTTCAACGCCGCGGCCCAGTCCATGGGCACATAGTAGTTCCCATCTGCGGCCTCTACCGCGCCGCGTGCATGCGCCCTGACAAGCGCCAGCAGGAGGAGGGCCAGCGGGCCGTATGGAAAAGGCCAGTTGTACGGCCAGCCCGGGTCGCCGCCTGCGTGTTTGTAAAAACACAGGCCGTGTCTGTAGGCGCTGTCTGCAAAGGCGGCGAACTGCACCACGTCGCTGCCGGCAGTATGTGGTATGAAAAACGCCCGGATGAAGGCGCCTACAGCCAGCGCCGCTGTCAGCACCGCCGCTACGGCGTAAGACACCTCTCCCACTGTGTTTAAGTATAAAACATTGTCTGTAAGTGGAGTGGGCCAGGCGGACGCGGGAGGCGTACTTGGCAATAGGGAGGGACTACGAGGCCACTAGGACTAGGCCCCTCCCCGTGGCTGACTTCGGACGCCTAGGCGAAAAGGCCCTAGACGTAGGCGCTGGTCGGGGCACCCAGCCGCTGTACTTAGAGACAGAGCACAAGTGGGTGGTCCACTGCGACCTAGACAAGAGGCTACTCCCCAGCGGAGACGTCTTGGAATGCGAGGCCTCTATGTTGCCCTTCCGCGACGGCGCCTTCGACGTGGCCTACTTAGTGGCCGTTGTTCACCACATGCCCAGAGACGCGGCGGCGCGGGCACTGGCAGAGGCCGGGAGGGTAGCCAGGCGCGTGGTGGCCACGTCGTGGCTCCCAGACAGAGGCAGAGAGGTGCGGCCGAGCGTCTGGGAGGTGCCCTGGGGACATAAGGCCGTCCGCACGTACTACCTATACGTCGTGGAGGACCTGGCTGCGCTGGTCCCGAGACGGCCGCTTTCGCTCGGCGTGTTGAAGAGGGGGAGACAACTGAACTACTACGTAGTGTATTAAGTTTTTAAGTCTGTATGTTCATATGTAATGTGCCGAAGCGTACAACTATAATTCTTGACGACGACGTCTACGACGCAGTGGTGAGAGAAAGCGTGAGGCGATACGGCACGGCAAAGGCCATGTCGAAGGTGATAAACGAGATGTTGAGAAAAGGGCTTTCGGCGGAGGGGGAGCTCCTCTCTTTATTATATGGCGAGATGTACGTCGAATTAGACGAGGAGGAGTTTAACAAGTGGCGCAAGTCGTTCTCCCAAGCCTTAGAGAAGTGATTATAGACACGACCTACATTCTTCCGCTGGCTGGGATTAAAGTAAAGCGAGATCTTTTAAAAGCGGTGGTAGAAGGCAGAGCTAGGCTGAGACTTGACGAGCTGGGCGTCAGTTTAGTTTCGGTGTTGGAAATGCAGGCAAAGGCCGCTAAGCTGGGCGTGCCAGCTATGCGGGTGGTCAAGGCAGTCCAGGCGGTGTTCTCTACATTTAGATTAATACCTTTTAAAGACGTGGTTCAACTCGCCGCCCAACTCTCCAAGAGGTTTGACTACATTGACGCACTTATTGTGGCCACAGCCGCGGCGGTCGGAGAGGACTTAGTTACTGAGGACTCGGAGATTCATAAGGCCAAGGATTTTGTAAAAAGCTTCGGCGTCGACGTGTATAGCTACGGCGACGTGGTGAAGTTATAAAAGTAGAAAACGGTAGGGGGGCATGGATATTCAAACTGCGAAGAGTAGAGGCGCGGAGCTTGCTCAGAGGCTTCCTTGGCAGGAGGTTGCGGACTCGCCAGCCGTGAGGTATTACACAGACTGGACTAAGTTCGAGGGCTTCAGCCCACTGGCCGAGAAGCCGCGGGCAGAGGCCAAGGCGGCCCCCTGCGAGATAGTTGTAGTAGACGGGGCGCTGGCCGGCTTCGGCGGTTGCGACGGCGTAGAGGTAAACCTCGGTCGGGAGGTGTTTAGTCGCCTGGAAATAAACAGCAAGATCTTAGCCCTCCACGCCTCGGCTATAGGCGATGTGGTGGAGGTCAAGGCCAGGGGCAAGTTCCCGCCTTTGGTAATTAAAGTGGCCGCAGGGGCGGAGGGGCGCCACGTGGCAAGCCATCTGTTGTTAGACGTCGACGGGGAGGGTGCCGTGGCCGTGTACGCGACTAGCGCCGAAAAGACTATGCATACAGTTGTTGTTGAGGGGTCCGTCAGGGGCGCGGTGGAGTACGTCTTGGCGTCCAACGCCTCTGGCCCGCAGTACGTCCACTCGGCGCTGGCCGTGGAGACGAGCATCTCGGCGAGGCCTCTAGTCCTCGGCGGAGTCATGAACGCCGTAAGAGAGGAGTATCTAATTGGAGAGGGGGCAGCCGCCGACGTGATTGGGCTAGAGCTGGGCTTCGGCGAGAGCAGAATAGACCACGTGGTGTCGGTGGTAAACGACGCCCCGAAGGGGAAGGGTTATGCCAAGCTGTACGCAGTGGCCGCCGAGAGGTCCTTTGTAACTCAAAGAGCGGTGGGCAGGATCACTAAAAGAGGTATCTGGAGCGACAGCGCGGTAGAGGGCGTCGTGTACATCGCAGGCGAGGGGGCTGTTGCGAATACCCAGCCGGTAATCCTCGTCGAAACCGGCGAAGTGTCGGGGGCGAGGCACTCTGCGGCAGACGCCTCGCTGGACGAGGACAAGGAGTTCTTCCTAAGAGCCAGAGGGGTGAGGCGCGGAGACTTGCCAAAACTAATTGCAGTAAGCCTAGTGGACCAGTACCTCGCCTCCCTCTCCGACAAGTCGAGGCCCTTTGCAGAGGAAGTTCTCACGCCTGTGTTGCAGAGGTTTTAGTCTATCCACGCGACGGCTCTGGGAGAGAAAAAGTTTGCCAATTCGCCGTCTACCCCTGGCGGCTTTAGCAAATGTCGCCACTCGCCGGGGCGGGGGAGCAGGTACTTCTCCGCAGAGACGTCTAGTCTCCACAGCGCCTCGGCGGTTTTGTAAACCACGCCGCACCTCCTACACCGCCACCCCCGCCCCCTCCCCAAGCTCTCTAACGAGCCGCCGCAGTAGCGGCACCTCTGCCTCCACTTGACGTACCTCCCCCAGACGAAGGCCCTCTCTACGTATAGGTAGAGCCCCCCCTTCCTAGGCTTTAACCCTCCGTAGAGGTCGACAAGGCAGCCTACACACTTCTCAAGTTCAGTGGCCAGTCTGCCTAGGTGCCTATAAGCAACGAAGACGACGCCATTGTCGAGGGCGCCTACGACGTGGCGGCCCCTTACCCGTCTTGCCGAGGTCACAATTCCCCGCGTATGGTAGTACGAATAGGGGAATGGGTCTTGGTACAACACCCCAAGCTCTAGGTGGGCGTCGACCGCCTGGTTTGTGCGGTATATGACCCACCCAGAAGGCTTAAAGCCGTGGGCCTCTAGCAACTCCCTCGCGTATAAGAGGTGGTACGGCGACATGCCCCTCACGCCGTAGTACACCGGGTCGGGCCCCCTGGGCTGTATGAGAACTCTGTCCCCGTCGAGGTTGTGGAAAGTGTAGGGAAAAGTCAACGCCTCTAAAGCCCTCACCACCGAGGGCGGCATCGCCAGCCTATCCCCCGACCTGTAGGCAATTAGCTCAAACGTAGACCTCGGGAAGTAGGCCCCCACAGCGGCGACAGCCCCTATTTTCCCCCGCCCGCCCCAGGTCAAGACGCCGGCCCTCTCCGCGGCGCTGAGGCTGACCACTTGCGTAAGAGCCATTCTGTAAAGCGTTCTCGCCTTCTCCGGCACCTCGCCCACAGCCATGGCGACGCCCGGGCTCGTCTTGCCGCCGCGCGCAGAGTACGCCTTAACCACGTCCAGCGCAAGCCTCCACACCTCCTCCGCATCGTCGACGTCTAGTACAAAGGCCACCGCGGCGTTTCCCCTGGTCTTAAACGGCACGTTTGGGTTGAGCCTCACCAGCCGGGGGAAGTCGGCAAAGACGCCGCGCCCCCACCTCTTTACCACCTCTTTTGCAAAGACGTAGCCCACGTAGGTGGTGCAGCCCCCGCTGTGGCTGTCAGTGTCGTCAATTCCGACTACGATCATCGATATGGGCTGTACCAACTGTCTCTCAGCGAGGGGCGCAAGACGCTTGAGGTCTCCCCCACCCACCTGCCGCCTCTCGACGCCTCATGCCACAGCTTCTGCAAGTCCAGCGGCAGAGAGGGGCCGTAGTGCGCAATTGTGTCGTTCGGCGTCACCACGAAGTCTTTGCCGCGGAGAAAAGCCACCTCAGCCTCGTCGTAGCTACGCCCCCGGCTCTCGTAGACGACGAAGTTGGCTCTCTCCAACGCCCACCACGGAGGATCGGCGCTGTGTTTAAAGACGCAACGTAGCCCGCTTAGATATCTAAACCCCACCCGCGTGAGGGCGTCGGCGGCATACGAGCTGGTGCAGACGAGGTCGTACACGCCGAGGTTAATAAGTGCGACGACGTCGTCGTATATGGGGCTACCTCTGAGCAAGTCTCTATACACCCCAGCTAGGCGGTCTCCCTCCTCGTCGCTGTCAAACAGGCGGGCGAAAAACCTAAATATTGAAACCGCGTGGTCCACGTTTACAGGCGTCGGCACGGCCACCACCGCCTTAGCCACTGCGGCCACTTTGTCAAACAGCCGCCTCTGCACCGGGTAGTACAACACGACCAAGTCGGGCGCCAGCTTCGCCAAGGCGTCCAGGTCGGCGTCGATGAAAGTGCCCACCCTGGGAACCTTCAAAAGCTCCCTAGGCCGGTAAGAAAACGCATCCCTCCCGGCGAGCCCCACGCCTAGAAGAGCAAGAAACTCGTTAACAGAAGGATTCAGAGACACCACCACCTTAGGCACCCCGTCCAGCTCGCCTGCGAAGATCACAGACGCCATGAATAAATTTATTTTATGTTTTGCGGAACTCTCCGGGGGCGCCGAGGGGACGGGGCCGGCTCGGAGACGGCCGGCCTCTGGAACCTCCCGCACCGCCCGCGGAAGTCCCCAGTGGGCCGCCGAAAGGCGGGGGTAAGCACCAACTGGGGATGCGGCCCCCAAGCAGGGCCGATGAGGCCGCGGCGAGGCCCGGGTCGGGGGTTAGACCAATACCCAAACAGAAGCGGGGGTATGCGGCGCCCCTACTTCTGACACTGCGGCTGTTGTAGACGCGCCGTCTGCCAAGTGTTGGTGTGTAGTAGAAGCGACAGCTCTACCCCTTCCATAAGCCTATCGCAAGGCCTATCAAGAAGGCTAGGGAGGCCGTCGGTACTGCGTCTTTGAATTTCATGGCGTATTGCACTGCGTCTTTTGCCGCATATCCTAATTGTTGTAAGATTGACGAGACTTGTGAGGGCGATAAATAGCCTAGTGCGACGAGGACGACGAAGAGGGCTATCAAGACCAAAGCTGCAGATAGTATGCGCTTGGCTAAAACCCCCACTAACAAGCCAACCACGAACGGCCCTGCAAAGGCGGCTATCTGTTCGAACACGTACGTGTTAATTTTTCATCTTTATTAGTTTTGTCTTGTTAGATATTTGTCTAGGGGGCGTACTGCCCAGACACCGACCAACTTTTCTTCTACACTTTGTTATCTTTTCGCCGTCTGAATATTTATAGGCAGATTTTTAACGCCGTGGTGTTTAGGTGTGAGCCTAACTGCGCCTCGTGTTGTAAGGCGAGCCCGGTGACGGTGCTACCTCACGAGGTTTACATACTACAAAAACTCGCCAACGAGCTGGGAGTCTCTGTTGTTTTTACGCCTGCATATAAAGTTGCCGACTTGAAGTCGGGGCTGAGAGTAGCCCTTAGCTACTTGATGCACCTCGACGAGGAGGGTAAGTGTCCCTTCCTCAGCGACACTCGGTGTATGGTGCACGACTTGTACAAGCCGCTTACCTGCCGCTCCTTTCCGTACCTGCCTAAGGTGGTGAAATACGAACTAGACCCCGTGGGAAAGGAGTTACGCATCGACGTGAAGTTCGTCATGTCTACACTCTGTCCAGTGGTGCGAAAAGACCTCACCGCTGCAGACGTGGCGAAGATGTCCAATATAAAAATCGCTATGAGGTACGCTCCCCGCGAAGTGGACGTGGCGTTGAAGACGTTGGAAAAGCGGTATATATACGCGAAGGTGTTGTCCGAGCTGTGGCGGAGGGGCGTAGTGGAGCTTGACGAGGAGGAGAAATACCCCTTTTACCCGGTGGTCAACGGCTTTGCTTTTATTCGCCGTTTCTACCCCGAGTTGACAATTGAAAAATTGCTATAGGGCGTAGTTTTTTAAACGGGCTCCTATACTGACGCGTGACGCCGTTGGAGTTTTTAGGGCTTGTGGGACAGCTTTATGCTATAATGAACCCCGTGGGGAAGTTGGCTATAGTTGGCCCCTTGGCTGTGGAGAGACCTCAGTATGTTAGGCGTATTACTTACATCGTCATTATAGTGGTTTATATATTGACTTCTCTGTTTGCACTTATAGGGGCCTATATACTAGCGGCGTTTGGCGTCAGCTTAGATAGTTTTAGAATTGCTGGCGGTCTCATATTAACAACGATTTCGATCACCACGTTGCTTTCGGGTTCGTACGTGGGGAGGGTTGAGGTTTCTGAAGAACAAGCAGTAGTTCCGTTGGCGACGCCGCTCATAGTAGGCCCTGGCACCATAACTGCGCTGATAGTAATGTCTTCAACATACGGCCCATGGAACACTTTGGCGGTTGCCCTGGCCGCATCAACTGCTGTGGCGGCTACGTTGGCGTTGGGGCTTAGGGTCATAAAATACATAGGCGCGACGCCTCTGCGACTTCTCGGGAGGTTTATGTCGCTTATAATCGCCTCGGTGGCCGTTGAGATGATTCTTACCGGAGTGAGGAGCTACTTCCAATGGAGATCGTAAAACCTGAGGACCTGCCGCGCGTAGAGCTACGTGGTAGAGTGTTGTACATGGCCGGGAAGTGCGAGGCTGGTAAAAACCTAGCAATCCCACTGGTTGTAGTTAAGCGGCTTCGCAGAGACGTGGCTGAGTTAGTAGAATGCCTTAAGCATCGCCCCAGACCTAGTGGGGTTTTGACTTCACGTAGTAGAGAACGGCGAAGAAGAAGCGGAGTTTCTCCGCGGCTTAGAACTTAGCTAACTTGGGAAAACCATATATACTAAGTGTTAAAAATAGTACATATAAATCATTATCTTAATCAACACAAACTGGCAACTTTTGTTAAAGATATTCCAGGGCCCCTATTACAAAAAATATAAATATATCAAATGTTTTATGTATTAATGAAAATTAGTTTCTTAATAGGGGGACCGCAAGGCCGCGGCGTCGAGACAGCCTCTTTCATGTTTATCTACGGGCTGGGCGCCGCTGGGTATTATGTATTTGCTAGGCGGGAGTTTTGGAGCAACATAGCAGGCGGTAGGCACAGCTATGTAGTAGGCACTGTGTCTGAGTCTTGGCCAGCCCCTGCTCCGGGCAATTTTGTGGACTTAGCGCTAACGTTTGACGGCCACGCAGTGTTAGAACATGTGTTTCACCTACGCCGAGGGAGTTTTCTCGTGTATAACACAGAGGAGGAGAACAAAACTCCTGACAACTACTCGATGATGTCAAAAGCCCTCGCAGAGAGGCTAAAAACGTTTGCAAAGGACCGCGGCATAGAGCCCACCGTAGGCGACTTTGTGAAATACCTCAGAGAAAACGGCGTAGAAGTTCTGGGGCTTCCCTATAATAAACACATTATGGAAATCGGTAGAAAAATCGGCGTGACTTCTCCTGTAATGCTGGCCCGTTTTGTTAACACATTTGTAGTAGCGCTAGGATTTGGCTTACTCGGGCTGGGGGAGGAGTACGTGGCAAGAGGGGTAGAGTTCGCCCTGGGCAAAAAGGCTGATGTAATTGAACAAAACAGGAAGATAGCCGCCGAGGCTGTGAAACTAGTTAATAGAAGAATTGCAAACCTCGCGCCGCGCAAATTAGACGTCAAGAGAGTGTTTTGGAACGGCAACGAGGCGTCTGGCTATGGAAAAGTCGTGGCTGGTGTTCGGTTTGTCGCATACTATCCAATTACCCCCGCCACAGATGACGCCATGACTTTCGAGAGGTCTATGCCATTTCCTGTGGTCAAAGACGCGCCAGAGCTAGCTCTCATGGAGAGGATAGGCGCGGTGGCATTCCAAGCCGAGGACGAGCTCGGTGCAATTGCCATCGCCACGGGCGCGGCTATTGCCGGGGCAAGGGCGGCCACGGTGACCTCAGGTCCGGGGTTTAGCCTCATGGCAGAGGCCCTCTCCATGGCCGGAATGATGGAGGTGGGGGTCGTGGTGACTGTGTGGATGAGGGCAGGGCCCAGCACAGGCCAGGCCACTAGACAAGCTCAACAGGAACTGTTGCCCTCTATTTTCATCGGACACGGGGAGTATCCGAGAATTGTATACGCCAGCGGCGACTTGGAGGAGGTTTTTCTCGACAACGTAAAAGTGGCTAACTGGGCCGAGCGGTACAGAGTACCTGTGATACACCTAGTAGATAAGAACTTGTCTAACACCTTTGCCGTGATGCCGTTGCCCGATTTAAACAAGGCCAGAGTCGAGGCAGTTAAGCCTGTGGTGTACCCAGAGGAGAGAGAAGCCGAGGCGTACCCCCTCGACAAAATAGTTGTGCCTCGGCTTCTGCCCGGCGTCTCAAACGCCGTGTTTCACTTAAATAGCCTCGAACACGACCCCGAGGGCGACCCCGAGGAGGACCCGGTGGTAGTTACAAAAATGTTTGAAAAAAGAATGGCCAAGCTGAGGCTTATAGAAGAGGAAATCCCCGCAGAGGACAAGGTGATGTACTTCGGACCGCCTGAGGCTGAGTCGGTCATCGTGAGCTGGGGCTCAGTAAAACCTGCCGTATTAACTGCGCTTAGTGAGCTTAGAGATGTAGGGTTCTTATACATAAAAATGTTATATCCATTTCCAACAGACTTAGTTAAAAAGATATTAAACAGGCGAAAGACTTTATTTATAGAAAATAACTACTTTGCACAGCTGGCGATGGCCGCGCGCATGTTCGCCGGCGTCGAGCCAACTGCCGTGGCGACTAAGTTCAACGGCAGGCCGGTTACATCAGACGACGTTATAGACGCATACACAAAGTTCAAGGCGGGGGAGAAGATAATTAAGATAGAGACGGACTTGTAACTATGCAAGTGGTTAAACGAACGGCGGCTGACTACAAATGGGTGAGGCCGCCGGAGTGGTGCCCCGGCTGTGGACATTTCGGCGTCTTGCAGGCATTGTACAATGCATTTGCCGAGCTTAACCTAGACCCTGCAAAGACGGTGTTAGCGTCTGGCATTGGTTGCTCTTCGCGTCTACCGCACTACGTGAAGACTATAAGCGTACACGCCATCCACGGACGCGCCATTCCATACGCCATGGGTATTAAAATGGCCAACCCCTCGTTAGAGGTTGTGGTGGTGGGCGGCGACGGCGACTTGATGGCCATAGGAGGCAATCACTTACTCCACATGGGAAGGCGCAACGTCGACATGACTGTAATCTTGATGGACAACAGCGTATACGGCTTGACCAGAGGACAGGCTGGCCCCACCTTACCTGCCGGTCTTAAAGTCAAGGCGGTTCCCAAGGCCAACCCCCAGTCTGAAATAAACCCCCTCCTCTTGGCGTTGACGGCAGGCTTTACGTTTATCGCAAGAGGCTACTCCTACGACATTAAGTACACTACCAAGTTGATAGTAGAGGCGATAAGGCACAAGGGCTCTGCCTTTGTACAAATCTACAGCCCATGCGTCACGTACAACAACATAATGACAAGGGAGTGGTACGAGAAGAGAATCTACAAGCTAGAAGAGGCAGACCCGACATGGGACCCCGTGGTCCACGACGAGAAAGAAACAGAAATAAAAATCAGAAAGGCCCTAGACAAGATCGTCGAGAGAGAGAGATTGCCCCTCGGAATCTTTTACAAAAACGAACTAGTGCCCACATTCGAAGAACGCTATGAGGCCCTCTACGACCCCTATTACAGGAAAATGCCGCCAGCGCTTCAGCCAATAGAAAGAGAGGGGAGGCCCGTAGTAGACATAGAGAAGTTGCTTGCAGACAGGCTTTTGTAATGCTGTTTCTTTTCGCCTTTGTACTTGCTGTTTTGTTAGTAATCGGAGGGACGCTGTATAAACGTCTAGACGTCGCTGTCTCCCTCCCCCTCGCCGCGGTGCTATACGGCGTTTTGTCTATGGGGCCCCTGTGGTTCGCGCCACTGTAGACGCGTACTCGACGTTTGAAGTAATCACGGCCCTCGTGTTGGCGATGGCCCTTGGCTACTTAATGAGGTCTCGGAGAGAAGCGTTGGTCAGCGGGCTGACTTCGGTAGGGCCGAGATTCGCTGTGTTCGCAATACCGGCGGCAATTGGGCTGTTGCCGATGCCCGGAGGCGCCTACATCTCTGCAGTGGTGGCAGACCCGCTTTATAACAAGATGGGGTTAAAAAGTCACGAGAAGACGTTTTTAAACTATTGGATGCGACATATTTGGATACCGGTGTGGCCGCTTTTCCAAGGAGTGTTGATAACATCGGCGGTGCTTTCAGAGCCTGTGACTAGAGTAGTCTCCTGGTCGTGGCCGGCGAGTCTTGCGGCTACCGCGGCGCCGCGGTGGCCGCGCCTCTGGTAAGGAGAATAGAAACGCGGGGGAGGGCTCGGGATTTGCTAGAGCTGTGGCCCCTCGCCGTTGTTGCCGCTCTATCTGTCGTGTTGCACATATATCTCGCCGTGACAGTTGCCTTGTTGTTATATATAGTAGCGTATAGAGCCAGCATGGCAGATTTAGCTGCGGCGTTTCGCTACGCTCTCTCCCCGTATTTTAGCCATAATTATATCCTCGCTTGTGTTTTCGCAGTACATAAAAGAAAGCGGCCTAGGCGAACTTCTAGCCTCTAACCTAGGCGGCGCCGCGGTGACGGCTACCTTCTTAGTGTCGTTTTTGATCGGCCTCGCCACAGGAATGGAGTTCATCTTTGCGGCCCTCGCCTTCCCACCGCTTAGCCCGTTGCTCCACAGCCGCCTACTCGCAGTAGCATTCATAGGCGGGTTTCTGGGCGTCATGCTCAGTCCTGCCCATAGTTGTCTCGTCTTAACTGTAGACTACTACAAGGCAGATACGAGCAGAGTACACGCGCTGTTAGTAAGAGCTACAATACTCTCAGTAGTAGCAATCATACCGCTATGTCTATTGCTCTCATAAATGAAAATCAGATACCGGCCCTCTTCACATTTCAGCCCTCACGCACGTCATCATACTCTCTTATAAGTGTATATAACGCTTCTCATAGGTAACGTCTTTACGGGCGCAAAAGAAGAGATGAGAGGAGGGTTAAAATTGTCTAATCGTGTTGCGCCGCCTCTACTTTCTGTCCTTTCACAATCGCCTCTATGTACTTCCTTCTTTCCTTTTCGTACTGATCTGCTGGGTATGCATTGACTTTTGACAAGATTTTTGGAAGCGCTGTGTATTCCATCTCTTCAGGCGGAAGTCTGTGCGGTTGGAACGGCCCCATCTTTCTTATGTAGTCTGCGATTTGCGCCGCCAGTTGTCTTGTGTAGTCGAAGGCCGGGTCGTCGAATAAGTCTACTCCGCCTTCGAGATATCCATCATGTAGTTGGAAGCCTAATGCGCCTACTTTAGGCGGCCCGTCGAAGCGCGTCATTTTTGCGCCTATGGCAATTCTCTTCTCGGGGTCTACTGAGATGAATCGGGCTGGCATGAGAGGCCCGGCGTGGCTCCCCCTCATCCACCCGTGGACGAGGTGCGGGTATGCAAACGCTTCTAATACCTCACCGACTGCGGGGAGGCCCGACTGGGCGCGTACTATCATGACTGGGTCGTCTTTCCCTACGTAGCGTCCTGCTATTAGGGAGAGCCTCTCTACGCTGTTCGCGGCGGCGGGGGCCCCGTCTGCTCTTCTAAACACCTTTCTAATTATATATCGTCCGGTGGTTCCAATTAGGCCGAGCAGTGAGTAGGAGTCTTCTGGAGTTTTTAAGACGTACACCTTGTGTTCGACTACGTCTAGGACTTCGAATATGAAGCCTTCGTGCATCGAGGGGTCGATCACAAGCCCGGCCGTGTTGAAGGGGTCTGCGAACATTTTGTACAGGGGCAGGTTGAAGGCTCCCGGCTCGGTCTTGTCCGCGGCGAATACTATCAACGGCTCGCTGGGCCTTTCCTCAAACTCCATTTCGGCGACTTGGGGACCCAGCCCTCTTACGTTTCCAGAAAAGGCTTCTTTAAGCAAGTCTTGCCCGGCGCCGTATAGCTTATACCTCTTCGCTACCTGCTCAGTCACCTCTTTAAAAGTCTCCCACGCCAGTCCGTGGATGTCTGGGTTGTCTTCTCCTTTTGTATGTGTCATTAGTAGCGATATGTCGTCTCCTACATTGTAGACAAAGTAGTCTATTATCAATCCTTTCCTCTGAGCCTCTTTTAGCTTAGCCGCCGCGTATTCTAACATTTTTGGATGCACGTGTGCGTGGCCTGGGAAGCCGCCTACGTCGGCCTTTATTATAGATACAGTTACTTTCATAGACAAGAGGGATTTAATTTCTTTAAATAGCTTACTTATCGTGGTAATAGACTATGTTTAGATAACTGAAGTATACTCAAAAATACTAGAGTTTTATAAAAAGTCACTCTAGAAAGTATTAATATATAGATTTCTCCACCCAGTGGAGGATATTGCATATATGTATAAGTACCTCTGGGGTAGGGGCCGTCGTAGTTTTCTTATCTACCTGGACAACAAGCCTGTAGGCATCTTAGACATTACGCCGTGCGGCGAAGGCGGTGAGGTCGCCCTAACAGAGTTGTACCAAGGGCTGGGCGTCGGCACTTATGTAGCCTTTGATTTTGTCCGGCGTCTCAAGAAGTTCGGCTTCCGCTATGCCGTGGCTTACGTGTCGCCCGAGAATGGCAAGGCTCTCTCCGTAGCCCGCAGAGTTGGGGCTAGGATTTCTTGTAAAAACTTAAAATATACTACGACTTAGACGGCGGGGTTAGTTGTAGATAAAGTTTATATAGAGGGCTGATCTGGCTATTGATGTCTAAGGGGCGAGTAAGTCGTATCTCGTCCTTGAAGACGGGACGGTGTTTGTAGGCAGGGGCATAGGCGCAGAGAAGACGGCAGTTGGAGAGGTTGTGTTTACGACGGCCGTGGTGGGCTACCCCCAAGTTTTGACAGACCCAAGCTACAAGGGGCAGATACTAGTCTTTACCATGCCGCTGATCGGCAACTACGGCGTGTCTGAAGACCAGTTTGAATCCGACGGCATCAAGGCGGAGGGGGTCGTGGTCTTCGAGGCCACGTTGCCCAGCCACTACAAGTCCGTAATGTCGCTGGAGGAGTGGCTGGAAACTTCTGGGGTGCCCGGCGTCGCCAGGGTGGACACGAGGGCCTTGGCGCAGTTGCTGAGAGACGCCGGCGTTATGATGGGGGCTCTGGGGCCTGAGAGCCCTGAGGAGCTTTTACGCAAGTTGCGCAACTCGCCTAGGTACGACGATCTCCTGTATGTAGACATGGTGTCTGTAAAAGAGCCGGTGGAGCTGGGCTACGGCAAGCTCTGCGTAGGTGTGGTGGACTGCGGAGTTAAGAAGTCTATAGTAAGAGAGTTTTTAAAACGGGGGGTGAGGCTGAGGCTTGTCCCATGCCGCCGCCCCGAGCTGGCCTTTGACTGCGACGGGTTGTTTGTCAGCAACGGTCCGGGTAACCCCAAGTTGTTAACTTTCCTAGCCGACGCAGTGAGGGAATACGTGGAGTACAAGAAGCCGCTTATGGGCATATGCCTGGGACACCAAGTGGTGTCCATGGCGCTGGGGGCGTCTATATACAAGCTTAAATTTGGACACCGCGCCTCTAACAAGCCCGTGCGCGACTTAGTCTTCACGGGGAAGACGTACATCGCCACTCACAACCACGGCTATGCGGTTGACCCCGGAGGTAGCGGCTTGAAGGTGTGGGCAGTGCAGCCAGACGACGGCACTGTGGAGGGGCTGTACCACGAGAAGATGCCTATCCTCACAGCGCAGTTTCACCCAGAGGCTTCGCCAGGTCCTCACGACACTAGGTGGGTGTTTGACAAGTTCGTAAAATTGATGGGCCGTGGCTGACATTAGGAAGATTCTAGTAATTGGAAGCGGGGCGATTAAAGTGGCAGAGGCGGCGGAGTTTGACTACTCGGGCTCTCAAGCTCTCAAGGCGTTTAAGGAGGAGGGCATAGAGACTGTGTTGGTAAACCCCAACATAGCCACAATACAGACATCTAAGCTAATGGCCGACCGGGTGTATTTCGTGCCGATACAGAGGCCTTTCTTGGAGGAGATTATAGAGAGGGAGAGGCCGGACGCCGTTGCGTGTGGTTTCGGCGGGCAGACCGCCTTGTCGGCTTGCGTGGAGTTAGACGAGGCTGGAGTGTTTACAAAATACGGAGTTAAAGTGGTTGGGACCCCTGTTAGAGGCATCAAGAAGGCTCTTTCTAGAGACCTCTTTCAGAAGGCGATGAGAGAGGCGGGCATCCCGATTCCTCCCAGCAAGCCCGCCAGGTCTCCTGAGGAGGCTTTTGAAATTGCCCGCGAGCTGGGGTACCCCGTCGTGGTTAGGGTCAGCTTTAACCTGGGAGGCGCGGGGGCCTTTGTGGCGAAGAACGAGAAAGACTTGAAGTCGAGGATTTACAAGGCATTCGCCCAGTCTGCAATTGGCGAAGTCCTCGTGGAGAAGTACCTGGAGGGGTGGAAGGAGGTGGAGTTTGAAGTAGTGAGAGACGCCTACGACAACGTAGCGGCCGTGGTGTGTATGGAAAACGTAGACCCCATGGGGATACACACGGGGGACTCTATTGTAGTGGCTCCGTGTCTTACCTTGACAGACGAGGAGTACCAGACGGCGCGTAACATCTCCATAGGCGTGGTGCGCGCCATAGAGCTAGTCGGCGAGGGCAACGTCCAGGTGGCGGTGAACTACGCAGGCCCGGAGCAGTACGCCATTGAGACTAACCCGAGGATGTCCCGTTCCAGCGCGTTGGCGTCTAAGGCGTCTGGGTACCCGCTGGCCTACATCGCCGCCAAGCTGGCGCTGGGGTACCGCCTAGACGAGGTGATGAACCAAGTGACCAAGAGGACCGTCGCGGCGTTTGAGCCCAGCCTCGACTACATCGTGGTTAAGCACCCGCGCTGGGAAAACGACCGCTTTGGCGTAACGGAGGGCCTTGGACCTGAGATGATGTCTATAGGCGAGGCCATGGCCATAGGCCGCACGTTGGAGGAGGCATGGCAGAAGGCCGTGCGTATGATAGACATCGGAGAGCCGGGGCTTGTGGGGGGGAGGATGTTTAGAGAGCTTACCCGCGAAGAGGCTGAGAGATGTCTAGAGGAGTACAGGCCGTATTGGCCGATATGCGCGGCGAAGCTGATGTACCTCGGCGCGACGGTAGACGACGTACATCGCTTTAACAAAGTGGACAAGTTCTTCCTCCGCGCCGTGCGGCGGGTGGTAGAGATGTATAAGAAAATGGAGAAGGGGGAGCCCGTAGATTTGGAGGAGGCGAAGCTCATGGGCTTCTCAGACGAGCAAATAGCCGCCGCCATGGGGAAGGACTTGGAAGAACTGCGCAGGTTAATAAGGCGTCCCGTGGTCAAAAAGATAGACACTCTCGCCGGGGAGTGGCCCGCCGAGACCAACTACCTGTACCTCACATACGGCGGCCAGTACGACGACAAGACGCCTAAGGTTGACTACTTAGTGATAGGCGCCGGCGTGTTTAGAATAGGAGTCAGCGTGGAGTTTGACTGGTCCACCGTGATGCTGGCTACTGAGCTTAGAAATAGGGGGCATAGAGTCGCCATTTTGAACTACAACCCAGAGACAGTTTCTACAGACTGGGACGTGGTAGATATGCTGTACTTTGACGAAATCGGCGCCGAGAGGATTTTAGACATTGTAGAGAAAGAAGGCGGCGACGTGACCGTGGTCTTATACGCAGGTGGGCAGATAGGCCAGAGGCTTTACACTAAGCTGGAGTCGGCGGGCGTTAAGATAGGCGGCACGCGCGCCAAGTCGATAGACTTGGCGGAGGACCGCGACAAGTTTTCAAAACTGTTAGACAGGCTAGGCATAAAACAGCCTCCGTGGTTTACTGCGTCCTCGATAGAAGAGGCTTTGAAGCTTGCCGACGAGCTGGGCTACCCGGTGTTGGTTAGGCCCAGCTACGTGCTGGGCGGCACCTACATGGCGGCGGCGTATTCGCCCCAAGAGTTGTTGCAATTCCTCACTAAGGCCGCAAAAGTCAGCGGTAGGTACCCCGTGGTTGTGTCGAAGTTCATCCCGAGGGGCGTCGAGGCGGAAGTCGACGCAGTGTCTGACGGCCACAGGCTGGCGGCCACGCCTATTGAACACATAGAGCCGCCCGGCGTACACTCCGGCGACTCCACCATGGTGCTACCGCCGAGGAGGCTGGGCGGGGCTGTTGAGCGCAAGATGTTAGACATAGTCCACACCTTAGCGAGGGAGCTTGAGGTGAGGGGGCCTATGAATGTGCAGTTCTTAATACACGACGACGTCTACGTAATCGAGGCGAATCTCAGAGTCAGCCGGTCTATGCCTTTTGTAAGCAAGGCCACTGGGGTTAACTACATGTCTCTTGTGGCCGACGTGTTAACCGCCGGGAGACTTGCCGTAGACGAGGAGTTGGTAGTCCTAAAGCCCAGTAAGTGGTGGGTAAAGTCGCCGCAGTTCTCATGGGCAAGGCTTAGGGGGGCCTACCCGCGCCTAGGCCCGGTGATGTACAGCACTGGGGAGGTTGCGTCCAACGGCCAGGTGTTTGAGGAGGCGCTTTTAAAAAGCTGGCTTTCTGCAACTCCTAACAAAATCCCCCTGAAGACAGCGTTGGTCTACACCTACGACCCCCACCACGCCGAGGTGCTGGCGCAGACGGCCTCTCTCCTCTCCACTAGGCTGGAGGTGTACAAGCCAGAAGACTTGGGAGAAAAGGCGGTGGATATGCTTAAGTGGAGGAAGATAGACATAGTAATGACCAGCGGCTATACGCCAGAGGCTGACTACGCCGTAAGAAGAGCCGCAGCAGACACAAACACGCCGCTGGTCCTCGACTCTACTTTAGCCTACGAGCTCGCCAAGGCCTTCCTTTGGTATTATAAAAACTGGAAATTGACAGTAGAACCGTGGTGAACCTACTCTACGACTTGATAAAAGAAGAGGAGAAGATGTTAATCAAGGCGGCTGAGAGGCTTGGCGTAAAGATGGAGTTGGTAAGAGTGGGGGAGGTTGTATCATTCGACGAATGGGGCCCCGGCCTATATTTAGTCAGGACGCTTAGTCACAACAGGGCGATAATCTCGGCTTCTATTATCGAGGGCAACGGCGGCGTGGCGGTTAACTCTTCACAAGCAATAGCCTTGTGTTGGAACAAGGCGGCGGCTCTTGCAAAGTTAAAAAGCGCAGGCTTGCCAGTGCCTAGGAGCTGGGCGCTGTTTGGCCCGGCTAAGATAGACGTAAGAGAGAAGTTAATCGTCAAGTCCGTCAGCGGAAGCTGGGGGAGAAAGGTCTCTCTAGTTGCGTCAAGCGAGGAGTTAGAACTAGTGGCCAGGACGGCTGAGGGCGAGGTGTTGTTACTCCAACAAATGGTGGGCACAGGCGAGGACGTAAGAGTATTCGTCGTCGGGGACCGCGCCGTGGCGGCGATGCGGAGAATCCCCCCCGCAGGCGACTGGAGAAGCAACGCGGCGAGAGGAGGCAAGACTCTGCCGCAAGCCATAGACCCCCAGTTAGAAGACCTCGCGGTGAGGGCCGCCAAGGCGGTCGGCGCCTTTTACGCCGGCGTCGACATCTTAATAGGCGACGGCTACTACGTAAACGAGGTAAACGGCATCCCCGAATTCAAAGCCCTCGCCAAAACCACTGGCATAGATGTCGCTGAACATCTGCTGAGAGAGGTAGTAAGGCTGGAAAAGGGCTAGAACAGCGTAAACAACTTGTCCTCTACGTAAGGCTCGCCGATCTTCTTCCCCGACACCTCTAGTAGATAGTCTCTCCTCTCAACTACGCGGCCTATAACTGCGTGCGGGACGCCTAGGCTCTTCAGCCTACTCAACGCCTCGTCTAACGCGCCCGGCGACACGGCGGCTAGCAAAACGCCTGAGCTTAAAGTCTCCAGGGGGTCTATGCCGAAGGCTCTGCATAGTTCTTCTACTTCTCTATATACAATAACCGCCTCTCTATCTATCTGAATTGTAACGCCGGAAGCATGTGCCATCTCCGCAAGTGCGGCTACGACGCCGCCCTCGGTGGGGTCGTGCATCGCCGTCGCTAAGTCGGCTAACGCCAAGGCTTCTCTCACTACTGATATCTGGCTGATAAAAGACCTGGCTTTTTCGAGGGTAGATGGCTTGACGCCTCTGTCTAGCGCCTCTTGTTCAAAGTCTGAGGCGAGTATAGAGGCTGCCTCCTGCCCCGCCGACTTTGTCATAATTACATAGTCGCCAGGCCTAGCCCCGCTTGTTGTTACATAACGCGTCCCAACGCCGGCGGCAGTGGCCACTACTAAAGGCCGGGTGACGGCGGTCGTGACCTCGGTGTGTCCGCCTACCACCATGACGCCTAACTCGCGAGCGGCCTCGCTAATTTGTTTAGTAACTTCGTCGAGGTCGCGCTCCGACGCCGTCGGGGGGAAGAACAGAGCAACGCTCAGCCAAGCTGGCTCCACCCCTCTCACTGCTATGTCGTTTGTGGGGACATACACGGCTAGGCGCCCGATCAGTCTCACAGACCCCGATATCGGGTCTGTGTGGATAGCCAAGTACCTGCCGCCCAGGTCTATGACGGCCGCGTCTTCACCTATGGCGGGGCCCACTATCACTTCTCTCCTCGGCGCACCCCCTCTGCCGAAGACGTACTGCTCCAATAGGCGTGGCGGGAGCTTGCCGACGCGCATAAATACCTTCCACCTCCTAGTTATTAATGATTGACTTGTCGGGGAGCTGGCTCAAGGTAGAGGACTTCGACCTCGTAAGAGAAGTACATCTAAGCGTCATCCGCGAGTGGGGGAGGCGTGCACTTCAATACACCGACCCGGCGGGGGCGCCCGAGGCGAGGGAGGCGTTAGAAGGGCTTTTAGGAAGGCTCGGCTTCGGAGGGCTGAGGGCGCTGTTTACGAATTCGCTTTCTGACAGCTTGCGCATCTTGAAGTTTGTACACTTAAACGACTCCGACTGCGTTTCTTTGGAAGACCCTACATCGCGAGACGCGTTAAGCGTCTTTAAAGACATATGTAGTAGCGGGAAGCTACGTTACATACAGCCCATATGGAGGGATCCAGATGGCCGCGTCTATTCTACAGATGAGTTAGTTGCAGAGGCCAGGGCCGCGCCTCTGGTGGTGTACGACTTGACGTACGGCCTGTTGGCAGATGGGCAAGTCGCCGCCGCGGACAACGTCGTCGTGGTGGGGTCTCTCCATGCCTTGTTCCCGGGGCTTCACCTAGGCTTCATCGCAGCGCCGGAAGAGCTGTACAAGCTGTACCTCAACTTTGTCGAGGGGGCCTACCTACATCCTCCTACGTATATGCAGTACTTGTTCCACGTCGCTGTAAAAATTGGCGCTGTTTACCAGATATTCAGAGAGCTTCTGCGCCGTAGAGAAGTAGCGCGCGAATTTGTAGAGTCGTCCAGCCCGTATTTTGCCTGGGTAAGGGCAAAGAAGCTTGAAACGTTTTTAAAACACGGCGCCGTTAGGGGGAGTGAGTTCTCCCTCAACGGGCGGTTTGGGGAATACGCTAGAGTGGGCCTCCTTAGTGCGACGGCGAGAGAGCTGGAGGAGTTCTTTTCCAAAATTTATCTCAAAGAACTTCAAAGCGCTGGCGCTGGCGGAGTCGTTTAGGCTAGAGGACGGCTTCTCCGTATTTGCAGGCGTTGTGGCGAGGAAAGACGGCGTGTTAGAAGACGTGGCTTTTGCCTTGGCCACAGTAGGCGGAGTCGACGCCACCGAGGCCGCGGCTTCTATAATCCAAAAGCTTCTAAAACCCGACGTAAGTATAATAATGCTAGACGGTTGCCTAGTCTCCTTCTACAACTGGCTAGACGGCGAGGAGCTGTGGCGCCGTTTTGAAAAGCCGGTGGCGTGTTACGTATTTGAAGAGCCAGAGGGCCGCGCAGAGGAGGCGGTTAAAAAGTTATTTAACGACTGGAAGAGCCGCGTCGCCGCTATAAATAAGCTGGGCCCGCCCGTCCCCTACTACACACGAAGGGGGTATAAGATCTACGTGAGGGCGTGGGGAATCGACCCCCTAGACGCCGGCAAGGCGGCCGAAGCGGCTATGAAATTTGGGAAAACGCCAGAACCTATAAGGATCGCGCAACTTATTGCAAGAGGAGCTCGCCCATTTGTCGCCTCAATTAGGCGACACGTTTAAAAAAGTTTTATAAAAGAACCCCAATGGTCACAAGGCGCAAGCTTTTAATTGCGGCGGGCGCCGCCGTCGTAGTAGCGGCGCTGGGAGGTGGGTTGTTGCTGTCAAGAGGGGCAGGGCAGACAACCACGCCGAGGCAGACCCAGACCAGCACGACGCCGACAACCCCGGCTAAGGGGGGCAGACTAGCTGTCTACAACTACTCGTATTACATCGACAGAGAACTCTTGCCAGAGTTTGAGAAAGAGACAGGCATAGAGGTGGTATACCAAGAGTTTGAAAGCGGAGAGGAGGCGTACTCCGCACTGCTTAGAGGAGGAGGCGGCTACGACCTAGTGGTGGTGCCCGACGCCTATCTGAAAGAGGTGATACAGGGGGGCTATGTGCGTAAGTTAGACCACTCTAAGCTTTCAAATCTTGGAAACGTGGACCACTCCTTTTTCGAGAACCCAAACGACCCGGGGCTTCGGTACTCGGTGCCCTACGCCTTCGGCACCACTGGAGTTGCCGTGAACTACTACGCCATGGGCGAGGGGCTGAGGCGTGTAGAAAGCTGGGCCGACCTCTTCGACTTCGACTTGTTGAGCAAGATGAGGGGTAAGGTGGCTATGTTAGAAGAAATGGTCGAGCCCGCCATGGCGGCTAAGTACGCCTTGGGGATAGACCCAGACGACTGGAGCGACGCCGCCGTGTCGAAAATAGTCGACATGCTCAGGAGGCAGAAGGAGTACATAAGAGGCTACCTAGGCATTAGCCAAATAGTGCCGGCCATTGCGGCAGGTGAGTTGTGGGTCTCGCAGATATGGTCTGGCGACGCCGCCACTGCGAGAGACGAGTTTATAAAAGTCGCAGGGGAGACAAACGCCGACAAGTTTGAATACGTCTTGCCAAAGCCACTGACCCACCGCTGGGTAGACTTCATGGTCATCCCACGAGATGCAAAAAACATAGAGGCGGCGTATGCCTTCATAGACTTTCTACTACGCCCAGAAAACGCGGCTAGGATTACAAAAGCCTCTTACTACCCAACGGCGGTGAAGAAAGAGCTCGTGGCTAAATACCTGCCCCAAGACATCTTAAACGACCCCACCGTCTACCCGCCGGAGGGGGCTAACTTGATCTACCTCAACTATACTAAGCAATTAATAGACGCCGTGAAAAAAATTAGGTCATCTGTAATGGGCTGATTTTAAATACTCTATCACCTCTGTAAAACACGACACGTCTTTTCCAAATTGTAAAAAACGCACCGGCCCGAGGTTTTCTCTTATCTGTCCAATGTGAATATCACGGTCGTCGATGTACAGTATATCACTGGGTCGGACTTCTATGCCTTTTTCTTCTTTTATCCTCCGGAGGAGCCGCCACAGCATTTTATCTTTTCTCGGGTGAGGCTCTATTACAAGGTAGTGGAAATAGTGGTCTATTTCAAACGCCTTTAATGCTTGGTAGGCCACGTCGAAGTCGTTCCACGAGAGCGTAGATAATATATGTCCCCCCCGTGCCCATATCAAGAAATCCCTTACGTGTTTTCTCAACGTAACGACGACGCCTTTGCTGTCTGCGATTTGTAACTGTGAAATTCTGCGGAAGGGCGGGTAAAGCGAGGAAATGTCTTCGTGATCCCACACAGTGCCGTCGAGATCCAGAGCGACAAGCATAATAATACTTATTTTATAATTAACAAGTGTTTGTCCCAACTAACGAATGGGCTTCTTCTCTCTGCGAGAGGGTCAGTTACGACGAGGTTGAGGGCGTTTTGGTAATCAAGGCAGTGGACGCCCCTTTCGAAGTATCGCCGTCTGGTCTCGTCACCCTGCTTCTAGAGTTTAAAAATGGCAAATGTGTGCGCCCCGTCCTCTCATACGACGAGCAGGACGGCGACTATGTAATAGAGGGCGCGTATATAGAGTTTTTAAAAATTCTCGAGGGGAAGATGCCGGCATTTGCCGCGTTTGCACTAGGGAAGATAAGACTTGTGAAAGGCCCGCTGTCTAGACTAGCTGATTATATGCCGTTGGCGCTTGAGTTAGTGAAAACGGCAAGAGAAGCGGCTAAATATGTATAATATCTAAACGCCATGACCCACGAAATTCACAAAAGCAGAGGGCCCTCCACGGCCCGCTTCTACGTAGTTACTGTCAGCACTTCGAGGTTCCAGGAAAAGGCGCGCGGAGGCTCGCCCACAGACGAGTCGGGAGACGTGGCCGTGGAAATGATTACCAACGCCGGGCATGTCGTCGTGGGCAGAGACCTCCTTCCAGACGATGTCGTTGCAATTAGGCGGAAGATGTTTGAGCTGACGTCTCGTAGCGACGTAGACGTAGTGGTGTTCACCGGGGGGACAGGCCTTACAAAAACCGATGTAACGATAGAGGCTGTGAGGCCTTTCTTTGACAAAGAGATCGAGGGCTTCGGCGACGTATTTAGGTACTTCAGTATACAGGAGGTAGGCACTGCGGCGTTTTTGACAAGAGCCACCGCTGGGGTTGTCGGGGACAAGCTGGTGTTCCTCCTCCCCGGGTCGCCTAACGCCGTGAGGACAGGCCTTAAAATTATCCTAAGCGAAGTGTCTCACCTCTTGTACTTAGCAAAGTCGTGAGACAGATAGCTATTGCAGTTCATAGCAACTACGTAGAGGGGCTTCGTCAGAAAATTGAGTTGTTTATAGAGGCGCTATCGCAGAAGTGTCCAGACGCTGTTTTATTACTAGGCGGCTACTGGGGCCATATGAAAGACGTGGTGGACGCCGCCTTGGCGAGAGGCTTGAGGGCGGTGCTCCTAGTTCCCATTGAGAGGGAGGACGTCAATTTCCCAGAGGGGGCTGTGGTGATTAAAACTGGCTGCGAGTATAGATGTCGCTCAGTACACTTGGTGAGGTCTGCGGATGTGGTGGTGGTTTTAGGCGGCGGCGTGGGGACAGTGATAGAGGCCTTTATGGCTTATGCCATGGGAAAGCCGCTTTACGTATTAACAGGCGTCGGCGCATCAAGCGACAGGTTAAAAGAGGCGTTTCCTTACTACTTTGACGAGAGGCAGGTGGTAAAGGTGACATATGTAGAAGACCCCCGCATGTTGGCCGAGCTGGCTTGTACTGCCGGCGAGCCTGTGTCAACTAACTTTGGCTAGGTAAAGCGCGACGGCGTTTTGAAAGAAGTGTATAGCCACAGAGGCTGGTAGCCCGTGTTTATGGTAGGCGTAGGCGAGGCTGAGCGCTATGATGAATATAGGAACGGCGCCAAGGCCTGGGCTGTGTAATAGGGAGAACAACAGCGAGGATATCAAATAAGCTGCGGCTACGCCGAGCCTCCGCCGCGCTTCTTCAAACATGAGACCTCTAAAAACCACCTCTTCCACAAGGGGGGCCAGGGCCAGCGCCTGTACGGCGAGTATGGGCCCTCCGCCTGGGCATTGAGCGGCCTCCATAAAGAATTTTAACTGTCTTTCTTGTAGCGCTTGGTATTCTGCCCTAATGGACGGAGCGGCGACGGCGACCGCACCGGCGGCTATCAATGCGGCGAAGTAAACAAGAAAGGCGATGGGGAACGTCTTGGCGAGGCGCCACTTGGCCAACAAGCCGGCAGGTAGGAATAGGGCATACACCACAGTGCCGATGTACAGCCCTGTGCATATAGGCGGCCTTACCACTCCGATTAAAAACACCGCGGTGATAAACGCCGCGACTACGAACAGCCGTATCATTGAGGTGTTGAGCCGTCACCTTTTTTAACAAAACACACCCTGTAGATAGTGTACCGGGGCGTTGTTGACTCTTATGGGGTGAGGGTAGTCTTTAAAAAAGACGTGTCTTTGCCTCTACTCGGCGCGGATTATCAGGCAAACGCCGAGGCTGAGGTGCCCCTCTACCTCGCCGTTAAGCTCGACGAGCTTGGCGCAGTTGAGATAGACGAGTCGGCCCTGCTCCAGCCGAAGGAGGTGGCGTCGCTTAAATACGTCGAACAGAGAGAAAACTACCCTGTGAAGTTACCTGAGGGCTTCTACCCCAGGCTAAGGCTTACGATGTATATACTGAACAAAAAGGGAGATGTCAAGACGATTCGGACGCTTCTTCAAGACGTGCGGGAGCTCTTAATAGAACGCATTAAAAAAATCGCGCTGTTAATCGCCTCACGGCCCGACGTGATTAACGACCAGGCCTTTTTAGAACGGCTTACGCCAGAGGAGAGGGCCCTACTAGCATCCCTACACACGTCAATAACCACGTTCATAACCTCTGTGTTGTAGCTGGCTCATAATTATCTTGGCCACCTCTTCGGCCACCTCTCCGGGGGGCCTGCCGGCGTGCACCACAGGGTAGCCCTCCGCCCTCGCCCTCTGTAGGTACAAGTTTCGCACCTTGCGCAGAAACTCCGCCGCTTCGTACTTCTCGGCGGCCCCTCTCTGAGCGATGCGCCTCACAGCCTCTTCGGGCTCTACGTCGAGTATTATTGTGAGGTGAGGCTTTGGAACCAAGGAGTTGATGTAGAGAATAAACTCCACGGGCACCCCCGCCGCGCCTTGGTAGGCTATGGAGGACTCCACGTACCTCTCTGTGATTACTATGTAACCCTCTTTTAACTTAGGCTCTACCTCTCTCTTGTAGTGTTCAATTCTATCTGCCGCGAATAGGAGGGCGTCTACGTGTGGGTCTACTGAGCCCCCTCTCAAGGCCCACTCCTTTATCAATCTCCCCACAGGCCCCCCGCTGGGCTCTCTAGTGACGTATACCTTGGGCAACCGTTTGGCGACATGGGCTATGACCGTGCTTTTCCCAGAGCCGTCGATGCCCTCTATAGCTACGAATAGCACAGTTCTTCATAACTCACTTTATTTAATTTACGAAGAGAGGTAGTTTATTATTCCCCTGGCGGCTAACACCCCCGTTGCCGCCGCCACGTTTATCCCTCTGGAAAGTCCAGCGCCGTCTCCCGCGACGAAGAGCCCGGGCACGGTGGTCATGAGGTTTTTGTCCACTGCTGGCTTTACCGAGTAGTATTTTATCTCAGGGGCGTATATCAGCGTCTGCGGACTGGCGACGCCTGGCGCCAGCTCGTCTAGTTTTTTAAGTCCTTCGATTATGTCCTCAACTACGCGGTGCGGGAGGGCGAGGGAGATGTCGCCGGGGGTGACGTCTTTGAGTGTGGGAGAGATGCTTGACCGCCTTATGCGGTCCCAGGTAGAGCGCTGTCCTCTCTCCAGATCGTAGAGACGTTGTATGAGGGGCTTCCCCCCGCCCAGCTTAGTGGCTAGTTTTGCAATCGACTTCCCGTACTCTATGGTGTCCTCCATGGGGTCTGTGAGTCTCAGAGTCACTAAGAAGGCGAAGTTTGTGTTTTCGCTTTTCCTCTCTAGGTAAGTCTCGCCGTTTACCCCAATCGTCCCGTCTGAATACACCTCCTTCACCACGAATCCTCTCGGGTTCGTACAGAAGGTCCTCACCTTGTCGTCGTGTTTAGATGTGTATAGAATTACCTTGGGGTCGTGCACCGCATCCGTCAGCGGCTTCATCACGTGGTACGGCACCTCTACACGAACGCCGATATCTACTGGCCCGTAGTTGATAGAGGCCCCCAGCTTCTTAAGTTGCGAAACCAGCCACTCGGCGCCGCCTCTACCCGGCGCCAGCAAGACGGCCCTGGCGTTTAAAACGCCTCGGGTGGTCTTCACCGTAAACATCCCGTTGTGTCCCCTCTCTACGTCGAGGGCCCAGGTGGCGTACATCACCGCGACGCCTGCCTTTTCTAAATACTGGGTCATGTTCTCCACGACAAGTCTGGCCCCCTCTGTGCCCATGTGTCTCTGCCTAATGGGGATAATCCTCGCGTTTACTCTCGCCGCCAGGGCGGAGAGCTTGTGTATCAACTCCATCTGCGGCTCGTACACCTTGTCCGGGGCGCCTAACTGGAGAAACACCTTGTCTACGTAGTTTATTAACTCCATCGCCTTGTCCCAGTCTCCCACCAGCTCGTGTAGGTCCCCGCCTACGTCTGGCCTGAGGTTGATCAGCCCGGAGCTGAGCGTCCCCGCCCCGCCTATGCCGTACATGATGTGGCACGGGACGCAGAACGTGCACTTCTCAAGGGGGGTCTGTAGCGGACAGTGGCGCTGAGACGCCCTGTACCCGCCGTCGATTAACGCCACTTTAAACCCCCCGGCGTTGGCTAGCTCATAGGCGGCGAAGAGGCCCGCCGGGCCGGCCCCGACGATCACTACGTCGTAGTCTCCCACGTATTTGTCCAAAGTCCTCAGGCGGGACAGATAGTTCACAACCACCTCTAGCAGACGCTTTGGCTAGTTTTTAAAGTATTCTAGTATGAATTACAACTCTACGGCGAGTCCTCTCTGTTTCCACCTCATAAAAATCTCCTCCCCCTGCTCCGCCAGCCGAAAGTCCTTAGGCGTAAGCACATTGCCAGCGTCGTGAGTCGTAGTGGTGAGCAAAACTACGTTGTAGTAAATTTTTACGTCGGGGCGGCGCCTGGCCTTTCTGCCGCCTGCACGTCCTCTCTTACGAACTCAACTACGTCGAGGTGTGTTTTAAACCTTGTACGCCATTCTCTCCTCCACACAGGAAAACGCCAGTATGTACATTTAATAGTTAAATTTTAGTTACTGTACGCACCTCGTGTTGACTGTAGTGGTAGACGGCTTTTTCGGCGACACGGGGAAAGGCAAGGTCGCCGCATATTTAGCGCTGGCCGACAAGCCGGCGCTGTGCGTCAGGACAGGCGCCCCCAACGCGGGCCACACGGTGGTCTGGAACGGAGAGACCTACGTCTTGAGGACTCTCCCCACATGTTTTGTCGAGGCCGCTACAAAACTCGCCGTAGCGCCGGGGGCTTTGATAAAACTCGACGTCTTCCTATCCGAGGTTGAGAAGTTCGGCAAGGGGAGGTCCTACGTGGACTTTAACACAGGCGTCATAGAAGAGAGACACGTGGAGGCGGAGCGGAGGGACGAGTACCTCATGAAGACCGTAGGCTCCACGGGGCAGGGAGTCGGCGCCGCCATGGTCGACAGAGTCCTGCGGCGGCTGAGGCTGGCGAGGGACTTCGAAGAGCTGAAGCCCTACCTCGCCGACGTCCCGGCCATGATACACGAGACGAAAGACAAAGGCGTGTTGATAGAGGGGACCCAGGGCACCTTCCTCAGCCTCTACCACGGCACCTACCCCTACGTGACCAGCAGAGACGTTACGGCGAGTGGAATTCTCAGCGAAGCTGGGGTGGGGCCTAAGGCCGTGGATGAAGTAGTCCTAGTCTTCAAGGCCTACGTGACCCGCGTCGGCGGGGGGCCGCTCCCGGGAGAGCTCCCGCCCGAGGAGGCGGAGCGGAGGGGCTGGGCAGAGAGAGGCGCCGTCACTGGGAGGCCTAGGAGGGCGGCTCCCTTTAACTACGAACTGGCTAGGAGGGCCGTGTTGTTAAACGCGCCTACGCAAATAGCCGTGACGAAAATCGACGTGTTGTTTAAAGAAGCGGCTGGCAAGACTAGGTGGGCGGACCTGCCCCCAGAGGCCAGGAGGTGGATCGACGAGGTGGAGGCCGCGCTCGGCGTGCCTGTGACTCTCATCGGCACAGGCCCAGAGCCGCGGCACATGGTAGACCTGAGGAGAGAAAAGGGCGTCTCGTCATGACTTCGCCTTTTGACTGGAGGTACGGCTCGCAGGAAATAAGGTCGTTATTCACGCCGGCCTCCTTCGTAGAGGCGTATATAGAGGTCGAGAGGGCCCTCGTCTGCGCCTTAGAGGAACTCGGCGCCGCGGAGAGGGGCTGTTGCGATGCGGTGAGGAAGGCGTCGGTGACGCCCGAGGAGGTCTACGAGTTGGAGAAAAAGACGGGGCACGACATCTTGAGCCTAGTCCTCTTGTTAGAGGAGCGTAGCGGTTGCCGTTTTGTCCACTACGGCGCGACTTCGAACGACATCATCGACACGGCGTGGGCTCTGCTTATAAGACAGGCCCTGGGCGTGATAAAACGCAAAGCCCGCGAAGTAGGCGCGTTGTTGGCCGAGCTGGCTAGGAAGTACAAAGGGTTGGAGATGGTGGGCAGGACCCACGGCCAGTGGGCCGAGCCGATAACCCTCGGCTTTAAGTTCGCCAACTACTACTACGAGCTCCACATCGCGTGTCGCCAGCTGTCTCTGGCAGAGGAGCTCATTAAGGCTAAGATAGGCGGAGCTGTGGGGACCATGGCCGCGTGGGGCCAGCTAGGCCCGCGGCTGAGGGAACTAGTGGCTCAAAAACTCGGCGTGGAGTACCACCCTATTACTACGCAAGTGGCGCCGAGGGAGACGTTTGCGGCGCTGGCGTTTGCGCTTGCCCTCATCGCCGCGGTGTTTGAGAGGCTGGCGGTGGAGGTGAGGGAGCTCTCCAGGCCGGAGATCGGAGAAGTGGTAGAACGCGGCGGGGGGTCAAGCGCGATGCCTCACAAGGCCAACCCTACGACTTCTGAGCGCATAGTCAGCCTCGCCAGGTATGTACGCTCGTTAGTACACGTGTCGCTGGAAAACGTGGCGTTGTGGCACGAGCGCGACTTGACGAACTCGGCCAACGAGAGGGTGTGGATCCCACAAGCGTTTTTAGCCGTGGACGAAGTTTTAGAAGGGGCGAGAAGAGTGCTCGCCTCTTTGCACATAGACGAGGAGAGGATAAGAGAAAACCTCGCTAGGGCGTTGCCTTACATTCTTACAGAGTTCCACATGAATAAGATGATTAGAGAAGGCCTGCCCAGGGCTGAGGCGTATAAAAAGGCCAGAGAGATAAGGGCCATAACTTTTGAATACCAGCAGTGGCCTGTGGAGAGGCTTGTAGAAGACGCCCTAGGCCTAGGGCTGTGTTGATAAATACCGTCTCAAGTTGAGCAGTGGTCAAGGCAGGCGTTGTAGACTACACCGTTGGAAACGTAGGAAGTCTAGTGGCGGCGCTGAGGCGGGCAGGCGCCGAGGTTGTCATAATCTCCTCCCCAGAGGAGGCGGAGGAGGTTGACGGTTTGGTGTTGCCCGGCGTGGGCGCCTACGACTCGGCCGCGGACTTGGCGGCGCGGTTTAAAGACGTAGTCGCGTCGAAGCCGACGCTGGCTATATGTCTCGGTATGCAGCTCTTATTTGAATCTAGCGAAGAGGGCAGTAGGCCGGGGCTCGGCGTTTTTAAGGGGCGGGCGGAAAGAGTGGTGGCTAGGAAGGTGCCGCACATAGGCTGGAGTTATACGCAGGTAGTGCGCGACCTGCCTTTTCTTCGTAGCGGTTACTTCTACTACCTGCATAGCTACGGCGTGCCGTGGGTCCCCTCGGCGGATTACCACGTGGCTTATGTCGAGCTTAAAAGGCGGTACGTGGCGGCGGTGTATAAAGACGGAGTTCTAGGCGTACAGTTCCACCCTGAGCGGAGCGGGAGAGCTGGGCTAGAGCTCATAAAAGGCTTCTTAGCCACGTGGAGGCGTTGATTATATACTCACCCGGTGTTTTTATGTAGGGTGATTTTAAAACTGTTTTTAGATTCAAAACAACTGCGCGATCCGGTGTGGCAGGCGGGGCCTATTTGGACGACTTTTATAATGACCGCGTCGCCGTCGCAGTCTGTCCTAAACTCTTTTACAATCTGGTAGTGGCCGCTGGTCTCTCCCTTTAGCCAGATCCTCCTCCGGCTTGTGGAGTAGTAGTGGGCTAGCCCGGTGGTGAGAGTCATGACCACCGCCGCCATGTCCATGTACCCCACCATAAGGACTTCGTTTGTCTCCACGTCTTGTACCACGGCGACGACAGTCCCCTCTATGTTTCTATAATTAAGCGACTTCGCCACCTCCCAGGCTTGCGCCGGCGTGGCGAGGGGCCGAGCATTCACAAGGCGGAACAAGTCATATATTAAATAACGTGTTGCCGCTCCGCGCTCGCCGGAGGCTCCGTTGTTTTACTGCTTGCCTGGCCCGCGCCTTGCTGTGGAAGGCATGTGTCGCCGTCAGAGGCGCGATAGAGGCGTTTGTGCCAGGAGGGTGATGCTTTTAATTAGTTCTTCACTTGGCTACATGCGCCTGCCGGAGATCGACTTTGCCTACGACGAGCCTGACGTCGGCTACGGCAAAATAAGGCTGCACTTCAACGAGAACTTGTTCCTCCCCGAGGAGTACTACAGGGAGGTGGCCGCCAATCTTGAGCCTTGGGAGGCCCGTTTTTACACAGATCCTCTCAACAGGCGCCTCGCAGGGGCGTTGGAGCGTTACTTCTCTCTTCCGGAGGGCTCTGTGGTGGTAACCGCCGGCGCGGACGAGGGGTTGAGGTTGGCCATGTCGCTTGTGGTGCACATGGGCGGGGGGTTGGCGCTGGTGGAGCCTACGTACGGCATGGCGCGGGTGGTGGCGAGGCAGGTGGGGCTGAGGCCCGTGGCGCTGACCTACGGCGAAGACCTTGTTTTAGACGTCGACGTCGTGGTTAAGTCCGGGGCCTCCTCTGTCTACGTGTGTTCGCCTAATAACCCGACTGCCCACGTGGTTAAAGAGCTGGAGGACCTGGCGGCGAGGTTTGACGGCCTCGTCATATACGACGCGGCTTATGCAGAGTTTGCAGGCTACTGGGCGCCGAGGCTGTACGAATACGGCAACGTGGCAGAGGTGAGGACCTTCTCCAAGGCGTGGGGCCTAGCCGGGCTGAGAGTGGGGTACGTGGTGGCGCCTAGGAAGCTGGCCGACGCGCTTAGGGCCATCTCGTTGCCGCACCCCGTCTCCGCTTACTCTGCCAAGGTTGTAGAAAACGCGTTGGAGAGGGGCCGCCCCTATGTGGAACGTTCTGTAAAAGAAGTAGAAGAGGTTCGGAGGTTCGTGGCGCCGAGGGTGAGGGGGGAGAAGTTCGTAGGCCCCGTCAACTTTATTACTGTGAAAGTGGCCGACGCCGAGGAGGTGGCTAAGAGGCTGGATAAGGAGGGCTTTGTGGTGAGGACGCTGGGGCCTAAGCCGCTGTGTCCCTCGTGTATTAGGTTTACACTAGCCCCCGCGCCGATTATGGAAAAATTTTTAAGAGCGTTGGGGAGGCTGGGGCTTGCCGACTAACCGGCTTTATACTTATAAAGTTGCTTCATAGGTATAAAGGTGCTGTTCGACCCGAGGCCTAAGACGCGTAGAGAGGACCTATACGACAGAGAGAGAGAACTAGAGGCGTTTTCCAAGGCGCAGAGCCCCCTGATCTTAGTGACGGGGCTGAGGAGGACTGGCAAGTCCTCTCTAATACACGTGGCTCTGGGCGGCAGGCCCCACATATACCTAGACGCCAGGTCTTTTGAAGAAAGAGGCTACATATCATATGCCGACTTGTTGAAAGAGCTCCAGGCCGCGTTTAACCACGCCGTGGGGAGGTGGAGGTCTCTGCTAGACGTACTTCGTCTAGTAGAGGGGGTGGAGGTGGCAGGCGCCGCCGTGAAGTTTAGGTGGGGCAAGAACAGGGTCAGGCTGGCGGACTTGTTAAACAGACTCGACCAGTGGGCTGGGGAGAGGGGGGAGAGGCTCTACGTAGTGTTCGACGAGGCGCAGGAGCTGTCTAAACTACGCGGAGCCTCCGTCCTACCGGCCTTGGCGTACAGCTACGACAACTTGAGAAATATTGTGTTTGTGCTCAGCGGCTCCAAGGCCCGCTTACTAGGCCAATTTTTAAAACTAGAAGACCCCGAGAGCCCCCTATACGGGCGTGTGATAGACCGAATTGAGCTGAAGCCGTTTACAGAAGAACAGGCAACGGATTTCCTCACAAGGGGCGCCGCCGAGTGGGGCCTCAGTATAGAAGACCCCCGCCAAGTGTATAGAAAACTAGGCGGAGTCCCCGGCTGGCTCGCCATGTACGGGTACAAATACGTGACTACTAAGTCCCACGACGCCGCGCTTAGGGAGACTCTAGATACCGCCGTGTCGTTAATAAGACAAGAATTCCGCAATTTTCTAATAGGCAGAGAACAAGCAGAGCCTAGGTATCTCACGGTCATGAAGACGGCTAAACGCTGTGCCGCTTGGTCAGAGATAAAAAGAGCCTTAGAAGCCGCCGAGGGGCGCGAAATAAACGACGCAGAAGTCACAAAGCTGATAAAAAACCTGGTAAACTACTCCTTCCTAGAGAAGTTCGGAGACGTCTACTGCCCGCCGGACCCCGTGATAGGCGAGGCGTTTTAATTTTAAAAATAGGTTTTTTACATGAGCCATGGACCGTCCCCATGCTCCTCGCAATACCCTCTAAAGGCCGTCTATTAGAACCAACCTTAAAACTTCTCGAGGCGGTGGGCATCAGGCTGTTGGCATCAGACGAGAGGGCCCTCGTTGTGCCCACGTCTTGGCGCGACGTAAATGTGATTAGGGCGAGGCCCGAGGACATCCCCTACATCGTGGAGTCGGGCAAGGTCTGGGCAGGCATCACCGGCCACGACTACGTGGAGGAGTCGGGCGCAGACGTAGAGGAGGTTTTAGAACTGGGATTCGGCAAGGGCAAGCTGGTGGTGGCTGTGCCTAAGTCAAGCGGCGTGGCGTCGGTGGAGGAGCTCCCCCCGGGGACTAGGGTGGCTACTAAGTTTGTCAACATTGCGTATAGCTACTTCGCCGAGTTGGGAAAGAGGGTGAGGGTAATTAGAGTCACGGGGTCTGTGGAGGTCCTCCCCCAGCTGGGCATCGCAGACGCCATCCTAGACGTGATGGCCACGGGAACGACGCTAGAGGTGCACGGCCTTACTCCAATAGCGACGGTGTTAGAGACCTCCGCCAGACTTATCGTACATCCCGACTACGTAAACCACGACCTAACCAGGAAGCTTGTCACGTTTATACAGGGGTACTACTCAGCCCAGGGGAAGAAGATGATCTTCTTAAACGTCCCAGCTTCTAAACTAGACGACGTGTTGTCAGTGCTGCCAGCCATGGAGGCGCCGAGTGTGACCCGCCTAGCCAAGGGAGACGTCTACGAGGTCTTCAGCGTGGTGCCAGAAGACGAGTTGCCAGACTTAGTAATGCGGCTGAGGGAGGCGGGGGCCAAGGACATAGTCGTCACGTCTATTGAGAAGCTAATCTCTTAACCAATCTGCGCAGTCTCTGAGGTCGCCTTTGTACAACGCGTAGCCTACAATCACGCCGTCGAAGCCTGCCTTTAATACATCTTCTACGTGTCTACAGTCTCTAACGCCGCCTGCGTACAACACTCTCCTCGCCACTTCTCTCAACGCCGAGACGGACACTTTTACAAAAGCCCCCGCGCCGGTTCCCTCCACGTCTACCGAGGTAACTACCAGGCCGCCCAGGGGCGCCGCCTCTTTTAAAAGCCTAACCGCCTCCTCCACCCTCACGGCGCCGCTCCTCCACCCGTCTACCACCACCACGCCTCCCTTGTAATCAACTGAGACCACGAGCCTCTCTCTGTACTTCTCTACGGCCTGTTTAAAAACCGCGGGGCTTTTAAAAGGCAGCGAGCCCACGACGGCGTAGGCGCAGTGAGTCAAAGCCCACTCTATCCACTTGACGCTCCTCAGCCCGCCGCCCAGCTGACACCTACCGCCCAGCTCAGCCGCCACGGCGGCCGCCGCTTCTTTGTTTACAGGCATGCCGGCCTCCGCGCCGTCAAGATCCACGACGTGGACTAGGGGGGCTTTGCTAAACCTCTTCGCCAGCTCCAGGGGGTCGCCCACAAACACGTACTCGCCCCGCCTGCCCTGCACCCTCTTGACGGCTCTTCCCCCCTCGATGTCAATAGAGGGGATTATCATGCCAATGTGCCCTTAGTGCTGGCCACGCCTCCTGCAGGCGCCATGGCTTGTCTGAGAGCCAGCCCAAGGGCTTTGTGCGCAACCTCTACTTTATGATGCGGGTCCCTCCCCCTGACATAGATGTGGACAGTAGCCCTGGCCTCTGTGGCAAAGGAACGGACAAAGTGAGAGAACATGTAGAGAGGATACCCGCCGACTACCAAGTGGGGGAGCCTCCCCTTCACCACCCAATACGCCCTCCCGCCGAGGTCCACAGCGGCAATTGCAAAAGAGTCGTCCATAGGCACGGCGGCCCAGCCGAACCTGGCGACCCCCCTCCTCTCGCCTAGTAGCTGGGCTAACGCGCGGCCTAAGGCAATGGCCACGTCTTCGATGACGTGGTGGCCGTCGTCTAGGCTCCTCAGCTCTTTGACGTAAACGCGGCCGCCCAGGCCGCTGTAGAACAACAAGGTCTCTACCATGTGGGTAAGAAAGGGCAGGGGGGTTTCCACTTGCAACTCGCCTCCGGGCCTAAGCTCTACTTCTACAACAGTCTCCTTTGTCTCTCGTCTAGCTGACACAGCAGAGGCAATTTGTGGACATAAATACTTGTAACTATATATATATGACAGTGATGTGACGTATGCCCGCGGTAAGAGTAATACCTTGTCTCGACATGGACGGCAAGGCGGGGGTGGTGGTCAAGGGGGTGAATTTCCTCGGCGTGAGAGAGGTGGGCGACCCTGTGGAGATGGCTGTCAGATACGAAGAGGAGGGGGCCGACGAGTTGGTAATACTAGACATCACTGCCACTCCGGAGGGGAGGGGGACCTTTGTCCAAAAGGTGCGAGAAGTTGCCACCTCGGTGTCTATTCCCGTGGCCGTGGGCGGCGGGGTGAGGGATATAAAAGACGCCGACGCGTTGTTTAAAGCCGGGGCGGACAAGGTGTCTGTAAACACCGCCGCCGTGAAGAACCCAAAGCTGGTTGAGGCTCTTGCCCGCGAGTACGGGTCGCAGTCCACTGTCGTGGCCGTAGACGCCAAGAAGACGTCGTTTTTCGAAGTTTATATAAACGGCGGGAGGACGCCCACCGGCCTAGACGCCGTGGAGTGGGCTAAAAAAGTGGAGGAGCTCGGCGCCGGGGAGATACTCCTCACGTCTATTGACAGAGACGGCACAAAGCTGGGATACGACGTAGATTTAATCAAGGCCGTGGCCCAGGCGGTTAGAGTCCCCGTGATAGCCTCCGGCGGGGCTGGGGAGCTGGCGCACTTCTACGAGGCGGTGGCCGCGGGCGCGGACGCCGTCTTGGCGGCGAGCCTCTTCCACTTCCGCGTATTAACTGTAAGAGATGTAAAACGCTATTTACAACAACGGGGAGTTGAGGTAAGGCTATGAAGAGGGAGGCAATTCCCAGAGACGTAATTAAGCAGGTTGAGACAATTATAGACGACGTGGCGGAACGAGGTCTCGAAGCCGCTTTGAAATATTCAGAACGTTTCGACGGCGTTAAGCCGGAGAAGCCCGTGGCAGAGCCCAGAGCCGGCGGGGAGCAGAACGTCGTCGAAGCCGCCTTGAAGGCGGCTGAGTCTCTGCGGAGGCTTTACGAAAAATTAAAGCCGGTAGACGTGCACGACTACTACGCCGGTTTTGTTAGATATGTCTTGTGGCGCCCGGTGAAAAGAGTTGCCATCTACGTGCCGGCCCGCTACGTTTCCACGTTGGTGATGTTGGCTGTGCCTGCCGAGGTGGCTGGCGTGGAGGAGATTTACATCGTAACTCCGCCGCGGGGCGTCACGGAGGAGTTGCTCGCAGTAGCAAAGGAGCTGGGCGTGAGGGGGGTGTTGCAATTTGGCGGCCCGCACGGCCTTGCATACGCCGTTTATCACATGGGGGTGGACATGGTGGCGGGGCCCGGCGGACTCTATGTACAAGCCGCCAAGTACGTCCTCTCAAAAAGCGTCGGCATAGACGGAATAGAGGGACCCACGGAGCTTGTGGTATATGCAGAGTCGATGCCGCCGGAGGTGGTCGTGAGGGGGGCCTTGGCCCAGTTAGAACACGGCCCGACTTCTTTTGCATATATCCTGTCGCCCGACGAGGCGCTTCTCTCCGCGGTGAGGGAGATATACAAGAGGGAGAAGACGTCGTCGATGGGCCCCTTGGAAACGAGAAAAGTGACAAGCGTGTCTGAGGCCGCCGAGTTTATAGACGCCGTGGCGCCGGAGCATTTAGAGATTTGGGGGCGGAGAGAGCTGGCGTATATGGTGAGAAACGTCGGCGCGGTTTCGATAAACATGCCGAGCCCCTTCCTCGACTATGTGGCGGGGATCAGCCATGTACTGCCCACAGGCGGCTCGGCGAGGTGGCGAGGCATAATTACGCCTATTACTTTTATGAAGCCAGTGGGCGTCGCCGAGGCGGCGTCTCCCAGCGAGCTGGCAGAGGCGGCGCGTGTGTTGGCCAGGTACGAAGGCTTTCAATATCACTATAAGGCGTTGTAGGCCATGTCCTGCGACGTTTTAGATAAGCTCGAGAAGGTGATTAGGGACAGGGTCGCCGAGGCCAGCCCCGAGAGTTATACTTACCGTCTTGTCAGCGCCGGGGTGCCCCACGTTGCTAGGAAAGTTGGCGAGGAAGCAGTAGAGCTGGCAGTGGCGGCTCTTGCCGAGGATGACAAAAGAGTGGTGGAGGAATCGGCGGATTTGTTATACCACTTGTTAGTGTTGCTACACGCCAAGGGCCTCACTCTTGCAGATGTCTGTGAAGAGCTTAGGCGGAGGATGAAGTGACGGCTCCGGGTAAACTTTTTAAGTAGATACAGCCATCTGCCTATGAGAAACATTCCTATTAACAAAGTTAGCGACTATGTCTGGGAGATACCTCCCGGCGTAAAGCCCTGTCAGAAGGTGCCTGTGAGGATCTACGCCGACAGCGTATTGCTTGAAAAAATGAAGGCGGACTTGACCCTTGAGCAGGGGATTAACGTGGGCTGTCTCCCGGGTATCTATCGGTGGAGCATAGTGCTCCCAGACGCGCACCAAGGCTACGGCTTCCCGATCGGCGGCGTCGCGGCCATCGACGCAGAGGAAGGCGTAATCTCGCCGGGCGGCATAGGCTACGACATCAACTGCGGGGTCCGCGTGTTGAGGACAAACCTCACAGAAGAGGAGTTGAGGCCTAAGCTCAAGGAGCTGGTAGATACGATATTTAGGCTCGTCCCTCCCGGCGTCGGCGGCACTGGGCACCTCAGGCTGTCGCCCGGCGAGTTTGAGCGGGTCTTGGCAGAGGGCGTGGAGTGGGCGGTGCAGAAGGGCTACGGGTGGGCCGAGGACATGGAGTACATCGAGGAGAGGGGGTCGTGGAAGTTGGCAGATCCGTCTAAGGTAAGTGAAAAGGCTAAGGCAAGGGGACGCGACCAGCTGGGCACCTTGGGCTCAGGCAACCACTTCTTAGAGATCCAGTTAGTGGACAAGATATACGACGAGAAGGCGGCGAGGACGTTCGGCATAGAGAGGGAGGGCCAAGTCCTCGTGATGATTCACACGGGTAGCAGAGGCTTCGGGCACCAGGTGGCCACCGACTACCTCCTCGTCATGGAGAGGAAAATGAGGCAGTGGGGCCTAAACCTCCCAGACCGCGAGCTTGCGGCTGCTCCGCTTAAAGACAAGGTGGCTGAGGATTACATAAAGGCCATGGCCTCCGCCGCCAACTTCGCGTGGACAAATAGGCATGTCATTATGCACTGGGTAAGAGAGGCGTTTAAGAAAGTCTTCGGTTCCATAGAAAAGGTGGGCTTGGAGTTGGTGTACGACGTGGCTCATAATATTGCAAAACTAGAGGATCACGTGGTGGACGAAAGAGGGACTGTGAAGAAGGTGTGGGTCCACCGCAAAGGCGCGACGAGGGCCTTCCCGCCCGGGCGTCCGGAGATCCCTGCCAAGTACAGAGACGTGGGTCAGCCCGTCTTGATACCAGGGTCGATGGGCACCGCCTCGTGGATTCTCGTGGGGACTCACGACGCGTTTAAGCTAACCTTCGGCACTGCTCCACACGGCGCAGGCCGCGTGTTGAGCAGAGAGGCGGCGATTAGGATGTACCCGCCGCATAAGGTACAGGAGGAGATGGCAAAACGCGGCATTATTGTAAGAAGCGCAGAGACGGAGGTAATAAGCGAAGAGGCGCCTTGGGCGTACAAAGACGTGGACAGAGTAGTTGAGTCTGCTCACCAGGTGGGGTTTGCCAAGAAGGTGGTCAGACAGAGGCCCATAGGCGTCGTAAAGGGCTAAGATTTTTAAAACTCTTCATATTTCTTGTCGCCGGGACTACGCCGGGTGAGAACGGCGTATTGCCGGCCTGTGACCTCGGCGGGGCACCGCCCCGTTGGATTTAAATACATATGTAAGAATATACGTGAGAGGGGTCGTTGTAAGCATACAAGTGGCCATCCTCCTCGCCTTTATTTTAGTAATCGCCTTTGCAGTTGCCTCTTACCTATACACAACTTTTAATGCCGCGACTCAATACACTTACGTTGCGGTGACGCAGGCCTATGCATACCCCCTGCGAGACGGCGCCGGCGTCAAGTTGTGCATCTCCGTAGGCGGCGCCGGGGGGCTTGCAATCAGCGGAGTGGAGCTAAACGGCGTCGGGGCCTCTAAGGTGGAGGTGTACGTACGTGGCTCCCCGGCGTCGCAGGTAAGAGCTGGCGAGGCGGCGGAGGTCAAAGCATTTGTGCCGGGGGTTAGGGTGGCGCCTGGCACAATGCCTATCGGCAGACTTTACACCAGGGAGGGGTTCTCTTTCATATTTACAGCTACTGTGGTAAACGAGGAGCCGGCGTGCGTCATCTCGTAACAAGGGCTTAGAAATCTAAAAAAGCGGCTCCGAGGCGGTGTCAGTGTGTTTTCACGACAACTCTTAAGATAAAGGTGGCGCTTCAACGTGTCTGGGCTCTCTGGAACGGGCGGCTAGGCGTGGGGACCAGGTCGTCGGCTTTGGCATTTACGGCCGCGGAGGTGTGTGCTCGAGATGTGGGCAGACGAATCTGCGGAGACTTTCGACTTGCTAGTTTAGACCCGGAGCCGGTAACAGTGTTAATGGCGATGTTAAGCGCCGGGTGCGCACCGTCGTTGTGTTAACCCGCTTCCCAGCCCACAGCGGGGGCTCTGTGAGGTAGGTTCAACCAGTCTGCAGGGCATACGAGGCCAAAACCGCGTGTATGAGAGATCTGCGTTCGAATTCTGTACACTAGTCGCTGGGGGAACGCCGTGGTATATACAGACAAGAGGTAGCGACATTTTCGAGACTTAGCAGAGGCGGTTGGGCGCACCCCCCTTCGTCTCTGCAGTAGCGCCGCGGCGGATGGGTAGTACGACGGCTTCGGCTTGTATGTAGAGTACTGTAGAATGCGGCTAGAGGCGTCTGCGTTCTTCACCGTGTCACATGATGAGACGCTGTACCCCAGAGTGGAGCCGAGCTGGCAAGCCGCGGCACGGGGTAGAAAACTTTAATGAGATTTTTTGGCTCGACAGTTATGTATAAACGAGTCCGCGTGGTCTTAGACACTGGGGACGTCTTCGAGGGTGTGTTAATGCCTCCTACTCAGCTGAGTGACCCCGACGTGGTGGTGGTGAAATTGAAAAACGGCTACAACGTGGGCTTTAAGAAAAGCAGGATAAGAGAAATGGTAGACCTCGGCGAGGTGCCGCCCCCAGCTTTTAAAACTACAGAGCCCCCCCGCGGGGAGGGACGCCTTGTATGGATTCTCGCCGCCGGCGGGACCATCTTGTCGAGAGTAGACTACGTAACGGGAGGCGTATACCCCACTCTAAGCGCTTCGTACCTCTTCGAGCTTCTAGGCGGCTTGGAGATCTCCGTTGAGTTAGTAGAAGTCACGTCGAAGTTCAGCGAAGACTTCACCCCCGCCACCTGGTCCCTCCTCGCCTCGAAGGTAGGAGAAGCCTTTGAAAAAGGGGCAAAAGGAGCGGTGGTCCTGCACGGCACAGATACTATGCACTACACAGCCGCCGCCTTGGCCTTCGCCTTCGAGAAAGCCCCGGGTCCGATAGTACTCGTCGGCGCCCAGAGGTCTAGCGACAGGCCCTCCACCGACGCTGTTTTAAACCTAAGAGGCGCCCTGGCCGTGGCCGCCAGGGCTCCCTTCGCCGAGTCTGTCGTCGTAATGCATAAGACAAGTAGCGACACAGTAATCGCAGTACACAGAGGGACTAGGGTTCGGAAGATGCACACCTCGAGGAGAGACGCCTTCCAGTCCATCAACGCCCCGCCCCTCGCCGAATACTTGCCAGACCAAGACGTCTTGAAAGTCCTCGTGGAGGAGTACAAGCCTAGAGGCGGTCTTTCGTACACTACCAAATTCGAGGAGGCGGTGGCGCTGGTCAAGTTCTACCCGGGGATGCAGCCCAGATTTTTAGAAGTTCTGCTCGACCTGGGGGTTAAGGGGGTGGTGTTGGAGGGCACGGGGTTCGGCCACGTGGGGGAGTACCTGCTCCCTGCGGTGAAGAAGCTAGTAGACAACGGCATTGTGGTGGCGATGACTAGCCAGACGTTGTATGGGAGGACGAATCTCTACGTCTACAGGAGGGGGCGCGAGCTCTTAGCCCTAGGCGTCGTGCCGTTGGAAGACATGTTGCCCGAGGTGGCCTATGCAAAGATGTCGTGGGCGTTGGCAAACTTCAGAAAAGAAGAGGTGCCGGAGGTGCTGAGGAGTCCCTACGCATATGAGATAGACCATCGGAGCGACCCCCTAGGCTTCGGCTCGCCTTAAATACTTAAAGCCTCCTCAAGTAGCCACGCCATGGACCTATTGGCGGTGGCAGATACCCTGTGTAAGACGCCGAGGGTGGGGTGGCTTCAGCGGGGGGTCTTAGACGCAGAAACTGTGTGTCAACACTCACTATTGGCGACTCTCTTAGCCGCGGAGGTGGCGGCCCGGTTGCAGGCAGAGGGCGCCGACGTGGACCTCTCCAAGGTCTTGGCGGTGGCGGCTGTCCACGACTTGGCCGAGGCCTTCCTGGGCCACCCAGGGAAGGAGGTGAGGGAGAGGGTGCGCTGGGAGGAGCTGGAGGAGGAGATTTTCAAGAGAGAGATGCCGCACCTGGCCGAGCTGTTCCGCTGGTATAGGTACGAGACTAACCTGGTGGGTAGGATAGTGGCCTTCGCAGACAAGCTGGCCACGTTGATACGAGCCTGTCGATATAAGCAACTGGGCCACGACACGGCAGACTTGGCAAAGGCTTTGTACAAGAAGTTGCTGAGCTACGACGAGTTTGTCCACGTGCTAGACCACTACGTATTGACGTATTGTAAAGATGTGCCGCTGGCGTAGCGCTACTGTTGCGGCTCTTCTAAATGCTCCACCTTGACTGTGTCGGGCCTGTACGGCGAGATAAAAGACTTGCCCAGGGGGTCTTCTACTACTAGGGTGAACCCGCCCTCCTCAATTTTGCGGTAGACTTTTTCCATAAAGGCGTCTATCACGTCGCCCTTCTCCGGCTCAAGGATCTTCAGCCTCTCTGCGTAGTCTATTACCTTGTACAAGAAGCCCTCCACTGTGGTGATGTAAGACTCGCCGTGGCTCCCGGGCTCGAGAGTAAACCCCAAGTCTGGGGAGTATATCGTGCCAGTCTTGCTACGTATGAGAAAAGACTTTGCAACGTCCTCACCGTCTCTCGGAGTGAAGATCACTCTCGTCGGCTTGCCTACTTCTGCGTACTCTACATCTGTGAAACGATAGCCGCACGTATGGCAGTAGCCCGTCTGGATAAGAACTTTGCCGAAGAACGGAGTGTCGTATAACAACTCTACGTATCGAAGGCTCTTCTGTCCACAGACAGGGCACGTTACCTCTGCCGAGAACAAAACCGACACGCCCACCCTCATTTTCATATTTAAAAACGTGACTAAACCAACGCCTATGGACAAATTCGACGTGGCCTTGGGCCTGGCGGCGGTGGTGTTCATATCACTCGTGCTGTCTGGGCTGTGGAGCCTTGTATACATGCCTCACTGCGGCGTGTTGTCTGGCTACGTCATACTGGGAGTCCTGACCGGGGCGTCTCTCTTGTTGTCCAGGTGGTATAAGACGTTGGAGACGGTGGGGATGGGGCTCCTATTACTATACCTTCTCGCGATGTGGGTCACTGCGGCGAACCCGGGGAGCCTGCTAGGCTGTTAGTACATCAAGTATATAAACACGTATAGACGGCGTGGGCATGCCTGCCCGGTCCGAGTCGCGGAGGAGGCGGAGAAAGATATTCTACATCGCGCTCGCCGCGCTGATATTCGCAGAGACTGGATATATACTAGGCACCACGGGGCTTGGTGGCATTATACTCGGCGGTAAGGGGGCTGGCACCCCCTCTTTTGACGTAGTTTTAAACACTGAGCGTAGCTATGTTTTTTACAAAGGGAATGTGACGGAGGGCCCGCCTCCTAACTTTAGCAACGCCTACGTCTATGTGTTTAACTACATGCCCGGCGTCCCGCTTCAAGACGCCTTGGCGACCAAGCTCCTCATAGACTCCGCCGAGAGGCCTGTCTACGTGGTGCCGGTACCGTTACAAGGCACCGGCGTGTTGGAAGACGACTTTTACTCACTACGCAACGCTCAAGGACACCCAATAGTAGTGCTGACCTACAGCCAAGCCCAGTGGCAGAAAGTAGCCGCGTGGATAAACGCCGTGCTTAACAAATACAACGTAGGCCTTGGACAGACAGGCGCAGTTAGGATTACAATAACCAACGGCGTAGCTCAGGCGGCGATCTCTGTGTGAGGCTCCACATAGGTGCAACCAACGTCTCCGCCTCTGCTGATGATAGCTTTGAGCGACTCCGAGTCGTCGATAGAGCAGTAGTAGGCGGGGACGCCCATTTTTGCAATTTCTAAGCCGCTTTCTACCTTTTTCCTCACGCCCCCAGTGACGTCTACGCCAGCTGTGCCCTCAACCTCTAAGCTGTGCGTAATTTTCTTAATCTTCTCGGCGCCGGGTGCGCCGGGCGGTGCCGTGTAGATGCCGTCTACCTCCATTAGAAAAACCACGGCTCTGGGCTTAAAGTGCCTAGCCAACTCTACTGCGATGTCGTCTCCGCTGACGACTACGTAGCCCTCGTCTGACGGCACAATGTCGCCGTGGAGCAGGGGGTACAGCCCCCTCTCTAAGGCGTGTGCAACGACCTCGGGCCGGGTAATTCGCCTGCCCCAGAACAACTCGCTAGGCTCCATCGGCAGCGCGGGGATCCCCGCTTCTAACAACTCCTCGACGACGTACGACGTCAGCCGCCTCAGCGAGGCCTTTGTGTAGGCTATGCCGACGGGGGTGAGGCCGAAGGACTTGACGTGGGGGTGGGCAAAGGAGCCGGCCCCGTGTATCAACACGGCCCTGACTCCTCTCAGCACAGAGGCGATTCTTGCCACTTTCCCCCTTTTGTAGGTATAAGGCCGTTTCTTGTCGGTGATAGCCGATCCGCCGAACTTGACGATATACATTAATACTGCCTCTCCACTATGAAGCTCAGGAGCTCTCTAAGCTCTTTGTTATTCGGCACTTTTGAGAGGTGGCGCTCCGCCTCGGAGCGGTATCTCTGCGCCATCCTCAACGCCTCTTCCCTCGCGCCGGTGGAGTCGATTAGCTTTACAGCTTTTTCCACGTCGTCTTCGCCGACATCCTCTTTTGACAGTATGGAGAGGAGTTGCTCCCTCCCCGGCGGCGGTAACTTAGACAGCGCCAGGGCGACCACGGCGTTGCCCCTCTTATGTTCTTTTATGTCCTTGCCGATTTCTTTTCCAAACTTCTTGGGGTCTCCGTATATGTCCAGTACGTCGTCGATGATCTGAAACGCTATGCCTGCGTTGAGGCCGAAGTTCCACGCGGCGTCTACCACCTCGGCGTTGTCCGTCACCGACATGGCGCCCCACTTAGCCGCGGCGGCGATTAACACGCCGGTCTTCAGAGAAACCATGTGGACGTAATCCTCCACGGTGACGTCGGCCCTCCTCGCCTTGATGAAGTAGGGGTCTGTCCGCCCCGCGTATTCAAACAATATATCAAGCCTCTCGCCCTCGTCAATAGCCTTAATGACCTTAGCCACTTCTTTTGCGAAGAGGGTCGGCTTAGGCGTTTCTAACACAGCCTCTTCAATAGCCTCCCTACACCAAATGCCGATTAATATAGCGGCGTTATCGCCGTATGCCTTCCGCACGGTAGGAAGCCCCCTCCGCACGTCCCCCCTGTCGATAATGTCGTCGTAGATTAGAGAGTAGTTGTGAATCAGCTCAACAACAGCGGCGGCGGGGAGGGCGGGTCTCCACTGGCCGGAGATGGCCTCGGCCGTGGCTAGCGTGAGGAGAGGTCTGAAGCGCTTGCCCCCAGTCTTTATCTGGTAAAGCACCTCCTCTCTAAAGTCGGGGGCCAAGTCGGCGGATAGGTATTTCACGAGGGCGTTTTCAATCTCGGCGCCGTACTTCTCGTGGAGCCTTGTCAAGATGTCCATGACGCAACGAATTTCACATGTTATAAAGTATGTCTGGAAACTCATTTATAACTACAGGTTTGGTGGCGCGATGGATCTTTACTTCGTTACCATCCCCTCCATCGCCCTCTTAGCCCTCCTTGCCTTGAGGAGGCGCTATCTCACGCCGAGAGGTACAGTAGTCGCCGTGGCGGTCGGGTCTGCCGTAGCTTTAGCGCACACGGGGCTGTTTGTACTAATGGCCTTGTTTTTTGTCTCCTCCTCGGCGCTGACGAGGCTACGTGCAGAGTGGAAAAAGGCAATGGGGCTGAAGGACGTCTCTGGCCGCTCGCTTAGGCAAGTTTTCGGCGTTGGGACGCCTATTGCGCTGTATGCGTTACTATACGTGGCCACTGGGCGGCAGGAGTTCTTGGGGGCCGCCGCCGTATCCACGGCAGTGGCAACTGCCGATACGTGGGCCAGTGAGGTCGGGGTGGCGTATGGCGGCGTTCCTCGTTACGTCATCGCGCCGTGGCGTAGAGTAGAACCTGGCGTCTCCGGCGGCGTCACGCTAGTGGGTATGCTCTCCTCACTGGCGGGGGCCGTGTTCATAGGAGCGTCTGCCCAAGCCCTCGGCGTGGCGGCTCCCTTCTGGCTGGTTGCCGCCTTGGGCTACCTGGGGGAGTTGCTTGACAGCGTAGTGGGCGCCTTGTTACAAGTGAAGTACGTCTGTGGAGGCAGAATATACGAGACGCCGTTGCCGGGGTGTATGAAGAAGGGTCTTGTCAGCAACGAGGCGGTGAACTTAATCAGCGGTTTGGCGGCCGGCGCCTTGTACATCTACTTGTCCTAGGAGCGAAGCTTAAATTCACAGGTAGACGGCCACTTATGAAAGTCTACGTAGAGGAGTTCTCGACGTCAACCCGGGCGAGGGAGGAGGTGGTGGTGATCACTGGCGAAGTGGAGCAAGTCGTGAGGAGAAGCGGCGTGAAAAACGGCGTTGTCTTAATCTACGTGCCACACGCCACAGCTCTTCTCACGGCAAATGAGAACGAGCCGCGGCTAAAGGAGGACATCTTAAACAAGTTACGCTCGCTCTTCCCACGAGGCGCAGGCTACAGACACGACGAAATAGACGACAACGCCAACGCTCATCTAGCAAACATATTCGTCGGCTTTCACTTAGTCATGCCGGTTGTAAACGGGGAATTAAGGCGCGGGACGTGGCAAGAGATTATGCTAATTGAAATGGACGGCCCAAGGCCTAGGAGGACTGTGACAGTGGTAGTCGTCGGAGAGTAGCTGTCTGATGCTTTAACAACGGCGGTAATACAGGTAAAAGACAGGAAACACAATAATACCTAGTGGGGTTCTTTGTGCAGTGGGGTTTTATTTTCGACAAAGACTACCATCATGAACTATCGTTTTAACCTGTCCGATTTCAAAAGCGTGTTAAAAACGGTGTACCAAGGCATGCTTAAAATAGTGGGTGAGGCCAGGGGGTCTTGTGTTTCATTTACGCCAAGGAGGGTGTTAGAGTTCGGGGGGGTTGACACCACAGCTCCAGTAGCGCTGACTCTTGTTAAGCACGTCCTCGAAAAGTTAGTAGAAGCCGGCTTAATGCAGAGAGACGATTCGCGTGCGCGGACTAGGTACGTCTTGTGCAAGAACTCGCCTCTCTGGCAAAAGCTAAGAGGAGGCGACTCAGACACGTTAATGATTTTAGAAGAAGTGACGGCTGAGTAGTGGAGAAGGAGTTTCTTCGTAAGCTAGTCGAGAGGCTGGGAGAGGAGGATAACGACGTTTCGTACGTAGGCGAGTGGGCGTTTAAAATAGACGGCTCGTCTGCTTCTACTTCAAAATTGCCGTTTCAGTCGTGGAGCGACTTCGGCTGGCGTAACGTGGCGTCTGCTTACAGCGACATGCGTGTAAAATTTGTAGAACGTACCTATATGTTAGTCTCTGTGACCGCGCCTGACATAGACGTGGTCCGCGAGGTTATAAGGGGCGTCTTAGAGGCGGCCGAGCGCTTTTCTATCAAGTATGTGGGAGGCGACTTGAATCAGGGAGGCGAAGTGGTAGTAGACATATCCCTCTTGGGTAAGGCCCCCGTAAGGCTAGGGAGGAGGCCTAGGCCTGGCGACATCCTCGTGACTATACCTCAATTCGGCTACACGTCGATAGCGTATAGGCATTGGCACGTGGACCACCCCGTGGTTAAAAAAGGCGTAGAGGCGCTGAGGAGACCCACCCCCCTCTGGCCCTTGCCTCCAATTGAGTGCGTAACTGCCAGTATGGATTCCTCCGACGGCCTGGCCGACGTCCTCTGGACAATGGCCAGGGGCGTGGACATACACGTAAAAGAGCTTCCAACAACCGCCGAGGTGTTGGACTTCGCCTCGGCGTGGGGGCTAGACACAGAGGAGTTGGTATTCAACGGGGGCGAGGAGTTTCTCCCCGTCTTTGCCCTGAGGCGGGAGTGCGAGGTGAAAAGCCCCTACATCTCCTTTGCAGAAGTGACAGAGGGTAGCGGGGTTGTGTACTGGAGAGGCGAGGCGTTGAAGTGGAGGGGGTGGAGTTATTTTACAACAGGGACCTACTTCTCTATGTAGACGTACTCGTAGATGTAGATGTAGTAAGTGGAGTAGTTGCCGATTAACACCGCGAAGTGGTCTGCGGTAAAAGACGTCGAAAGCGAGCCGTTTATGCATCTAAGCGGGGTTTTGTCCACGAGCGTATACTCGCCGTGTAAAACCCCCGTGTAGACCCCAGCTCCGGAGAGCGTCCCCCACACTACGCCGGTTAACACGGCGTTTTCTGGCACGTGTGGATATAAAGACGACTGAATAGTCGATGTAGTTAAGTCAAAGGAGAGGGCTTTAATGTTCCTAACGCCAGAGATGAGAACAGACGGCCTAAGCCAGTTGACTGCCCCCGAGATACTTCGCTTACGCCACTGTATACTGTATGTAAAAACATCTCCTTTAAACTTCCACGTGTAGTTAAGTTTTAATAAGGACCTTTCTCTAACCTTAGACATTGTACCGTTAAACAAATCGCCAAGCTCTCTATAAACGCTTATGTTTAAAGAACGCACGGCATTAATTGCCTTGTCTTCTGCCGCTTTACATACAGCAGTCGGGAGAGTCGAGACGAGAGAATCCCACTGATCTATGGCGAATTTAGCATATCGATAAGCCGTCAGAACGCCTTCATAACTGTCTTTTAACACTACAAACACGCCCGTTAACAACAAGAGGATAAGAAAGACAATTGTGAAGAACAACCACCACACTTTAAAACAATTGTTTAAAAATAGCTATAGTGTAAGAGGCATTTCGGCAGAATAAGGGCGTTACAAAAAAGTCACTCCCTCTTCAGACGCCACTAACACGATGGCATCTTTTCTTTTCGAGAAGATGCCAGTCTCAACGACTCCTGGGATATGCTTAATTTCATCTTCGAGAGAGGGGTCTATGGGACCGTCGGGCCGCCAGTCTAAGATGTAGTTTCCGTTGTCTGTAACCACGGGACCCAGCTTCCCCTCGCCTACTCGCAACGCAGTCGACCCGCCGTATTTCTGGACGATTTGCCTTGCGGCAAATCTCCAGGCCCAGGGCAACACCTCTACCGGGACTGGGTTCTTCGAAGGAATTTTCTCCACCAGCTTGCCCCGCTCTATCAACACCACGAACTTCTCCGCAGCGTAGTCAACAATCTTCTCCCTAAGCAAGGCCCCGCCTCTGCCCTTCAGCATTATCTTATCTGCCGTAACCTCGTCCGCCCCGTCCACGGCTAAGTCAATTCGATCCACAGCCCACATCGGCCTAAGCCTGTCCCCGAGCCCCACCTCATGTGCCAAAATCTCGCTGTCAGCCGAAGTGGCCACTAGAACAAACTCCAGCTCTTTAAGAGACGCCAGGGCTTTTATAAACTCCCTTGCTGTGGTCCCAGACCCCAGGCCTATAACCATGCCGCCTTTTACAAATTTCAGAGCCTCTCGTGCCAACGCGGCCTTAAGCATAGAAAAACATGGGTTAGGGAAAGGCCTCTGCCGTCAGCAACGCCCTGAGCACGTCTCTAATACTCACAACGCCGACGACGCGCCCGCCCTCTACCACCGGCATATGTCTGATGTTGTTTTCAATCATTTTTACAGCGGCCGAGAGGGCTGTGTCGTCTGGCGATGCCGTGATTAGGTTTTTACGCGCCACTTGCTCCAGAGGCGTTTTGAAATCCACCTCCTGTGCCAACAGCCTAACTACGTCGCGTTCTGTGATGATGCCGATGGGGCGCCCTCCGCGGTCCACTACGACTACGCTACCTACGTTGGCCGCATACATCTTAGCCACAGCACATTCAATAGGCTCGTCGGCGTAACACGAAACAACGGCATCTTTAACCAATTCCCTAATTTTCATTGTCTTTATATTTACAACTCTTTAAAAGTATTACTGAGTCTAACGAGTATACTCTACCATAGCCAAAAACTTAATTAGAGAAGACTCGAAAAAGGCCATGAGAATACTTGAAATAAACGTTGGTAACAAGACCGTCGCCACGAGAGACCTCGACGCCTCTGGGCCAGTTGACGTTGCGTTGAAAATACACAAGGAAAAAGAGAGTTGGCGCCTAGACCCTTTATCGCCTGAAGCGCCTATAGTCTTTGGACTCGGCCCCTTCGTCGGGGGCAGACTATACGGGGTACACCGCCTAATTTTTGTCTTCAAAAGCCCACAGACGCGGACGCTACACATATCGGCGCTGGGAGGAGCCGCATACAAGGCCATGGGCATGGGCGCCGACGCCGTGTCAATAGTGGGAAAGGCGCCGCGGCCCACCGCTGTGTTTATTACAAACGGCGCGGTGGACTTTGTAGAGATAGAGCCAGCAGGCACATATGAACTCATAAAAGCTCTGTATCAAAAACATAAAGAGTTCTTCCAAAAACACGACGCAAGGGCGTTAGTGGTGGGCCCAGCCTCGTACACGACGTACAACGGCGCCGTGGCCTCCATCGATGTAGACGCCAGAAGCGGAGAGTTTAAACCAGGCGCCGAGGACTTCGCCGCAAGAGGAGGCCCCGGCACAGCCCTAGCGCAGGGACATAACGTGGCGGCGGTGGTGGTGGGAGGCGAGAAGAGGCCCAGACACCCGCAAGTAGCAAACGCCGACGCCGTGAACCAAATCTTTAAACTCAAGACTGGGAAGACCTACATAGAAGTGCTAAACGAAAAGACTATGAAATACAGGTACGACCCCAAAGTCGGCTCAGGGGGCACCTTCGGCGTAAACTACCCACATTATCGCGACTTGCTCCCCCTCTTCGGCTACAAGTCGATTTACATGCCTAAGGAGGTGCGGATAAAACACGCCGATGTTATCATAAGGCTGTTTTGGAAGCCTTTTCAAGAGGAGGTCTTCGAAAAAGCTAAGAGCTGGTACAACTGCGGCGAGCCCTGCCCCGTGGTGTGTAAAAAAGTCTGGCGAGGCAAGAAGGTAGACTACGAGCCTTTCCACGCCGTCGGCCCCTTTATAGGGAACTACATATTTGAAGAAGCCGTGCCCCTGGTAGACGCAATAGACAAATTCGGCCTAGACGCCATTGAGATTGGCCACGTAATCGCCTGGATATTCGACTCCATACACCACGGGCTGTTAAAACCGGAGGAAGTCGGGTTAAGCCAATCCCCTGCGTTCGACCCCCTCTCCTTCAAGCCGGAGGTCGACTCACGTATAAACGCAAAACTCGCCTTGGACCTAATACAAAATTTTGTAAACAAAACAACGGAGGTGTTAGCCCTTGTGGCCCAGTGGGGCATTAGAAAAGCGGCCAGAGAGCTAGAGAAGAAGTTTAGAGACAGGGTGAGACAGACAGGGGTGAGGTTTAGAGACCTCGCCGTCTACGCGGCGTACGGAACAGAGGGCTACATGACGCCGAATTTTTACTGGGCCCCTGGCCTCGTCGCGCCTATGTATATACAGGGGAGGTACTGGACCAACTACAACCCCACCTTCATGACGCCAGAGGACTTCGCCAAGTCTAGCTACGAAAGAGCAGTGGCAGAGTCGCTTTTAGACAACGCAGGCATATGCCGATTCCACAGAGGGTGGGCAGAGCCCGTGTTAGAAGACCTATACAGGTTAATAGGACTCGCCCCGCCGAGGGAGCTGTACCGAGAAATAGCGTATTATTCAAAACTAGCAGGCGCAGAGCCCATGCCCTGGGAGTCGCAGATAGCAAGAGACCTCGTTTCTACAATGGCCAGAGAACTCGGCGCAAAAGAGTGGCGTTTTGAAGACTACGACGACTATTACGAGTGGTGGGTGCGGTTTAAAAACGCGCTAGACCGCTTAGTCTTCGGCTACACAGCGTAGAGCGGCGCACCTTCTTTAAAGAACCGCACCACGTTCTCTGCCGCCAGCTCGACCATCCGCGCCCTAGTCTCTTCGGTTGCAGAGCCGATATGAGGCGTCAACACTACGTTTTCAAGCCTTGTGAGCCTATGCCCCGGCGGCAGGGGCTCCACATCAAATACGTCAAGCGCGGCGCCTCCTAGGTGGCCAGACTCCAGCGCATCCACCAACGCCTCTGTGTCAACAAGCCCTCCCCTCGCCACATTTATGAAAAAGGCCCCCCTCTTCATCTTCAAGATGCGGTCGCGGTTGAAAAAGCCCTTGGTCTCCGGGGTAAGAGCCATCGTCGCAAATACAAAGTCGCTTGTGGCAAGCAACTCGTCTAAGTCTAGGTACTTAATGCCCAGGGCAAACTCGACCTCTGGCTTCCGCCGCCGGCTCCAATAAACCACCTCCGCGCCGAAGGCCAAGAGACGCTTGGCAACGGCCGATCCAATGGCGCCGAGTCCCACTATGCCAGCCCGCTTGCCCCTAATGTCCACGCCCAGAAGCGACCCCCACACCTCTTCGGCTTGTCCAGTCCTAATTAACCTGTAGCCGACGACTATCCTCCTTACTAACGCTATTAACAGCCCCACGGCCAAGTCGGCCACGGCGTCTACCAATACGTAGGGCGTATGTGCCACAACCACGCCCTTCTTCTTGGCGTACTCTACGTCGATATGGTCCACGCCTACGGAGGCTGTAGACACAATCTTCAGCTTATCTCCAGCGTCTAAAACCTCGCGGTCTATTACATCGCCGATAAATATCACCAAGGCATCGCAACGTCTTGCGGCGTTGATCAGAACATCTTTAGGCACCCCCCTGGTAGACCACGGCGAGCGCCCGAAGGGATATACCTCTACCTCGCCTACTTTTTTCAATTTTTCATATACATAGGGGGGCCATTTATCGCGAGTTATAAATATACATGGCATAGAACCGTCTAGGAGAAAGGTAA